>CAZWPI010000165.1:0-3705 GCA_964636055.1 uncultured Candidatus Bathyarchaeia archaeon
CCCTGTCAGTGATGACTTCCCCGATAATGGTTATGAGCAAATTTATGAAAAAGCCTTGGCCTCTATTTTCATGTAGTCCCCAATGCGGTCTAGTAAACTGGATGTACGTGTCGAAAAAATCAACAATCATTCCCATTAACCACTTCGTCAACTTCGAAAGGTTCTTCCGCATCCTTCAAAAAACGGCGCAATCTGTTGAGTCCAAAGGAAGATTTTCTCTTCTGTCATCGCTGTTTTTGGCTTCCATACAATCTTTAAACTGGCCTCTAGTCACTAAAGAAATCGGCATCTTCACCTTAATGAAAACCATTCTCAAAATGCACATCTCCCCTTCTTATGAGTCGCTTGCCAATTTGCGGCGTCGAATTTTCCTTCTTGGCTGCATGGCTTTCATGGACCAATACACCTTTGATGTGAACCGCGTTAGAAGATGCGTGGTGCACTATGTTACTCCAGACCTGAAAATTATACCTTTCTGCGCGTACAACAATGTCCACAGAATAGACACCGAAGAAGAATATGTTTCACGGCAGACAACAGCCTAAATTTTAGGTTTGGTTTACAACATCTATGTTCAAAACGCAATAGTTTTGAGAGAACTGAAGTGCTCCTGTTCCATCATAAATCCATAGCTCAAATATCACCGAGTAACTTCCGGTTTCGTTTATTGAAACTGTCGCCAAAGTTTCCCACGACTCTCCGTTTTCTAGCGTTTGTGTATAGTTCTTCTCAGCATTTGTTTCAACTGGAAATGAAGGAATCGGACCTTTAATCACTTTTTGCAAAACTTCACAAGATTGCCTCGTGCCCATGTGATTTTCAACTACAACCCACACGTTAAACGTGTTATTGTCGTTAATGACTAGAAGTTCAGGATAATCCGCCGCTTTTTTCTGTGGATAATTAAGCAGGTAAATTGTGGTGTATCCAGTTGGCGGAAGTCTCGAAACGAAATAATAGCCTATGAGTAGACTGAAAACAAATATGACCACTACTGCAACGGCAACTTTGGAACCCTTATTGTTTAGCCTTAGGTTCTTGCCAAGGCTTCTCTTTGTTTCTGAAGCTATTTTCACTTTGTAAATCCCTTAACCATAGTAGTGAATATTTCAATCCCAGACTTAACTCTTCTGAGTTTAGTCCTTCCATATTTTCTTGCTTTGTAAACTGAGGGAACTTCAATTATTTTGAAGCCTTTCTTGGCGAACTGCACCAACATTTCTGTGGCGAACGCCATGTCATCCTGATCTAAATCAACTTTTTCAATCGCCGAACGGGATATCGCCCTAAAACCCGACTGAGAATCACTAAGAAACTGCGAGTAAAAAAAGTCGAAACAAAACGTTATTATTTTGTTAGCAACAAAATTCATAAATCCCATGGCTTTATTCGGATCATACATCCGCGTAGCTAGACACAGTTCTGCATCATTCTTTATCATCGCTTCCAGCAAAATGTTAATGTGTTTTACTTCGTAGGTTCCATCGCCATCAACCATGACTACAACGTCGCCTTTAGCATGTTTAATTCCTGTTCTTAGAGCAAGTCCGTAGCCGCGTCTAGGCTCTATGATGAGTTTGCAAAAACTTTTGTCTTTAACGATTTCTTTTGTTCCGTCCGTTGAATCTCCGTCTACGACGATTATTTCTTTAGGATACGCTAATTCTTTCTCAATAGTTGTTAATATTTCAAGAATGTTCCCTGCTTCGTTGAGTGTTGGAATTACCACCGAAACCATTTCTACTTTTAATGTCAAGGCTTGATAGTTCTCCGCAGTGAAATTTATATTGTTTCTGACATCTGAGTTAAATAAGCTCTTCGTATATTTCGACAAGTTTTTCCACGTTTTTGTCCCAGCTGTATTTTTGCTTGATCATTGTGCGCAGGTCTTTTCTGAGGGCTGATAGGTCCCTGTGAGAAAATTCCAGTATTGCTTCCGCAAGAGAATCAGGAGCGTTAGGCGGCACCAGTTTTCCATAATTTTCATTCATGACTTCTGATGTGCCTCCGACGTTTGTGGCTATTACTGGCACTCCGCAAGCCATGGCTTCAAGCGCAACAAGAGGCAAGCCCTCTCCAGACTTAGAGGGCAAAACGAAAAAGTCTGCAACGTTGTAATAAAATGGCAAATCTTCATCTGATATAAAACCCATAAGCCTGAAATTTCTCTGCATTCCTAACTGTACTATTTTTTCTTTGACCTCCGCAAAATCTGGTCCTTTGCCGATTACAATAAAGACCAATCTCGGGTTCTTTTTAATAGCGATTTTTGCGCTTTCAATTAACGTGTCAATTCCATTTTTGTATACGAGTCTTCTTACCGTTAGAGCAACGCTTGAGTCCTGTGGGATTTCCAGTTTTTTCCTCATTTCATCTCTAATTCCAGTTAAGGGCTTGAAACGATTTAGGTCAACACCGTTGTGAACCACTTCTATTTTTTCGGGGTCTGCTCCTAAACTCAAAACGTAGTTCCTTGTAGCGTTGCTAACCACGATTATTTTGTCAGCTTCCTTAAGCACCTGCTTTCCAATCGCAAGATCATTCAGCTTTTCTATATCGTCCCAAAAATTGTTGTATTCTATGAAAGTGTTGTGCTGAGTAAGAACCAACGGCTTCCCATACCTCTTTGCGATTTTAGCGGCAAGAAACGACGATAAGTACGGGTGACCATGCACGTGTATGAGATCGTTGGATTTGACCGTTTTCAAAAAAGTTTTGAGGCTGGTAATCTGTGGAATGGCGTACGGAATCCCTAGTCTAAATCCGATGTTCACCGAATCGTAGCATTGAACTCTTATTCCGTCAAAAACGTAATTTTTTTCCGTGTAATTTCTATGTGTCAACACCATGGGTTCAAACTGTTTCCGCATTAGCCGCTTGCACTGTTCGTAAACAACCCTTTCTATACCGCCAACATGAGGCAGAAAGGTGTGGGTGACAACGCACAGACTTGTTTGAACCATGACGCCCAACTGCTTAATTCTCCTCAATCAGCAAACTATTATAATCTTATGGTAAACCCCGGAAAAAGGGCAACTGCTAAAAGATGGCTGTTCTTTGTCAGCTTGCTTTTTCCGCTTTTCAGGTAAAGTTTTATAACGTGTCTGGCTGACCTATCCCAGCTAATTAGGGCTTCAGCACGCGAAGTGGGCAAAAATGGATATCATTGTTGGAGGCGGAAAATACGGGTGTGCAGCTGTCGAATACCTTAGAAAGAATGAACGAGGGTTCGTGCTGGTGGATAAAGACCCAAACTGCCCCGCGGTCAAGCGGTTCGGACTAAAAACCTCTGAACGCATCGACAAGAAAGGAGAATACTTCATCCACGGTGGACTCCCAAAAGTATTGGAATTGATAGACGACATCAAGCCCGAATACGTTTTTCCCACCGCTCCCGTGCATATAGCAGCGGACATGGTTAAAATCAAGTTTGACTTGGTACCCTGGAGCGAAGCAATAAACACCATACTCCCCAGATTGCCTGAAGTTGTAGTCCTGCAAGCGGGAAGAGGAAAACTCGTTGTAAGCTTCAACAGAGACCACGATTGCGTAGAAAAATGTGCAATGCCGGAAGTTTGCCCCTCTTCGCAAATTAAAAAACCCTGCACCATGACCAAGCTGATGAGATTCGCCAGTCCCGAAGCCTTCATCCTAATCAGCCATTCAATGGCACCTGGCATGGGCGCAATCAAGGGCAGTGAACTT
>CAZWPI010000166.1:0-3678 GCA_964636055.1 uncultured Candidatus Bathyarchaeia archaeon
CGCCGTGTCCTGTAGCCAAAGCCTGAAAGAGAACGTATGCCTCATTGCCTCTGACTTCGCCCACGATCATTATGTCGGGGCGGTGCCGCATTGAAGTCTTAACAAGGTCGAATAGACTTACTTCGCCTACGCCGCTTCCGCCTAATCCGTAACTTTGGCGGGCAATGAGTGAAACCCAGTTGTCATGAGGTAGGTTAAGCTCTGCAGTTTCTTCAATGGTGATGATTTTGCTTCCAGGCTTGATCAAGCAGGCTAAAGTGTTTAGCGCGGTTGTTTTGCCTGCTGCTGTCCCACCAAGGACCATTATTGAAGCCCTGTTTTCGAGGCACATCCAGAAGTAAGCAGCCATTTCTTCCGAGAACGTGCCGATGTTGATTAGGTCTATTATTGAGTAGGGGTCTTCTCTGAATTTTCTTATAGTGAAAGCCGTTCCGAACGGTGTAATTTCTCGTCTGTAAGCTACTGCGAGCCTGTGTTTGCCTGGGAGAGACGCGTCGACTATTGGGAAGGCTGTGCTGACGTGTTTTCCAGCCATGTGCACGAGTTTGACGACCGTGTTGTCGAGGACTTCGTCGTTTGGGAATTCAAGGTTTGTTTCGATGCTCTCGTAGTTTCTGTGCCATACATAAACTGGCTTTAATACTCCGTCGCATGAAATGTCTTCTATGTTTGGATCCCGCATTAACGGGTCAATTCTGCCGAATCCGACAAGATCTCTTTCCGCGTGGTAAAGAATTTTGTACCATGAAACGTCGGGAAGCCAGCCTAAGCTTATTCGGTACTTGTCGACTATTTTTTTGGCTTCTTCTGCGAAGAATTTCCGGGGGTCGGCGATTTCCTCTTTTGGAGATTCAATTTCAGCAAGCAATATTTCTAAAATGCGGTCATAAACGCCTTTTTCAAGTGGATCTAGCTGAAGTTCGTCGAGGATGTATTGGTGTTCGCCTGTTTTTGGATTTTGGACTATTACGACGTGCGAGAAGGGCTCGTATAATGGGTATTTTTCTATTACTTTAAGTCCCTTCGGTATTGGTTTTGGCGGAGGCGGAGGAATGGGTAGTTGTTGTTCTTTTTTCTTAAAACGAATGTTGATTTTGATTTTTTTCAGGTTTTTTAAACCCGATAGGGACTGTTTGAGGCGTAGTTTTGGCATCACTGATTCTCCGTTAGTGTACTTTGAGAGCCCAGTCTATTAAATATTACGTCTCAATAGATAATATTGGAGACATGTTAAACACAACTACATATTCCAAAACAAAATCAGAATACACACCAGAACAAAATCAAAAAAAGCGTACGACGGAAAAACCCGCAGTCACAGCCATCGCAAGAAAGGATTAAAGCGCTTTTCTTCGCCTATCGTTGAAACATCCCCGTGCCCTGGGTACACAACGTAATTTTCTGGAAGGCACATCAGTTTTTTTAAAGAAAGTCTCATGTCACGATCAGAGCCTCCGGCAAAGTCTGTTCTGCCAATTCCCCCAGCAAACAACGTATCACCCGTAAAGACGAGTTTTTCACCCACAAGGGATATGCTCCCAGGTGTGTGCCCAGGCGTGTGCAAAACTTTTAACGTCATTTGCCCAAATCTCAGCAACCCCTTGTCTTCAAGCAAAACGTTAGCTGGTGAGATATTGTCACCTAAGCCATTAAGACAAGGCGCGTCATACGCATGGATACAAATAGGTACGCTATATTTTCTTTTTAGAACATTGTTTCCCCGAATGTGGTCTGGATGCCCATGCGTGTTGACGATGAACTTAACTTCCAACGCGCTTGCATCAACGTAACGGATGATTTGCTCCGCTTCATGAGCAACATCGAATCCCGGGTCGATTATTATGGCTTCTTTAGTTTCGGGGCAGTTAACAACATAACAATTAGTGGACAACATACCAACAGTGAAAGCTTGAATCTGCATGGAACTCAACGTTTGGAGTGATGCTAAAGGTAAATAAAGTGTTTGCCGTGCTTCTGGAGCAACATGTGGAAAATCAGCGCAGGTTACTTCAAGCAGCAGTGCCTCAGATAACTTGCAAATAGCAATACACTTTTCTATTCCTCCCTTATCAGTAATTCAAAAACACTACAGGAAAATACGCTATGAGCGAGATTCCAAGCCACACTGTTGACACGCAGACTTTCCAGCAAACAGATTTTGAAAAGATAACGCAGTTAGTTGCCGCCGAGTTCCAAATTCAAGAGGCGTTAATGGAACAAGGTACACCTACATATTACTTGGTATTGCCTCAAGAAACTAAGCAAGCTTTTCTTAGGCTGCTGAAGCCTCTGGAAGGAATGGGGTTAATTGCCTTCCTTCGGAAAATAGACGGTCGAGTAGTCCTTACAGTGGCTCCGAAGCCACCTGTAAAACCCAGCAACCCAAGAACGAATTTGATTTTGCTTTTAGCCACGGTTGCCACGACTTTCGTCACTGGATACATCGGTTTTCCAGAAACGGGTATTAACCCTATTGTCAGCGGGGCAATCTTCTCCGCAGCCATCTTGATGGTGCTCGGAATTCACGAGATGGGTCACAAGGTGACAGCGAACAAAAAGAATATAGACGCAACTTCACCGTACTTTATTCCAGGACCGCCGCCGCTTGGAACCTTGGGTGCTGTAATAATGCAGAAGTCTCTGCCGCGCAATAGAGACGCCCTGTTCGATGTTGGTGCCAACGGTCCTATTGCAGGGTTCATAGTTGCGTTGATCTTCAGCGCCATCGGCCTGTTGCTTTTGATCCCGTCACCCACACCGCCAAGCGCTGATTCCTTAACCTTGATGCCGACAAGTTGGATTCTGCTGGCGCGAGCTTTTTCAAGTTTAAACTTGCTTCCTCATGCTCCACCTAATGGCGTGCTGCTTCTGCATCCGATAACTTGGGCTGGATGGGCAGGCATGGTCGTCACCATGCTTAACTTGCTGCCTGCAGCCATGCTTGATGGTGGTCACGTGGCAAGGTCCACTCTCGCAGGTGATAAGCCGCGGCTGGTTTTGACGTTTGCCTCGGTGGCTCTTTTGCTTCTTGTAGGCACAGAATTCATAATTATGGCATTTCTGATAGTTTTCATGTCCATGTTTAAGCATCCTGGTCCATTGGATGATGTTTCCAGTTTATCGAGAAACAGGAAACTGTTAACTGTAGCTCTGGTTGCGGTTTTTATATTGTCGTTCCCGATAAGAGTCTGATTGGCAATCTGTATTTTTTGTTAAACAATTAACACTCCTTATTTTATTGTAAACACCAACTTTTCTGCCGTCAATGCAAGCTTCTAAACTTTTTCAGCTTACGGTAGAAGTAGAATACGTTATTCTCTTCGTACTTGACAAAGCCCGCTTTGCCTAACTCTATGATTTCCTCTTTTGTTGTTGCCGTCGCTATCTCATAATCGTCTTCTTTAAAGTGAACCGCGTGGATGTACTTCACGCTACTCTGAACGCTTCTATGACACAACATTTTCTTAACGGTTAAGACGTTGCCGTTTGTGTACTCTGGCAATTCAGAATGTACGCTTTGAAATGCGCGTCATCTAAGGCTCGGTGAATGTCTCGGATGTGGACATAGTACGCTTTGTCCTCAAATGATAATCTTAATGCTCCTTCGGGACCCGCCGAAAGATTTTCTGCGTGGGCTTGGAGGGTTTGCTGGGGCTTTGCACACAAATTAAAGGAGAA
>CAZWPI010000167.1:0-3649 GCA_964636055.1 uncultured Candidatus Bathyarchaeia archaeon
CAAAAGTTGCCGGTCGCGCAACCATGTGGATTAGGCTTTTAGGGTCTGTCGGGTCCTTAATTGTCTTTTACTTGATCTACTTTTCAATATACTATAACACAACGCCCCTCGCCATATTCGGAACAGTTGCTGGCGGGCAACAAGCACTTTGGTTCATTCCCTACGTGTGGCTTGGAATAGCCCTTTCCAGTTTTGCTAACAGCCTTTGGTTAGAAACAACGGTTTTGCTTCTGTCATCGGCAGCGTTTATATGCGCCGTTTTTCTTGCTGCTGCCCATCTGAACATGCGGTTTGGTATGTACGAGATGCCTTCGATTAAACTATCTCACGGAGCATACGCGCCAAAGACTGGATTTTTGGGAAAGCTGGGCTTTTCTCCTGTGGAGGCAGCTATAATGCGAAAAGACTTGAAATCCTTCACCAGACGGCACGAGTTAATGTACATCTTCATTTTCCCAATAATCTTCATAGTCATGCCAATTCTAACCACGCTGAGAACAGAAACTGGCGCTGGCAATCCGATGCCCACCGTCTTTCCTTCTTTCATGTTCGCTTATATGACTGTGCTTCCAGGAACGCTTATGGCAGTGATTATAGGAAGCATGATAACTGGTTCTGAGGGAGAGAGCATATGGTACTTGTATTCGTCACCTGTCTCCGCCAAAAGTCTATTCAGGGCAAAATACGGCTTTGTGCTTCTTTTCAGTCTCACTGTAACTTTGGTTTGTTCAATCCTTAGTGGCTTAATTTTCGTTCCTCCTTTACAAATCGCAATTCTAGGCTTGGCTGAAGGCATATTTTTAATAGTCTCCTTGACCAGCATTTCGCTTTCTTTTGGAATAAGGGGCGCTGATTTCCGAGAACTTTTTCCTAGGTCACGAATGATAAGGCCAAAATGGAGCATAGTCAACTTTATTGTCTGCATCCTCGCAGGTTTAGCTATAATCGCGCCGACCATTCCGATTCTCCTGAACTTCTTCTTCAGTTCCATTGCGCCAAGCTCCACGGTGTTTTTGTCATTTCCTGAATACTTCTTGTACCTCGGTCTTGTTTTAAGCGGGGTTATTGCAGTAGTCATGGTTTTAGTATTTCGTAAAATAGCGTTGGATAACGCGGAAAGTCTCCTTGCGAATGCAGAGCGACTTTAAACAAACTCGGTTTAAAGCTTATATGCGCTTATGCGAAACTAGGTTTGACGAGGAACTTCTGTAAATGGAACTTGCTATCGAAACTAACGGCTTAACTAAAAGATACGGCTCGCTTACCGCAGTGAACAAGCTAAACTTAAAGGTGCAGCGAAATACTATTCACGGTTTTTTAGGTCCAAATGGCGCTGGAAAGACCACAACCATAAAAATTCTCGTGGGACTGTTAAGACCTGACGAAGGCTCAGTTAAAGTTCTCGGACAAGAACTGCACGGAGGCACAAATGG
The DNA here is from genome assembly GCA_964636055.1 of uncultured Candidatus Bathyarchaeia archaeon. Lineage (GTDB taxonomy): Archaea > Thermoproteota > Bathyarchaeia > Bathyarchaeales > Bathycorpusculaceae > SG8-32-3. The sequence continues at coordinate 1,434 of CAZWPI010000167.1, forward strand.
CGGTTTCTTCCACGCATTTTACGAACAAGCCGACAGCAGATTAGGCATCGGCTACATGCCTGAACTCCCAAAATTCCCGAAACACCTGAAAGGCGCGGAACTGCTGGATATTTACGGGCGAATGTACGGCATGACCGAACAGCAACGCAAAGAGCAGATACCCAAACTTATCGAGATGGTTGGGCTTAAAGGCAGAGAAAACGACCTCATCGGCAAATACAGCAAAGGAATGCAGCAGCGAATAGGCATCGCACAGGCACTGCTCAACAATCCTGACCTGGTCATTTTGGATGAGCCAAGCCTCGGTTTAGACCCAGTGGGTATGGTAGAAGTGCGTGAGTTGGTGAAAAACATAGCTCGGGAAGGCATGACCGTCTTCGTATCCTCTCATCTGCTGTTTGAAGTGGAGCAGATCTGCACGGACGTCACAATAATTAACCGTGGCACCGCGTTGGCTTCAGATACTCTTCAAAACGTTTCAGGTTTGCTCACAGGACCAGCCATGATTAATGTTGAAGTGGCTAAAACATCAAGAAACGTTGTCAAGGCGGTGGAGAGTTTACCTTTTGTTTCAAACGTGGTGCAGACGGGCAACACTTTGAGAATCCAGATTACGACACATGAGGACGTGCGGGCTCAAGTGTCTCAGGAGATAACTCGGTCAGGCGGAATCATCGTGGGCATGAGCCAGAAAACGTCGAACCTTGAAGACGTGTTCATACAGCTCGTCAGCAAAGACGAAGGAGGGAAACCGCAATGACCGCAACAAACCGTGGAAGACCTCGTCCCAGCTGGTTTACCCGTTTCTGGGCAGTCGTACGCTACGAGATGCTGTGGAACATTCGGAAGAAAAAGTTCATCGCTATAGTCATAGCAGCGTTCGGTCTTGTCACCCTGAATTTAGTTGTGCCCACATTTTTAAATTTGGGTGAGAACCCTGACTTCGCCGCGACCTTCAGCGTTGGCACTCTTGTATTCTTCCTCGTTGCGCTAGGAACAGTGATGAACAGCATTTCAGGGGAGTTTGAAAGCGGCACTATAGTTCCGTTGCTTACGAAACCCGTTTCTAGGACGATGGTTTTCCTCGCAAAGCTGTTCGCAGCCTTCATCATAATCATAGTGACTTACGCCGTGCTTTTCACATACTCTACAATCGTCGGTATATTGATGTATGGACCTCAAGCCAATCTTCAGTTGGTTCCGCTTGCGTTGATTGGCAATGTTATAAGCACTTTCGTTTGGGTGGCGATAATCTTGGCAATGGGTTCCATTTCCAAAAGCTCCCTGTTCGCGGCGCTCGGCGGGTTAGTCTTGTTCATCGCCTTCATCTTTGCAGCGTCCCTCATTCCGAGTTTCTCAAACGCGACAGGAGCGCTAGACTATTTTCCTGGAAGCGGGGCGTCAGGAACACTAAACGTGGCTCAGCGAAGCCAAAACATAACAATTCAGAACATTACAATATCGACAAACTCGCTGTCAACGGGAACAGACAGCATCGGCAGCAACTTGGTCAACTACGCTCTTTATCCTTCAGCAACCGCAAACATCACCCGAACAGACGCGTTCGCTATGCCGCCGAAGATTATCTACCTTTACACGGAATCCATCGGGTTCATCGTGTTACGGTCCATAGCCATTGCGTTTGCCTACATTCTCGTGTTCCTGTTCGTGGCTTGGTTCGCCTTCAAGCGAGCACAGGTACTCGAATAGCTTCAGCCGACTACTCATCATGCACCTTTTCCACGGTCTCTGCTTCGGGGTAGTGGCTGCTGTCGCAAAATGGCTTGTTAGCTGACTTGCCGCAGCGACAAAGAGTAACGCGATTCCGAATTTTGTAGGTCCTACCGTCGGCAGATTCGACTGGGATGCCGCCGCGCACCCAAATCGGGCCGTTCACGTCCATCGCGGGATCTTCGATCAACCCAATTGACTTGGCGAAATTCGGCTCAATTATCTTACCAGCTTTTTTATCCAAGATCACGAGACGTCCAGAAGGGCAATCGCGAGTTTCTTCGATGGCTATCCGCTTTTTTTCAGAATCACCCGATGCTGGGACAAGATTCCAGATTCCACCAGCCCTGTGGCAGAAACGCGCGGAAGCGCATACGTCTTCGATATCCGCCAGTTTCAATGCTGGACCCTCAATCTCTTGAGGCTGGTTAAGGTAAGCTTCTTCGCCTGCGGTTTCGGTTCCGTCAAAACCGACTTTCACATGG
>CAZWPI010000168.1:0-3590 GCA_964636055.1 uncultured Candidatus Bathyarchaeia archaeon
CTTAAGGCTTTTGGTATGCGGGTTTTGCCTTTAAGTGTAATATTATTACATCTCAAGATTTACGAACCTCTTAGGCTTTCTGAATAGCATGATGCCGTTTTTCTCAGCAACATACTCAAACCCGGCTGCAATGACCGATTTTGCTTGCTCTATTGTTGTCGCGGTTGCCACTTCATACTCGCTGTCTTTAAATTGGATAAGCTGCGTGTACTTCATGGTGTTCTCGATCTTCTTGTGACCCAACAGCTTCTTAACGAGTAGAATGTCTCTTGTTTGATGATAAAGCATAGTGGCAGCCCAGTGTCGAAAGGTAACGAGACTGATTTTCAGGATTCTGGGGTTATTCAGTCTTTTAGCGACCTGTTTTCTCAGTGCATAGTAGTTATGGGCTATGTTCGTGTACGTAGTATTGAATATTCTCTCAGATTCTTTTGGCAGTGCGTTAAGCATTGAAATAAGGTTGTTAGAAACCTGTATTGGTCTAGGATAGTGACCTTTGACTGGTTTGTTTATCGTTATGACATTGCCGTTAATGTCTATCCATCGCAGCCGTAACGCCTCTGAAGGCTCTGCAATCTTTAGAATGTACGCCCTGAAATTCGCGTCATCTAAGGCTCGGTGAATATCTCGCACTGGACGTAATACGCTTTGCTCTCAAATGATGATTTTAAGGCTTCTTTGGCCACAGGCTCATTCGCACAGGGTCGGCAGAGCATAACATGTGGCTGGCGGCATGCGCTATTTCAAAGGGCTTGCGGTTGAAGTACAGCCAAGGCTTGCTAAAAGGCGAGAAAATCGTTGCTGGCGAGAGTGAGCAGGGTGTTTTTGAGGCGTTGGAACTGATATGTCCGAAATCCCAAGAAAGAGAGATAGTTAATGGAAAGTCGTTGTGGCTTCAGAAGGTTTAGGGTTTGCTGGGGCTTTGCTAGCGCGTTTCTGTGCAAAGCCCTCTCAGCCCCTGACATTTCGCCTATAACCCCAAAAAAGAGGGGGAAGATTGTTTTTGGTTGTTGAGTGTGCTTACCGTTTTCTGAGCAGCAGGAAGAGTAGCAATCCGACTACGACGATTGCAATTATGATGCCAATGGACATTGGCAGGAAGTATATGTCAGCCATCGATGCCGGCATTGGTGTTGGTTCTGGAGTAGCGACGGGTGCTTCTTTAACGCCTACAGCGGTTTTTGCATATGAAGGCCAATAGGCTTTTGAGCCTGCGAACGAAGCGATAACGGTGTATTCTCCTGGAACCTCAGGCGTGAACATCACCTTGTAATAGCCGTCACTGTCACTCATAGCTCTGCCAACTTCGTACGTGTTGCCGTTGGGGTCAAACACGCTAACGACAACTTCAACGCCTTGAACGTCCGCTGGACGCGGGAACTGCTTGTACACATACAGCATCCAATCACTCATGTTCCCGTCAGCAACAACTGGAACACCGTCAGGAAAACGAGCAGTCAAAGCATCACTCTTTGTGCCAGCTGATGTGTCTGTTACCATACCCTTCAATAGAACGCTGTCTCCGAGTGTGATAACGTCGCTCTGTATTCCGGCTGTAATGGCGCTTGGACCCTTGCCTATCGCATATATGCGCTGGTCGTAGGTATCCATCGTCGCGATTATGCTGTCGCCCATGATTGCTGCTCCGCCCCATCTGGTTTGACGGAACATGCCGTTCACTCGCCAGATTACGTCGCCTGTAGTAGCGTTGAGACATATGAATGGCGCACCACGAGGCATCGGATTTTCTGCAGAGTGCTCAGTGTGCCCCACATAGATTTTACCATCCGCAATGACCGATATCCAAGCCCACCAATAATTACCTGTCACAGGCTCATTGTATGCGTCGGTCATATTGTAAATCCACAGAGTATCCCCTGTCGCTTGATCATAGCAGTAAACTATACCAGCAACACCGCATGAGTAGAGTTTGCCGTAAGCAAAGAACCACGAGTGCTCTATAGAGCCCGCGCCATAAGAGTCCAGCCAGTTTTCAGAATCTGTCTGCCAAAGATACTCTCCAGTTTCTGTGCTAAAGCCGTAATGTTTCCTCAATTCTTTAACCCATAGCGATATAACACCGTTTTTAGACTCGCTGGTTGCTGCTAGTGATTCTACAGTATAAGTACCGGTCAGCCACTCGGTTGGTGATTTCCACCATTTGTCGAACATCGTTGATGTAATTGAAGTGGAACTAGGCCCGACGCCGTCGAGGTTTAATGCCCAGACTCTTACATCTGTTTGATTGTAGGAAATCGCAACCACTCTGTCCTCAGGATAGATCTTCGTTGTTATGGCGAAAAGTCCAACACTGAAAGGTGTTAAGCCTGCTGGAATTGTTACGTTCCACGAATAGCATCTAGGGTCGGATGCATTGATGGTTGATCCAGAGACGAGGGGACCTCCCCAGTAGTTACTCCAACTGCCAGCCGTTGTTGGATCAGACGCGAAGTTTGGGGCTGTTTGTCCGGCTGCGGTTGAGTTCCAAAGTGCCATCCAGCGATTTGTATAGTCTATTTGGTAGATGAGGATTTCGCCGCTTGGACCATAGACCTGTATTCCAGTGGGTACGTTTATCATTGTGTAAGTCCATAAGCCAGTGAAGGGATCATAAGCTTTCCAAGTTGAGCCACCACTTGCATCCCAAAGGTAAGTGTAGACTCCGTCATAGTTGAAGCTGTTGAAGTAGAACACTTGCCCAAAAGACAGGTAAGTGTTGTTTATTGCCCAAAGTTGTTCTCCAGTATGCAGATCAACTGCAATGATTCCTTTTTGACCTGCATAGTCAACGTCTCTGTTGTAATAGAGAACACCGTCCAGTATCACTGAACCTATGAATTTGCCTGCATACGCGTCTCCTGTCTCAGACCCCGCTGGAACTTGTCCATCGCCCAATAGGCCTCCAGTTAATCCTCCAGTAGTCAACGGTTTCGTCCATAGTACGTGGGCAGTCTCTGGTGCGTCGTCGTTGTAAAGTGCTAATGAATTGTCTGGCCTCTGCACCCAGTTTCCTGTTATTGAGTACCATGCTCTGAGCTGAGGGTCGACAGGACGTGACCAATATTCCGACGGAAGAGGCTTATCTGGATAATTTGGCAGTGGCTGTTCAGTAACAACAAGATTCAGTGTTTCACTGTGGGTGGCTTTAACTATATCTCCTGCATAGAACATAACACCTCTTTGATAGTCAAAGTACGTTTCTGGAAATGCTTGCTCAGGAAAGTTTGTTGTCAGTTTGTATGTGCCTACTTGATCTGGTGTAAATAGGGTATCGGATCCGCCTGTGGAGTCTGTTTTTAAGTCCCCTAACGTTTGAGTGTGACCATTTGGGTCAACGATTGTTACTGAAAGACCTGTCCAAGAGTCCTGTGGGTATCCTAATTGTTGCAGAACTCCGTATTTTATCAATACCTCTTCTCCGACCCCGACGGGGTTGGGAATGGCATCAACAAAAGCGACGGTTGTTATCGATGCTTGTGCTTTAGCAGTGGGTAATAACATGAAAAGTGAAGTTGCTAATGTCAACATCAGAAATAAAGCAATCGCTATAGCAGTTTTATTTCTAGTCAATTTCTTTTCTCCTTAAATTA
>CAZWPI010000169.1:0-3553 GCA_964636055.1 uncultured Candidatus Bathyarchaeia archaeon
TGTATCTTGTATTTAAGAGTGTCGGAAGTGTTGCGGTTTTTTTGTTAGCTTTTGTGTGTTTTGTCGATGTTTGCTCAAAAACTGTGTTTCTGGAGGGAGGGCGCTAAGGGTTTGCGGTGGCTTTGTTTCGTGTGCTTCAGTTTTTTCGGTAATTCTTTATATTTTAGCGTGTACTGAATGTTAGCATTTAACGTGTATGGTGATGCGATGTCTTGGACTGATTGGACGTTTTTGATTATAGTCGTATTAGGGTTTGTGCTTTTTCTCTACGGTGCCAACTTCTATGATGCCGTTGTCGGATGGATAGGTGTTTCCCTCTTCTTCGGCGGGATCATAGCTTTTCTTGTTCTTTACATTTATAGCGAGTTGACTAACAAAGAGGAAGTTCAGAAGCCGTAGAGCTCACTGTATTTTTCTCTCAGATACTTCAGGTATGGTTGGGTTTCCAGGTTTTTTCCTGTTATTTTCCGTATTAAGTCGGCTGGGTCGTACAGGTCTCCGTAGCTGTGCACGTTTGTGTTTAGCCATCGATTTATGTCTTCCAAGCTGCCTTGAGCGATTCGGCTACGCCAATCTTCCATATCCTTTGCAAGCGCAGCAATCAGTTGTCCAGTGTATATGTTGCCTAGAGCGTAAGTTGGGAAATAGCCGTATAAGCCGCTTGCCCAGTGAGTGTCTTGCATGACTCCTTCAGCGTCGTTTTCCACCTTAACGCCTAACTGCTTCTGGTATTTCTGGTTCCAGGTCTCTGGTAGCTCGGCGACTGCTGTTTTGTCGGCGAAGAGGTCTTTTTCGATTTGGAACCGTATTATCACGTGTAGGTTGTAGGTTACTTCGTCGGCTTCGATGCGGATTTTTGAGGGTTTGACCTTGTTTATGGCGTGGATGAACTGGCTTAGGCTTACGTTGGCGAGTGCGGGCGCGGTGATTTGTTTCAGTTTTGGCAGCATGTGCATCCAGAAATCTCTTGAGCGTCCGATGATGTTTTCGTACAGGCGTGATTGGGATTCGTGGATTCCGAAGGAGCATGGCGAGCCAGCGGGCTGGTATTTCCAGTTCGGGTTCAAGTTTTGCTCGTACAACGCGTGACCTGTTTCGTGAAGTACGGAGAAGATGGCGCTGGCGTAGTTGTCGGGGTAGTAGTGCGTGGTTACGCGTACGTCGTCGTAGTATCCGCTGGTGAACGGATGCTCGGTCTCGTCGATTCTTCCGCCTGCTGTTGTTGAGGTTGTGTCGTAGCCGAGTGTTTGTGCGAGTGCTTGCGCGATTTTGCGCTGCTTTTCCACTGGTATGCGAATGCGGAGTATGCTGGTGTCAGGTTGGTTCTGGCTATTCTGGATTTTCTCCAGCAGCACTGCGAGCCCTCGCCGGAGTTGGCTGAATGTTGTTGCGATCATGTCGGCGGTCATTTTTGGTTCATAGCCGTCTAAGAGCGCATCGTAGGGCGTGGCTGTTTCTTTTACCTGCATCAGAATTTGTGCTGCTTGTTTGCTTAGCGCGACAAGTTTTTCAAGCTCATGCTTCAGGATAGCGAAGTTCTTTGCCTTTTTGGCTTTTTTCCAAGTGTTTACGGTTATGGCTTGTTGTTTGGCGATTTCGGCGACAAGTTTTTCTGGCAGCGCGGTTTGTTCGTCGTAGTTTTTCTTGATGAGGTAGACGTTGCGTTTTTCCACTTCGCCAAGCGCTTCGTATTGCGGGTTTGTAAGGATGGCGTTTAGGAGTTTTCCGATTTCTGGTGCCGTGCTCATCTTGTGGCTTATGCGGCTTAAGAGCGCGAGTTGCTGGCTGCGCTGTTCCACTGCTTTTGGCGGCATTTTGGTTTCCATGTCCCAGTGGATTATGGCTTCGGCGGATGACAGAACGATCAGGTCTTTGGCTCGGCTCATGAGCTTTTTGTACGATGAAAAAACGTTATCCGTCATTATAATTAGCCTTCCACGTTCTTGGTGTGCAAGGATGTTTATTTACTGTTCTGCGGGATAGCTGCTCGGAACAGTCTATAGCCCCTTATATAAAGGCTGAATTAAGCTTAGAACCTGTGTTTGAAAGCTGCAACAAAGCGTTAAGCCAGCAAAATAGGCAAACCTTATCCAAACATTTCTATGTCTGCATGTTTCTTTGCTTCGTCAATTATTGGGCCCCTCACAGGAAAGCCTAGGGCGACGTTGCTGCCTCTTACCACAAGTAACCGGTCGCCAGGATTAATTCCGTAGGTCTTCAGGGTTCCCAACGGAACCGTTATGGTACCGTCCTTGCTCAGCTTAACCCAACAACAAGGTTTTCCGTTAATTTCCACCGCCCTCCCTTCAGGTTCTTGAAATTCGGCTAGTCTGGGGCAGCTGTCCAGTATGACAGATAAACGTGAGTTCTTCAACAGTTCCTTCGTTGTTAAGCCGAATCCTCCTGAACGTTTACTGCCTGGCATCAAAATGACCTTGTCGCTAGGTTGTACTCTTCTTTTGCTTTGTCAGGAATTGCAATCTTTCCTTTAGTGCTTACTTTGGACCAGCCATACACGTACTTTCCTCCTTTTACAAGTTGAGGCATTATCTTTCATCTCTCCACCTTAAGATTTGAGAACAATCTGTGTGCGCGCAAACGAATATCCATAAATTCGCGCATCTTTTAAAAGTTAGTATACCTATTGCAATCCTGAAGTTGAGTACTTTGCTCTTTAAACGCAAAAACAAGTTAAAAGTGGATTTGGGTGAGCTGCACGACGAAATGGAAAATCTTTCCAGTTTCTTGCACTCAAGTCTCAACGTTGATGTCACCTCAAAAAGTAACGAGTTGCTAGTTGACTCGGACAAGATATCCTCCCACGAGCTGAAGCGGACAGTGAGAAAATTTGTTTATCATAAACACCTGAATAACACGTACTGGGTCGATTTGAAAGCGGGTGTTGTCAAAATCAACAAGTTCAAGGAAGCTAAGAAGCATAAAAAACGCAAAAAGGAAGGAACCACTCCAGCGATAATCACGCACGGATGGTAACTTGTACCTGTTCGTTTGTGTCCAACGTTTGCCGCAGCTTCAAATTGCTTAAAATAAGCCCGAAACAAGGGTGCGGTTATGGTGCTCCGGCCGGGATTCGGACCCGGGTCTTCGGCTCGAAAGGCCGGAATACTTGACCGGACTATACTACCGGAGCGCTTTTATGCCGAGGTATCATGCAAGTGTTTTTCCACTCGAATAAACCTTGCCCTTTTTTTCGCGTCCTTTTTGAAGATTCCCTTCGCGGGAGATAGTGTGTAATTCAGATTCAGACTTACACACGTTAAATAGTGACTGCAAGCTACAATAGTCAGCTGAGCGGTGATGAGCGAAGAAAAAATTGAAAGCGTCCTGAAAGGAAACACGCTGCGCGTCTACTGGTTTCTGCTTCGTTCACCGAACGGCGTTGTTGGCGCGAGAGAAACACAACGGGCGCTCAAATTCTCCAGTCCAGCCTTAGCCGTGTACCACTTGGAAAAGTTGGACGAGTTGGGCTTAGCAGAAAAAACGAACGGCGAATACCGTTTGGTTAAAGCTGTAAACGTGGGTGTTTTGAAAC
>CAZWPI010000170.1:0-3517 GCA_964636055.1 uncultured Candidatus Bathyarchaeia archaeon
GAGTGGTACGAGAAGTTCCGCTGGTTCACGTCTTCCGACGGCTTCTTGGTAGTCGCGGGGAAAGACGCTGTCAGCAACGAAGTTCTCATCAAGAAGCACGCTGAGGCTGGCGACGCGGTTTTTCACGCCGACATAGTGGGCGCCCCCTTCGTCGTGGTTAAAACCGAAGGCAAAACTCCCAGCGAACAAGCGCTACGCGAGGCTGCCGAGTTCGCAGCTGCTTTTTCCAGAGCATGGCGCGAAGGCGCTGGTTCAGCAGACGTTTACTGGGTTAAGCCCAGCCAGTTGAGCAAGAGCGGTCCTTCAGGCGAGTATGTGCCTCACGGCGCTTTTGCGGTAATCGGAAAAAGAAACTGGATGCGAGGCGTGCCGCTCAAACTGGCCGTCGGCGTGGTTGGAGGCGAGAAAATGAGGTTCGTGGGTGGACCCGTAGAAGCTGTAAAAGCGAAGACGAAAGCGTATGTCACTTTAGTGGCTGGAGATACCGCGGGGAAAAAATTCCTGAACCAGATTTTGCAGGCTTTGGCGTTGCAATTGCCTAAAGAGCAGCATGAAAGGGTTGTAAAGGCGTCGATTGAGCAGGTCAGGGAGTTTGTGCCCTACACTAAAGGCAGACTGGTGAAGAACGTTTCGTAAGGTGCTTGTGTGCGAGCACTACCACCTCCCCTATAAATACACGGAGTGAACCGTTACAAACGGTTCTTTAAAGCGCTGAAGTCTTCCTCAAACCTTTTTCTCATCTTCGTGAAACGCATGGCAGCCGAAGGATGGACCGTCTCGATGTACTCTATGCCTTCGACCCGCGGAGCCTGCCACGCCACTGTGCCCATGAGCACGACAAGTTTCGGCTTAATCGTTTTGACCTGCGCAAGCAAGTAAGGTGCACAAGCCGCTATCTCGTCGGGCAACGGCTTCCGGTTTTTAGGCGACGTATGCTTGACAAGATTGGTTATGAACAGTTCTTCTCGGTTGAAGCCGTTTTCGGTTAAGATTTTGTTCAGGAATTTCCCAGCCCTTCCAACAAAAGGTCTGCCCGTCTTGTCTTCCTCTGCGCCAGGGTTCTGTCCTACAAGCATCACTTTTGCGTTTTTTGGTCCTTCGCCGGGAACCGCGTTTTTGGCGCCCTGCCACAGTCTGCATTTTCGGCATTTTCGTATCTGCTCGTTAAGCTCCGTGAGTGCCATGCGTTTTCAGCCTTGTGATTGGGTTATGACAGTCACACAAATTTAAAAAATTCGTTTCACTATATCTAATTAACAAGGTTAGGTTTCTCAGGTCAAATGAGAATAGGAGGAAAAGCGGCATGTCCAGTTCAGTTAGAGACAGATTCACAGGTCTTCTCGTGCGAGCAGCGTTCTTTTTTGAACCCTTGGCTCCAACCGCCATTTCCTTCTATCTGGGGCGAAGGCTGAGCGAGTTGAAGGAGGAAGGGAGGATTTCTGACTACAAGACCCGAACCCAGCGGCTGGGCAAATTCCACTACAGAATCGAGGTTGATTTGGACCTGAATTCGAAGCAAACCCTCTACATTCTTGATGACCTGTTGCCTAATCAGCTAAAAGGCGTAAGGAGGTGGGTCAATGTCTGAAGAGAAAAAAGGCAAGCTAAAAGTCACGTTTGAAGTGGAAATCAACGAGGAGCTCATGGGCGTCATGAAGGAAGGAATTTCCAAGATGCACTGGAAGATGCCCGAGTTCATGAAGCGCGGCGAGGAAGAAAAACGGTAAATCTCGTGAACGCTGCTTCAGTCCTCGATTTTCTACTTTATTATTTTCATTTTCTTAACCGCAAAGCCGTTTTCAGAAATGTTTATACTCTGAACCGAAAGTTCTCTAGTTGATGCTTATGAAGTTTTTAATAATTCAGAAAATCAAGCGAGAGGTTCCCCTCGAAAAATGGGCGAAGCTGCTTCCGTTACAGTTCAAGTATTTCGAAAAGCTGGAGAAAGAGAAGATGGTTGAGGTTGACTATCACCTCATCGGTCAGCAGGGCAGCATGCTCATTGTCAACGTTGACTCAGATGAAGCCCTGTCCCGCGTCGTGGGCGAAGACCCCCTGTTCTTCCACAGCGAACGAGAAATCTACCCGCTGACCACACGCCAGACCCATGAAAAGCAAATCAGGAAGCTTATTCAACCCTGACGAAGTTGAGGAAGCTTGAGCCATTACAGGTTCCCGGGCGAAGACGCCTTAAGGCGAAGGTGGAATAAACCAGAAACCACACTGAAAAGCGTCGGTTTACGCCAAGGCATGGTTTTCATGGACATAGGCTGCGGATACGGCTTCTTCACCATCCCCGCCGCAGAACAGGTAGGAGAAAACGGAAGGGTCTACGCCGTAGACGCGGACGCCGCAGCCATTGAAGCAGTGAAACGCAAAGCCGCTGAGAAAGGCTTGAAAAACATCGTCGCCAAGGCGGGCGAGGCGGAAGAAACAGTCTTCTGCGACGAGTGCGCCGACATCATCTTCTACAGCATCGTACTTCACGACTTCAGAGACCCAGCCAAAGTGCTCAGCAACGCCAAACGAATGGTCAAGCCCGATGGAAAGCTGGTTAACTTGGACTGGAAGAAAAAGCGCACAGTTTTCGGTCCGCCACTGCAAATCAGGTTCAGCGAGGAGCAAGCTCAAAATCTCATCAAGCAGGCGGGTTTTACGATAGAAAGCGTCAAGGATGCTGGAAGCAACTTTTACATGGTCACAGCCAAGCCCTGAAAGCTCACTGTTCCGCCAACGCGTAAAGCTCCAGCAGGTCCCGCTTGAACCTGTCAGGCTGAGCAAGGTAAGCCGAATGCCCAGCGCCCTCGTAAACCATGAGTTTAGCGTTAGGCAGCAACCCCGCCAAAGTGCGCATCTCTTCGCCTGAGATTATGTTGTCTTCGGAACCCCAGATAATCCGCACGGGAAACCTGAACTCACCATAAGCATGGGAAAGGTTTTTTTCAAGCGCTCTAGCTGGCGCGACCAGCAACAAGCCCTTGACAGGAAACCGCGCCGCATAGCTTAAAGCCACATGCCCGCCTATGCTGGCGCCCACAAGAACAGGCACCGTGGAGCCGAAAATGCTCCTAACGACTTCATGCGCAACGTTAACGTTCGTTTCCGTGTCATGCGTTTTGGGTCTGCATCTGCTCTTAAGCCCGTAAGGCATGTCCAACGCCAGAAACGGCAGGTGCTTCTCCGTCAACAGTTCGGTGGCACTTATGCGTTGCCACACGCCGCTCGTGTAAGAGAATCCGTGCAAGAACACCACAGGAACGCCAGGAGTCAGATTGTAGAATGCTCGGCACTTGTGCCCCGCCACATCCAAAGTTTTCTCAGACAAAAACCGTCAACTCCCAACGATAGAAGAGGTGAGGCGCCTTATAAGCCGATTTTCCTTGCTTACTGGGCGGTGCGCGAAAAGAATATTAGGGCTTCTGAGTCTAGACAGGCGGTGATGTTTTGTGGCAGTCAAAGTTGGAGATAAAGCACCTGATTTTACGCTTCCCTCACAGATGGGCGACAACGTGACGCT
>CAZWPI010000171.1:0-2214 GCA_964636055.1 uncultured Candidatus Bathyarchaeia archaeon
TTTCCGAGTTTTCTCACTTCTTCGGGTGTGGTTGCTACGGTTTCTTCGAAGTCGTCGTCCTTGAAGTTGATGGTGTGGATGTACTTCATGGTGCTTAGAATGCTCTTGTGCCGCAGCATTTTCTTTACTGTTAAGATGTTTCCGTTGGTGCAGTGAGCTATCATTGAACCACCCCAATGTCTGTAACTCTTGAAAGTTATGTCTAAGACGGCTGGGTTCTGCAGTTTCCTTACGATTTTCTTCTTTAGTGCCCGTAGGCAGTTGTTCATTGCCCTGTATGTTGTCGGGAATACTCTTTTTTCTGTTTTTGGCAGCGCCGTGAGCATTGACATTAGGAGTGCAGAGACTTTGTATTGTCCTGTCAAGTGTCCCTTGCATGGATGCGCGATAGTTATGATGTTGTCTTTAATTTCCTTCCATTCCAACGCTAGTAGCTCACCGGGATCGCAGTAGGTCTCTTTAAGGCATTGTAGGAACGCCGTCATTCGGCTGCTCCGGGAATATATGATTAAAGCATCCAAGAGTTTTTCGTCAGGTATGATTATGATTGTTTCTTGCTGTTTGTATTTTGGTCTACACCAGCTTATGCCTTCCATTTTGCAGAAAGCATCATAGGCGTAACAAGTCAGCATTTTTGTACTATCCTTCCACGACTGCTCTTCTCCGTCTCTTCCCCTGTACCTGTGCCTGGCGATTTTCGCTTTAATGTCTTCAGGTTTCAGAAGGTTTGCACCGTCATTTGCGAGTGACCTGATAAGGTCAAAGTAGCTGGTTTCGCTGTAGAAGCCTTCACGTTCCAAGTAAGCAGCGAATTTTGCTAATAATCCGCGAGTGTCCTGTGGCAGTTTGCCTAATTCTTCCGCAACAGTCTTTTTTTCTGTTGCAGAGTCCAATTTTTTCGCCTCATCTAAAACGCATAATTGGCGGGTATGATTTACTCGCTTGCGCCTAATGGATTTTTCGCTGAACCGGTAACCACAAGCCCGACATAGAAAACGCTGAACAACTTCACCTGTTGATAGGTATCTTTTGCCATCCTTGAACAGCTCCTTACAGCCGCATTCAGGACACTGCAAACCCGTCAAAGCTCTCCTCTCCAAAAACCAGCAGCCACCCTCAACGCGCTCCTTCCTTTCGCTAACGAGTGTCTATTTAGGGCGGAACACCCTATCTACTGTTGTGTAGTGACAGTGTCCGATGGGAAATTCATGGAAAACTTGGATAAAGTGGAAAGGTTGTTACGACAGTTTCCAAACGGAATAAGGGCTGCGGAACTGGCTAAAAAACTTGGAATTGGCAGGAGTAGAGTGTATGACTACCTGAACAGTATGGAAGCTAGAGGGAAAGCCAGAAACGAACACGGTCTTTGGTACCCTAAAGCCCAGGTCAAAGCGGAGCAGAAATACGCGACCGGTCACGTGAAGCTGAAATTTTAGCGGAGATAAGACTAATCAGAGAAGACCGCGTTAATAACCAAATTGATAGAGCCTACAGGAGAACAAAACTGTTGATCGACGCGAGAAAGTTTTCTAAGGAATGGATGGAGAAAACCCGGCATCTGCGTAAGTCTCTGGACTTGGAATTGCTAGCTATAGCTAAAGACCCTATTGAGGAGATTAATCCTGACAGGCGACGCAGAATTCGTAGGTTGAAAGCTGAAATTGTGGATGAAGCCCTTAAGTACTGGAGCTGAAGAAGCCTTTTCGCCTGCGTTGGGTATTTGATTTTTAATTTTGTTACCATTCAAGTTTTGAAATGGAAATTCCGATGGTTTTTTAACGCTTTTGGCTTAGGCAATTTACCACTATTTGGCCCAAAGACCATACAACCTCCACTCATGAGTAGCTCACATTTACATTTCAACTGTAATGTAATTTCAACATGAGCTTGCAATTCAATCTCCTCAATTTAGGCTTATTTTGAATATATATTTAATTATCTAATATGCGCTTGTAAAAGGAAAAAAGTCCAACTGTCCTGAGTTTGTTTGGCTTCAGCTTGGAGGAGACAAAAGCTCTAAACATATTAAATATAACATTATTTGCTCTGGCGTATGCAGTAGTATTTAATATTCAAATAAGAGAATTGGATGTGGGTAAGTTAAGTATTGATTTGAGGAAGTGGGTATGTCGTGGGAAGAGGATCGTTTGATGTTGAGAAAACTGCAATAGAATTGGTCATGAGCGATAATATAACGAAAAAGAGGCAATTGGC
>CAZWPI010000171.1:2314-3478 GCA_964636055.1 uncultured Candidatus Bathyarchaeia archaeon
AATTATGAGGTCTGCGCAAGGCTTACACGGTTTATCCGCCGTGTTGAGCCGAAGGGGACTACGGTTTCGGTGGGTGGAGAGATTGGCGAGATTGGGCATCAGAATTCGACGCCCGAGGATCTGCACGCGTTTATGTCTGGCCTCGAAGGTAAGCTGGGCAAGGGTTTGGCTGGCATTAGTAAGATTTCGGTTCAGACGGGGACAACTCATGGCGGTGTCGTCCTGCCTGATGGGTCAATCGCGCAGATCAAGCTTGACTTTGACACGTTGAGGACTCTTTCTGAGCTTGCCCGGAGAGAATATGGGTTGGCTGGGGCTGTGCAGCATGGAGCGTCAACCCTGCCTCCTGAGGCATTCCACAAGTTTGTCGAATGCGAGACCGCTGAAGTGCATTTGGCAACGCAGTTCCAGAACATGATTTACGAATCAGAGCACTTTCCAGCTGACCTAAAGAAGAGAATTTACCATTGGCTAAAAGTAAATGCCGCAAGTGAGGCTAAACAAGGCGAAACTGAGGAGCAGTTCCTTTACAAGACCCGAAAGAAAGCGTTGGGCCCCTTCAAGAAAGAGATTATGGCACTGCCACAACAGACACGTGGTGAGATTGCGGCTGAAATAGAGAATAAGTTTGATTTCCTCTTTAAGCAGCTCAACGTCGTAAACAAGAGAGCCTTAGTAAATAAGTACTGCACGCACAAATAAACTAAAGTCTCTTTAGAGAGATTGACAAAGAACAACAAAAAGTGTGTTTCTAAGTCAATTGCTTGTATACGGGGTGTCCTTTGAACCTTAGGGTGGTTACTGATTTTTCAAAAGTTCCACTTGGAAGCCTAGTGCATATGGAGTTGACAACTGCGCCGTTTGGAATAAATCGAACGCCGTCAAGCAACTCTCCTTTGGTTACGCCGGAGGCAGCGAAGGCGACTTCATTTCCCTTTGCCAACTCAGTTTCGGCATAGGCTTTATCGACTTCAACGCCTTCAGCCTCGAGTCTTTGAAGTCGGTTCGGGTCGTCCTTTTTATCCTTCCAGACCTTGGCCAGCATTGTTCCGCCGAGACACTTGACTGCTGCCGCAGCGATTGTTGCTTCTGCACCTGCTCCGGCACCTAAAAGCAGATCAACGCCCGAGTTGGGTACGCAGGTTACAACGGAACCCGCAATGT
>CAZWPI010000172.1:0-1146 GCA_964636055.1 uncultured Candidatus Bathyarchaeia archaeon
GCCTAAATATTTTAAAATCTCTTGAGGCAACAAGCCATGCTTTGGATAGTCTCATGCTTCTTTCCTCACAAGTTTTAGATAAGTATCCTCTAAGGTGGAACCCACAACGT
Source organism: uncultured Candidatus Bathyarchaeia archaeon (assembly GCA_964636055.1). Taxonomy (GTDB): domain Archaea; phylum Thermoproteota; class Bathyarchaeia; order Bathyarchaeales; family Bathycorpusculaceae; genus SG8-32-3. Next base: position 111 of record CAZWPI010000172.1, read on the forward strand.
TAATTGACCGAACATGGCCGCCAGCCAACACTATAGCCTCTACAACAGGCGAGTTCTCCTTATCAGGGTCTACTACATCAAACGTTATCTTGTTGCCATCACTGATGAGGTTCTTAAGCGACAGCTTCTTTAAAGCGGTTAGAACGGTATCGTTAACTTGCTCCAACACGATAACTGTCTTCCTGCCACTAACTGACTGCTCGAGTTCTTGGGGCGTACCTATTGCGCGCAGCGTCGTATTCAGGATTCCTATTTTATCGCACATCCTTTGTGCCTCGTCGAGGTTGTGGGTATTTAGGAAAATAGTTTTCTTCTGCCTTTTCAGTTCAAGAATAAAATCGCGGACTGTTTTCGAAGCTTCTGGGTCCAAGTTCACTGTGGGCTCGTCTAAAAATAATATTTGTGGGTCATGGATAAGGGCACGGGCTATGGCAAGTTTTTGCTTCATGCCTTTAGAAAAGGTGCCTGCCAAAACGTTCCTTTTCTCCCAAAGCCCCAACATATCAAGAAAACGCTTGATGTTCTGTTTCCTTTCAGCATCGGTACAATCATATATTTTTCCGTAAAAATCCAAGTTATCATAAGCGCTCAGATGTTCAGATAACCCGACATTATCAGGAACCAAACCAATGATTTTCCGAATTCTTAAAGAATCTTCCTTATTGCCTATTTCATACCCTCCTATTTTCGCGCTTCCACTTGTCTTTGATATTAGGCAACAAAGCATTCGGATGGTGGTGGTTTTTCCTGCACCATTTGGTCCGAGGAAGCCGAAAACTTCACCCTCCTCAACATGCAGATTAAGATCCTCAACAGCAGTTAAAGCGCCGAATTTTTTTGTGAGGTTTTCAACATCAATCAAATTAGGTCACCGAGGTACTTGAGATACACAAGCGATGTTTTCAGTATATTTGAAGGTATTGGTAGTATTTGGTCTTGTTTTTTCCTTAGGTAAAGATGTTCTTAGGAAGCGCATCTTTCGATACACAAGTGATTCAATTAAAAAATCTCAGAATATGCAGTTAATAGAAAACAA
>CAZWPI010000172.1:1246-3466 GCA_964636055.1 uncultured Candidatus Bathyarchaeia archaeon
ACTCTCGTTTTTCGTTTCTTAGGTACTTGGCAAAAAGAAGTGTCGCCAATCCATTAATCGCAGCAGCAGCATTAAATTTTAATCCGACCAGCCAAAACGCACTAACGTCTGGCTACGGCAAGGTTGGATAGCCAATGTTAGCCTACGGTTGGAATACAATGGACATGGGAAAAGGAAGGATATACCGTAACAGTATAAGGAGTAAAAAAAACAGTCTAAAACTTACCTGTCAACAAATAATTAACTATGCCATGAGGGGTAAAAAAAGAGCCTTACTAAAATAAGAGCCTACTCCTTCAACCTCTTTCTTTGTCGAATCTATTTTTAACAAAAACATAAAAATACGGCAAAAAAGAGTGGTGATTCAGTTTTCTTTTCGTTTTTCCGTTTTGCTGTAAATTAATACTGGAACGCCCAAGAAAGCAAGAGCTATTGTCCACAGGTTAGGATTGTGCAGTGGACCTATTACTTCGTACCATACGCTTGGGTTTGCGGAGTAGCCGCCGGTGAGGTAGTAGTAGAACACGTTGAAGATGAAGTAGCCCCCGAACGCCACCAAGATGGCGCCAATACGCGCAAGGTTGAGTTGTGTAGTCTGTTTTTTAATTGCAGGAAAAGTTGTTATTAGCGCTGCTACGGCTAGTGCGAGCAAACCAAAAACGGTGAGGCTGAAGCTTAGCAGGTTAGCAGGCTGCAACACAAAGCTCAGTCCCCACTGCTCATAAACCCGTTGGTAAGGAACCGTTTCGCCCAGCCATAGCATGCAGTAATTGAACCAGAAAACAACAAAAAGGTAGGCAACTCCAGTTAAGCAAGCCCATTTGACAATTTCTTGCTGGGATGCCTCTTGCTTTATGACCGCTCTTAGTTTTAACAGGAGCGGGGGCACAACGAGGACGATTGCGAGGATCGGGAGAAATGTGCCGTAGATGAGGAGCAGTCCCGGAGTGTGGCCAAAATAGAAAAGGTTTTCGCTTGTTAAGTTATAGGCGATTGCGGCGATTATTGAAGGAATCAAGGCTAAAAAGAAGATAGTTTCGAATAACAGTGCGGCGCGAGCGCTTTTTCTTACTGTTGGCATTGCGGTGTCTTTTTTTCTCCAAAACAGAAAAGCAGCGTAAAAGGCAAAGGCTCCTGCGATGGCACGACTGATTATTGAGATCGAACCAGATACGCCCTCGCTGCCATAGAAGAGAATCATCCACCACCAAGGGTTCTGTGACAACGAAGTGTAAATGTACTGATTAGAAAGCATGCCTATACTGTCCCGCATGCCACTAGCCGCAAAGTAAACGGCGTACGCAAAATAGGTAGCAACGACAATTAAAACCCAAAACTGCAGGGAACCCGCGTATTTCTCGAGCATTTTCCCCATCAGACTTCCCCATCCTGAATTGAATGGTTAAGCCTTATTTAGTTCTACTTAAGGAACAAATTGTTCCAGTTCTGGAACACTACCTTCCTTTTAGCACGCATCTTTGGTTGTACATTAGCACACTAATCTTCGTAATTGAAACACAATTATCAAATTTGCAGTTCGAATTTGATCAAATTTTAATTCAGCCAACCCAAGATTTTCAGGATGACTTATGCCTTTTATTGGTACGCTGAGTGATGCATACATGGCTCAGTGGTTTCGCAGATGTTAGTTTGTATTATGCTTAAATATGTGCTGCGGGTTCTTTATTTTGGGTTTTAATTAGGAGTCTTAAGGGATGCCCGCTATAGAAGTTGGTAGAGTATGTGTAAAAGTGGCTGGCCGTGAATCTGGCAGAAAATGCGTCATAGTCGACGTCATGGACAAAAGCTTCGTTCTAGTAACGGGACCCAAAAAGGTCACAGGCGTAAAACGAAGGCGAGTCAACATCAACCATGTTGCACCCACAGAAGACACAGTACAAATTAAAAGAGGCGCCTCAGACGAAGAGGTAACTCAAATGTTAGAGGCTGCCGGCAAACTGGAAGAAATGGCTGCAACCGCAAAACCAATGTAAACTCTTAATACTCCAAACTTTCTTTTTCTAAACTTCAAGGAGAATGAAACTTGCCTAGAACAGCCCCTCCATGGGAAACCAAACGCGAACTGCGGATAAAAGCAGAGGCCACAACCAACCCAGAGCACGGGCACAAACCCAGTGAAAGGTCAGCGGCAGAGTACATACGCTACGGCGTAATAAACCTGGACAAGCCCGCAGGTCCAACAAGCCACGAAGTCGCCGC
>CAZWPI010000173.1:0-3461 GCA_964636055.1 uncultured Candidatus Bathyarchaeia archaeon
GTTTTCATTTCTACACGGCTGTTGGGGATTATTGCGGAGTAAGTGTGCACAGCCTGGAGGAGTTTGCTGATGCACTTCAATATGTATGTTCCGAAGCTATAGTTTTTCATTTTGAGAGGGGCGATTTTCAGAATTGGTTAAGGGACGTAATAGTTGATAATGAACTAGCCCAAAAAATAGATGAAATAAAAATGTGTGAGCGGCATTTGGCGGCAGAGTCCTGTAGGAGAGAAATTATGGAAAGAGTAAATGTTCGCATTCTTCAGCTGGAATCGAGTAGGCTGGTGAGCGGAAGGAGAAAAAACGCGCATTAATCCCATGCAACATAGAAGAGTACGTGGGAATATGTACTTAAGAAATCCGTTGAAGAAATATTACTAGGTTTCAAAGTAATTGCAGAAGGTTTGAAGAGCCTTAACTATTTATGAGATACTATCGCATTAAGTTTCGCCTGTGAAGTGTCTGTGTGTCTTCAGCAAATTATTTAGGAAGTTCAAAACCTGTGACTTTTTTCATCGCGCCGAGGGAGAGGCTCGGAGGATTGGGGGGTGCCCCTTTGGGGTGGATCCAACCGCATCGAGTTGCCCGAGGCGCTTAACCGTCGTCGCTTCGAGGATCGTCTGGAACGTTTAAGCCCCGCGAAGGCGGAGCAAGACTTAACTTGAGAAAAATTGGAAAATTCTGCTGCTTTATTTTGGGCGAACCTTTTTCTTAAACTTTCTTAGTTTTTTCTCGTCTCTGAGTCTTTTCGCGTGAATAGGATGCTCATGCAAATGAGCTGGACGATACCAAAGCCAAGTCGTAATAAGTATTCATTGATTGTTGAGATTTCTTTTGCTTCTCCTTTTCGCGAGAACTAAACCTTCTTTTTCCTCATAGGTATTTCCCAGTAGAGCTTTCGGCTTTGACATAATACTCTTGATTATTTGATTACCTAAACTCGATAATAGTTTTTGTTCAAGTAGTTATACTGTCAAATCTTGAGAAAATTCTTGAGATACAGCGCGAGGATTTACTTAAAAAGCGGACAAGTGAAGTTTTCTAAATACTCCATAGCTTTTGCTTCCGCGATTTGCTGTTTACGCCGATTTTCTTCTGCAAGCTTGATTTCGTCAAATTTTTCAAATACCAAAGCCTTGATTACTTCTTTGTTCCGCTTCAAACCCATATGTCTTTTTACAAGTTCGAGCTTTTCAGCCTCAGCTTCTACAAAATCTATCACTTCAACTATCTTTCTGCCCTCTTTCGCAAGATATTTCTTTTTCAACTTTTTCACCTCCTCAGCATCTTTATGGAGCAGAAGAGAATTAGCTGGTAACCATTGGTATCAAAGAGTCACGAATAATTTATTTAAAATAATAAACTCTATTAATATTTTGCGTTTATAAAATAAACTGTGTGTAGCATTAAATTTTAACCCAACCTAAAGGCTAGTCATACAATAACGTTTTTTGTAGTGAGTTTATTTTCTAAACACCACTCTTAAATATTGTTTACAAAATAAAGGTTGTTGATTGCTATATGATAAACCTAGAGGTTGTAAAGTGAAGCAAGTTGATATTGTGATAGTAGGTGGCAGTGCAGCTGGAATTTCAGCAGCAATTACTGCGAGAAGACATTATCCAGAAAAAAGTATATTGTTAATAAGGAAAGAGAAACAAGTGCTGATACCTTGCGGTATTCCATACATATTTGGTACGGTCGGAACACCAGAGAACAATTTGATTCCAGATAGTGCGTTGCAAAATAATAACATAGATTTAATCATAGATGAAGCGAAAGAGCTGAACCCAATAGAAAAAAAAGTGACTCTGACAAGCGGCGAATCAGTAATATATGATAAGTTAGTGCTGGCAACTGGTTCATTTTCACTGGTTCCTCCTATTCCCGGAATTGATAAGGAAAATGTTTATCCAGTAAAGAAGGATGTCCAACATCTAAAAAACCTGCTAAATGCATTGAAGAATACAAAAGACTTAGTAATCCTGGGTTGTGGATTTATTGGAGTTGAATTTGCTGACGAGTGTAAGAAGAACCGGGATGTCAACGTAACAATCGTGGAAATGCTTAACCAGTGTTTACAAATTGCCTTTGGTGAAGAAGCGTGTAAATGTTGCCAAGAAGTCGAAGATTATCTTGCCGAGAAGGGTATAAACGTTATTACAGGGGCTAGCTTAGACGAGGTTTTGGGTGATGACAAGGTTACAGCTGTTAAACTATCTAATGGTCAGGAAATAAAGACAGATTTATTGATTGTTGGGATTGGCGTGAGACCCAATGTTGTGCTTGCTGAAAAAGCTGGTTTGGCAGTTGACAAAGGGGGAATAATTGTCGACACTACTATGAGGACGTCAGACCCGAATATTTTTGCGTGCGGCGACTGCACTAGTAAATTTTCATTCTTTACTGGTCAGCCCTCAGGTTTGAAACTTGCGTCAATAGCTACAACAGAAGCTCGTATTGCAGGCGCGAATCTATACGAAATTAGCAGGAAAAACCCTGGAGTTGTAGGGGTTTTCTCCACGGCGCTTGGGAACTTAACGGTGGCCATGGCCGGGATGAGCGCAAAAGGTGCAAAAGAATGCGGATTCGACGTGGTAACAGGGGACGCTGAAGCTCCTGATAGGCACCCTGGAGGAATGCCGGGCATGTCCAAGATGTGGGTCAGACTAGTATTTAATAGAGTAAACGGAGAGTTGGTTGGCGGAGCTGTCAGAGGCGGTCCAAGTGCTGGAGAACTCATCAACACCATTAGTGCTTGCATTCAGAACAGGATGAGGGCCAGCGATATTGCAACTTTCCAGATAGGAACGCACCCTGCAGTTACAGCATCACCCATCGCGTACCAATTGGTAAACGCTGCAGAAATGGCACTAAAAAACATGACTTTTAAGAGCAACTAGTGCGCACCGAAAAGGAAGAGTGCAAATGCGGAAACGTTTGATGTTTGCGTTTCCGAAAGAGCTTTTAAACTTCATCTTTTTTGTTTGCGCCGTACTAAACTTTAGCGTAGGCATTGTTCAGCGAGGCACAAGCGCAGGTTGAATTCTCTTCAGTAGTGATGTTGGTTGGATTAAATTTTAATGCTGCTGCTGTGTGCATTAAATTAGTGCGCGCGTTTTAATCTGATGTTTCCTTCTATAGATTATAGCTGTAAGAAATATCGTTACCATTAAGAAAGAAACAACAATGAATAAGGGATACTCTGGAATAGAAGAGCTAGGCAACGACAGAGAGGAAACTGATATCACCGAGACCCTATTGCTTTCAGAATAGGTCACAAATATCTCTCCTCTGCCAGAATCATAACCTATACCTTGGGGGTGGTTTTCCAGAGTTGCGGTTGCAATTACAGTATTGTTACTGTCTGATATCACTGATATCGAGTTTGAATTGTAGTTCGCTACGTAGATTTGGCTATTAACAGAATCATAATCCATGGCATTAGGTTGGCTTCCTAC
>CAZWPI010000174.1:0-3434 GCA_964636055.1 uncultured Candidatus Bathyarchaeia archaeon
TGCGGGGCGGTTAGTATCTTGGCGCCCTCAGCTTCGGTCCATGCTTTCATCGTCGTGGTGCGGATGTTACCCATGCTGCCTATGCATAGAAGGATAGCCATTAAATCCTCGTCTTTAGGAATCTCCACGATCATGACAAAATCGTATTTTCCAGCCGTGTAGAAGAGCTGCATTTTTCCTCCAGCCTTTTCGATCATGCTGCGAGTTTCCTTGATTCTCTTAGGCGCCTCAGTGACTTTCTTGATGCCTTGCTCTGTCCAGTTTCCAAACACAACAAAACTCGACAAAATTCTCACCGAAATAATACTCTGAAAAACCATAATATAAGTGTTAAACCGCGACAACGCGCTAGAAAAGAAAGCAAGAGATTGAGTGAAACTTCATAGGGCACGTGGAAAGTTTTATCTTTTCAGGCGGGCGATATTGCAACACATGTCCCATCCAAGAGGAAAAGTGGCAGGAACGCTCTTTTTCATCGCAGTCACACAATTCGTCCTATGCCTCATCATCGCAGAGGCTTTGTATCCCGGCTACAGCGTGTCCGGCAATTACATAAGCGACCTTGGAGTCGGACCGTCGTCAATAGTTTTCAACTCATCCGTCTTCCTTCTAGGACTATTACTACTCGCTGGAACATACTTTCAACGACACAACTCCAACTTCAAAACCGTAAACATGATGCTACTTCTAATGGCTATAGGCGCAATGGGCGTCGGCATCTTCACCAAAGACTTCACCCTTGCACACGGCGCAGTGTCATCAATGGCTTTCTTCTTCGCTGGACTGTCAGCCATAGCATCCTTTAAAGTGCTGAAAAAGCCCCTCTCCCTGATAAGCATAATACTCGGAGCGATGACGCTTGCAGCATTAGCTCTCTTCTCAAGCGGCCTCATAACAAGCGGTTCATTAACCAGCAACATCGCGTACGACAGCATCTTCTTCTTGGGTTTAGGTCCTGGTGGAATGGAACGTATGATCGTTTATCCAGCACTTATGTGGCTCGCTGGATTTGGTGGACACCTGGTTACGAAGCAAGAAATATAAAAAATCTGGAAAAAGAAACAATAAAAAACAGGGTTCACCAAAATAAACAGGTGCCTCTATATTTCTATGGCTGCTATTTTGCCTTCCACACTGAGTTAACTATTCAATTAAGCCTTCAAGTATGGCGAGCGTGCCGTCTTTTCTGGCTTGCCGCTTCACCGCTTCCACATCCACCTCAGCAAACGCCAACACCGCCCTCACGTCCTCCTCATCCTTCGCCGCCCGCTCCCGCGGCAAAGTCGCCTTAATCATCCGCAGCTTCGCCAGAACCAACCCTTCAGGCGACTGAAAAAACGTGCTCAAACCAGCCACCCGTCCAGCCTGCTTCTCAAGCCGCTCACCCGAAAAGATAACGTCAACCGTGTACGGCGACACCTTGCACCTGAACGACGCGATGTTGTAGCCCGACTCCAACGCCGCATCAATCCTGTGCTCGTCAACCTCCAACCCAGCACGCCGCAAAGCCCCAGCAACCTTGCTCTTCACGTCAGCCTCGCCCGCAACCGCAACCATCACGTCAACGTCACTCGTGGTCCGCGGGACACCGTAAAAACTCACCGCCAACGCGCCCGTAAACGCGTAATCCAAATCTGCATCACCGAAGCCCTCAATTAAACGCCTGACAAAACCGTAAAACGCATCCACAACAGGTCACCGCCTGCGATAACGCTTACACCACTCCAACCGCTCTCGCAGCTTAGCCACAAGCTCCTCCTCGCTGATGCCTGGACACCGAGCTCGGATGCCATCCGCGCAGACGCGCACGCACGCATCAGTCAGGTCTATGGCTACAGCCACCTTCTCTTCAGGCTTCAAACGCCCCAACCGCTCCGCCTCCGCATCCATCCCGCTCACGCACCAGAAGCATATGGCTTGCTGCCCTAATAAAACTCTTCAGCGACCCAAACATGGGAACGTTTTTATGAGCTTACGCCACTATGCAATAACACTCCAAAAACGTGGTGAAAAACACAGATGAGCGAAACCGAAAAGAAAGTGCAGAAAGCGCTGGCGGAGATAAGACCGCAGATCCAAGCCGACGGCGGAGACATAGAACTCATCTCGGTCGAAAGCGGCACCGTGAAAGTGCGCTTGCGAGGAGCCTGCGCCGGCTGCCCCATGTCCGCCTTAACGCTGAAGCAGGGCGTCGAACGCCTCATAAAGGCAAAGGTGCCAGAAATCGAAGCGGTCGAAGCGGTCCAGTAACCGCTCTTCTCTACTTTTTAACCACCTGAACCGGTTTGCCCGTTAAGCCAAGCCACGAAAGAAGCATAACGCGCTTGTTACCGTGTTTCCCGACCATATGCGCTTCTGTCTTCACGCTTCACCTTCGCCGCAAACGCGGGCCTATGCAGCAGCCCCTCGATGGACCGCAGCAGCTGATACCCGAACAGTATCGCCGCGAAGTACGTGGGCCACAAAATCACCGGCCAGTTCCCAGACGTGTAGTTCCAGAGGTCCGTGGACACGGCGAAAAACTCCATAAGCGCCAACGCGCACATGCCGCTCAATGCCAAGAAAAACTGCTCTTTGATTTCTCTTCTGCCTTGGCGCTTTTGCCTTGCGACAGCCAAAACAGCCCATGAAATGAGAAAGGCGAAGAACAGCACGTACCAGCTGGAGTTGAAGTCGAACAGCACATTCATGCCGAAAGTCAAAAGCGTTTATGCTATAAAAAGGATTCCTTTAGTTTGCCGCGTTGCGGTTCTTGCCGCCCTTCCGTTTTTTCCAGCAGGCTTGGCAGAACACAGGTCGGCGCGGGTCGGGCTTAAACGGCACTTCGCAGAGGCTGCCGCATTCACTGCACACCGCGCTGTAGCCCTCGTCCTGATGGAACGGTTTGAACAGGCGGAACCGCTTCAGCCGCGGCCACCCAGTCTTCGCATACCTGAGCATGGCGGGATGCGCCTTCAGCCACCGCATCATGTGGAAGAAGCTTTTCGCCCGCTTCTCCTCCCGCTCGGCAAGGGGCTCGTAGCCCAGGTTTCTGATCTCGTCGAGGTACGCGGTCTCCACTAGCCGTTGCGCTTCGCCAGTCACCTTTACGCGGCAGACGCGTTCTTCCCCGAGGGCTTTCTGGAGGTCGGCAACCGCCACGTCGAAGATGCAGCCTTGGCAAACGTGGATTTCCTCGTCGGGCTTCACCTTGAGCGCGGCAACGAGCCGTGCTGTGACGCGTGAGGCTTCCTGCAGGTACTCTTTGCTGCAGAAGAGGTCTTGATAGAACTTGACGTCGATGAGGTCGTACTTGAACTCGTCGGTTTCCGGGCGGTAGGCGCCTATGACCACGCCGAAAAGCAGGTCGCCGCTGCCCGCATCGTCAACGATAAGGGTCATCTGGATTATGCGTTCCTTTTTCTCTATGCAAAGCCCAAGCGTGTATAAAAACA
>CAZWPI010000175.1:0-3406 GCA_964636055.1 uncultured Candidatus Bathyarchaeia archaeon
GCTGAAGTATTTTCTTCTTAGTCTTCAATATAGCTTCCGTAACCTTAATCCTCTTAGGGCATACTTGCGTGCACCTGTAATAGCTTTTGCAGCTCCAGATTCCATGCGGCTTCTCCAGAATCTTCATCCGTTCCGCGGTGTCAGTTACGCGCAAATCAAAAATGTATCGGTGCGCGCGGAGGACAGCGGCGGGTCCAATGAACCGTGGGTCTTCCTTAAGCATGACGGGGCAAGCGGCGACGCAGCAAGCGCACATTATACATTTAACCGCGTCGTCGAACAGGCTGCGCTCTTCAGGTGTTTGCGTGTATTCCCTGCCTTCCACGGCTGGTAATGCGCGTTCGGTTTTATCTGGGCTTATGGCTTGCATTCTCTTGAAAAACGGCTCCATATCCGCAATCAAATCCTTAACAACTGGAAAGAACTGTAACGGCTCAATCACCATCTCCTTCGTGTGATCGTAGTCCTTGACCAGTTTCTGGCAGGCAAGAGCGGGTGAACCGTTAATGGTTAAGCCGTCCGAGCCGCATATGCCGTGTGCGCAGGACATTCGGTACGCGAGGCTGCTGTCTTGTTCCCACCTAATCTTGTTCAGGCAATCGAGAATTCGGTCGTTAACGTTTGCGTTTACCGTGAAAACGTCGTAGCGTGGCGCCTCATCGGTTTCAGGGTTGAAGCGGAAAATCTTGAACTTAACTTCCACGGTTTAATACCTCCGTTCTTCTGGCGGAAACCTCGTTACTGTGACTGGCTTGTAGCGGAGCTTAAGCCCTTGTGGCGTCGCGTAAACTAAGGTGTGCTTCAACAATTCCGCATCGTTTCGCTTCGGAAAGTCCTCGCGGTAATGCGCTCCGCGGCTTTCTTCCCTTTGCAGAGCCGAAAACACTATTGCCTCCGCGGTTTTCAGCATGTTTTCCAGCTCCAAAGCGTCTTGCAGCGCGTAATTGAATCTTCTCGACTTGCTAGCTAAGACTACATTCGCGTAGCGCTTCTTGAGTTGGCGAATTTCAGTTAAGGCTTCTTGCAGGGTGTCGTGGTTTCTGAAAACGCTGCACTTCTCCGTCATCAACTGCTGCATGGCTTCGCGAATCAAGGGCACACGCTCACCGCCGTCAGATTCGAACAGGCTACTGATTTTTTTCTCCACTGCGTCTTCAGCTTCCGCGGGCAACTGTGGCATTCCAGTTTCTTTAGCATGCGCTGCTACGGTCATGCCGACTCTGCGTCCGAACACCACGAGGTCGATCAGCGAGTTGCATCCCAACCTGTTGGCTCCGTGAACGCTGACGCATGCGCATTCGCCGACCGCGAAGAGACCCGGCAGGGCAGTGCCTGTTTCATCCGCCAAAACGTGCCCTTCTTGGTCGGTTGGGATGCCGCCCATCATGTAGTGGCAGGTTGGCGCCACTGGAACCGGCGTCTCGCTTGGGTCGATTCCCAGATAAGTCTGGACGAAAGACGTTACTTCGGGAAGCTTCTGCGCTAAGCGTTCTTTGCCTATTTCACGCAGGTCCAAGTGGACGTAGTCTGCGCCGCCTATGCCTCTGCCGCTGCGTACTTCCGTAAGGATAGCCCTAGAGATTAAGTCTCGAGGCGCCAAATCCTTCAGCGTAGGCGCGTAGCGCTCCATGAACCGTTCGCCATCGCTGTTCCGTAGAACTCCGCCTTCAGCCCGTGCCGCCTCGCTTACAAGGATGCCTAAGCCGTAGATGCCTGTTGGGTGAAACTGAACAAACTCCATATCCTCCAAAGGGACGCCAGCGTCAAGCGCCAGTCCGAAACCATCTCCTGTGGACGCAAAACCGTTCGAAGTGATTTTGAAGATTCTTCCGCAGCCTCCTGTGGCGAGCACAACCGCCTTGCCGTGAAAAACAAGCGGCTTGCCGTCTGCAATGTTGTATCCTGCCGCGCCGCAGCATCGGTTGCCCCAGAACAGTAGTTTTTGGATGAAAGCCTCGTTGTGCACTGTAACTCCACGTGCTTGGCAGTGGTCGTATACAGCATCCATTATGGCTCTTCCAGTTCTGTCGGCGGCGTAGCAAGCGCGTTTGACAGGTGCTTCTCCGAAGTTTCTGGTGTGCCCTCCGAACCGTCGTTGGTCGATCTTGCCTTCTGTGTTCCTGCTGAAGGGCACGCCCATGTGCTCCAGCATGACGACGGAGGCGGGCGCTTCCCGAGCCAAAGTTTCAGCCACGTCTTGGTCGGTGAGATAATCGCCGCCTTTGACGGTGTCGAACATGTGCCATTCCCAGCGGTCTTCTTCCTCGTTTCCGAGGCTGGCGGCTATTCCGCCTTGAGCGGCAACCGAATGAGAACGCGTAACGTACACTTTGCTGACGACGGCGACGCTGCAGTTTTCCGCTGCTGTTAAGGCAGAGACTAAGCCTGCAATGCCGCCACCGACAATTATCACGTCATATTCATAGATCATTACAAAACGCCAAATTGATTGTAACGCGGCTTGCTTCTAAAAGGTTTTCTCTGAAGCTATCTTTGAAAAACGCCGCGGTTAACATTTAGGGATAGCTTTACTGTAGTGGGTTTCTTTTTATTTCTTTGATTTGGTCGAAGTCCTCGTCGTCGCTTATAACTGTCTTTATTCTACGTTTGAGGGCTGAAGCTGCATGAATGGAATCGCGTGGACTCAGCTTGTATTCGTTCATTAGTCTTTGAGCTTGAGCCAAGACACTTTCATCCACGGTTATGTACTCTAAATTTGGAAAGCCGAGCAGTTTTTGCCCTTGGGCTATCCCATCATTCCTGCTCATCACCCTACTCACCACCCATACGACTTCGTCCCACGTTAATGTCGACGTGAACGCAGACAGCGACCCGTTCTCTATCTTTAATAGTATTTCTTTGGCTTTCTTTGCTTTTGGCTGCGCCTCTGCCTGGTAAAGTACAGGGTATAAGAACACGTTTGAATCAATGTAGGGCATGTCTCCGGTCGACCTCTTCAGTGATTATTTCTTTGATGTCCACGAACCTTTTCAATTTTGGAGCGTGAGTTGCAGTGTAGTATTCAGTGTAGCTGCCTCCAATTTTTGGCTTACTTATGACCACTTCGTCGCCCTTGACTTCCAAGATTACTTCGGCTCCTGGTTTCAGACCTAAAGCGTCTCTCATCCGTTTGGGGATTACAACCTGACCTTTTGGCCCCACATTTTTTCTAGGCATTTTTGAGCACACCCACTAGTAACTCATTCATACTTCCATTTATACTTTCTTACCATCTGGTGCCACCAAAAAATCGCCCTGCCACACTTCTCAGCTCATTTCTTCCTACGGAATAGCCAACACATTGCCAAAGCGCATTTCAGCCTTTACACATGGAAGCTAAAGTCTTGTGAGAACCGGACAGTTCTCAGCCACAAACACCGATTCTACCGCCAAGTTTAATCTATAT
>CAZWPI010000176.1:0-3394 GCA_964636055.1 uncultured Candidatus Bathyarchaeia archaeon
ATCTTCAGTTCGCTCACGATTAGCGCTGAAGCGGTGGGAGTGCCTATGGTAACTTCGAAAGTTTTGTTTTCAACGTCAACGGCTACCTTAACCGGAACCTTCATTCCAGCGTAATCTTTCGTGAGCTCGTTGATCTTGGTTACAACAGCCATCGTGTTAACGCCCAAAGGTCCGAGTGCAGGACCCAACGGTGGACCCGCAGTTGCTTGCCCTCCGTTTATGAGCAACTCTACAACTTTTTTCTCAGCCATTTTATGCTGCACCACTTGTTTTTGCTTTCTCAACCAGTTTAACGTAGTCTGAATGAACCGTAATCGGCAAGGTGAACGTCGCTTCTAACAACTCAAGCGTAACTTCGCCTTTAGATTTGTCAATGCGCGTGATCTTCGCGCGCATCCCCTTAAACGGTCCACCAGTGATCTCCACCACGTCGTCCTCGTTTAGGTCTTCTATAACTGGTTTTCTGATTATGTAGCGTTCAATTTCGGAGAAACTCACCAAACCGGGAATTCGGGACCGCACGTGCCTTACCCCAGCGATGGCTTCTTCCACAAGGTGAGGGCCATCAGCCTCTATGAAAACGTAACCCTTCAGCGTCTCTGGAACAAGTATAGCCTTTATTGGAATGTGAGCCATTTCAACTTTCGCGGCGATAAGCCGTGCTACGTTGCGCTCTTGCCCAGTTGTCGTTTTGACAACAAAAATCTTCGTTGAAAATTGCTCCTCTTCTTTTTTCTCCATATGCTTTCCTTCTAGGTACCGGTGGCTGTTGCGCCGCCTGCTGCAAGAGACAAAAGTTTAATCGCAAAACCTATCAGGCCAATGGCGCCTATACCCAGCAAGCTAATCTTTATCGATAGCCAAAGCTCGGTTCTTCCCGGCTTCACCGCTAACTTCAGGGTTCTTGCTGCTTGAGATAGCCATGATCTTATGCCCATATTTACCGCACTCTCAAGATTCACTTAGCTATAATAAACGTTACTGTGATTTTTAAGGTTTAAAAGGTAACTGCACCCTGACTATTAAGCGTTTCAGGTATTACAGAAAAAAGAAAAAGGGGGTGTATTATGGATTGTGGTTTACTGTTACGGTTGCAGACGCCTGTGCAGAGTTCCCAGAAGCATCGGTAGCTTGATACGTTATTGTATAAATGCGTCCTATGCCGTTACCTGATCTTTCCGCTCTAAATTCAAAAGTGTAGTTACCCAATATTGCTATGTCGTTAACTGCATTTCCGTCGCCTTTTCCGTTATCAGGTTCATTGCTTGTAATAGAGATAAACGTGATTGTTGGTGAAGGGTCACACGTATCTTGAGCTGTAACGTTGGCTTCCACTTGCACGTACTTGTGGTTTGGCGGCCACAAAGAATCAGGTGTAACTGACACCATTATCTCTGGCGGCGTGGTGTCTACGACCGTGACTGTGACATTATCGCTGCCAGTGTTTCCTGCTTCGTCAGTCGCGTTTAAAGTTACTATATGTGTGCCGAGGTTAAACGTGTAAATGAGCGTCGTGTTTGTTACATTTGCTTCCGCTTTCAGAACTATTCCATTCTCACTCCACGTGAAGTTAAATCGTGTCGAGACAGTATTTGTTGCTGTGCCGTTGAGGGTAACCTGTGTTCCCGCGTAGGATTCCTGTTCCACGGTTACGTCTGGTCCAGCATCAACGACTGGCGGCGTCTTATCCTCTTGAACTATGATGTTGACCGTGTCCGTAGCGTTGTATTGAGCATCTGTTACAGTGAGGGTGACTGTGGTGTTTCCTATTGGGAAGAGCGCTGTTGGAGTTGCCCCTGTGGCTGAGCCGCCTGTCCAGTTCCAGTAGTAAGTCAGCGGGTCGTTATCTGGGTCGCTGGAGCCTGTGCCGTTCAAGGTGACAAGAGCGCCTTGCGGACTCGTTTGCTCAACGGTTTGGTCAGGTCCTGCATCGGCTACTGGCGGCGTGTTTTGGAGCACAGTTATGGTCGCTGTTGCGTTTTCGGTCTTGTTTAGTGTGGAGTTGAACTTGACTGTAAGGGTGGCGTTGTAGACGCCTGCTGCCGTGTAAACGTGGGTTGCGTTAAGCAGGTCTGGGCTGGTGCCGTTTACTGATGTGGTGTTGTCGCCGAAGTCCCAAGTGACTTGGATTATAGAGGTAAGGTCTTCGGTCGTTGTACCGTTGAATACAGTGGTTTGGTCCGTGTAAACTTCTTGGTCTGGACCAGCGTCCACATCGCCTTGAGCTCGAATCGCTAACAAAGGGAAAAGTGCCGCACTTGCTAACAGAAGAACCAACAAAAGTGTTTTCTTCTTCATTTTGGAGTCTCCTTTCTCCCGTGTTGTAATTGGCAGAGCGCAGCATAAATATTGTGTGCATTTTTCTTCTATAACAATCTTCTATACGTTTCAATGACTACACAATATGCGCGATACTTAGTTCTCAAATCTTTTTGTATGGAAGCCCAATTTCTTTCAGCGCCTCAAGCAGCTGCGGCTTGTCTGCGCTCTTTATGCCCTTCCAATCAAGAACAGCGCATTCAACTTTTTCCAACGTCTTGTCCACGCACTGGCGGAGCATTTCAGAATCCACCAATGGAACAGCGTACTTGGGAATCATGTGGCTGAAAACCGCTTTGTCTTCAAGAGCCATGCGAGTAAACCGCTGATTGTAATGTGTTCCGCCTACGCCGAGAACCGCTGTTTGCTCGGAAGCCGGGAATTTGCCAATTGCCGACATGGCAGCGTGAGCAACTGCTTCTGCAGCCTTTGAATTGCTCCATTGCTCTGGCGAGCTGCCTAGTTCCACAAACATCGCTGGCGCATTCAGCGATGGTCCGTGATGGGTGCATTCGTAAGACACTTCGTACTCAAGGTTCATGCCTTCTTTGAAGTACCAGAGCGCTTTCAGCGCGTCGCGCATTGCGGTGGCTGGTGAAATGGAGACCTGTCTTGGTAATCCTCCGAGTTCCGCTTGGCTTAAGTTGCCGGGTGTGTGAACGGAGAGCGTGGGCTTGCCGCTTGTGCTGCTGTGCCGCGAAATGAAGACAATTAGGCTTGGTTTGGCGAAGCTGTCTGTCAGGTGTTGCGCGTTTACGGTTTCTTCGCTGAGTACGATTAGAGTGACTTCTTTCTGGTTTACTTGGGCTGAGTAAACCGGGTTTTTCTGGAAAGTGGCGCCTGTTATTTTGAAGGGGTAGTGGTCGAGAACTTGCCGTGCTATGTTCAAGCCTGCGGTGTCTTTGTTTGAAGCGACAAGCAGAATCATGGTTTAAGCCTTCTGATTAAAAATGAGGGGTTTCGCGGGAAAAAGGTTTCCATAAAGTCTACTATTGAAGCCAAGACCGCAAACGGCAGAACGGAAGTAATTGCTGAGGAAAAACTAACAATTCGATTAAAGATGAAGGGTTTGCTG
>CAZWPI010000177.1:0-3361 GCA_964636055.1 uncultured Candidatus Bathyarchaeia archaeon
TGAAACTGCAAAAACTGAATAGAACAAGTGTACAAAAACATAGCATTAAGTAGGCAATTCACACTTATTAATTCTGCAAGAACTGCGAGCGTGAGCCTGTGAGCAAGCAAAAAACAAGAATAGGCAGGAGATATCGCCATTTAGAACGAAAATGAGCTACCTCGACAACTTTGGTTAAAGTCCAATATCCAGTGAATGTTACTCGCGCAAAAAGAACAATAAATTTGATTAGGTTATCTTTACGTGAAGGGGCCACATCAGCGAGACATTTTTTTGAAATTTATGTCTTAATTGAAATGTACGTAGCGCGCGCCAAATGGGTTCAGAGATGGGCAGCCTTGAATTAGCTTGGTTTAAGCGTTAGATAAGCGCGAAATGAAATTCGCGAATATTGGACTCATACCCATTTAGGGCTAAGTCCGGTCCGATTCACCCTGGCATCGATTTCTCAAAGTGTATCTCGTTTTTTGCGAATTCTAAACTGGATAGAGATTGGTTCCGAACCCTTTTGGGTATGGGCCCCGTCGGAAGCCCTCCATAAAGGCGCAGAACTGATAAGGAAAAGAGCCAAAAAGCGCCGTGAGTTAGCCCTAAACACACGTTCAAATTTCACGCGAAAACCTATCTCTGCAGGAGCCTCAGAAAGCAGGGGCATTACACTTTAACTCATACTCTGCAGGCGTAGGTAAGCATAACGGGCTTAGTCAAGAATTGTTGACAAAGGCTTAGTCAAGAAACCTTGATAAAAACGCTTTTACCGCGGAAACGACCCAACATTATAGGGAGTAGCCATGGGTAAAAGCGTCGCCTTGCTTCTCGTTCTCATCTTCTCGGTAGCCTCATGCGTAATCGCAGCTAAGCCTGTTTCCGAAGCTACTCCAGTCGAGAACTCTTGGACAACTAAGGCGCCGATGCCCACAACGAGAGATTGGCTTGGAGTTGCTGCGGTAAACGGGAAAATTTACGCCATTGGAGGCGCAAGCCCCAGCGGAGCCCCGGTTAGCACCAATGAAGCGTATAATCCGGCAACGGACACATGGGTCTCAAAAAAATCATTGCCAAGTACATTGGCTGAATTCGGCATTGCTGTTTACCAGAATGAAATCTACGTAATAGGAGGTTACTGGGGATTGATGACGTTTGGATCAATTAATGCCGTGTGTGCCTACAATCCAGCAACGAACACTTGGGAAACCAAGGCTTCGATGCCTACTCCCAGAGGCGAGGTGCAGGCAAGCGTTGTAGACGGAAAAATCTACGTAATAGGCGGCTCAACAACAGGTGCTGACAACATTACAAACGTGAACGAGGTTTACGACCCCGTTACTGACACGTGGGCTACAAAAGCGCCCATTCCAACTCCAGTTAGTGCTTACGCCTCGGCAGTAGTTGACAATAAAATCTACGTGATGGGAGGGTTAACAAGGACGGCAAACAGTACTGCGCCAAGTGTTACTGACTTGAACCAAATTTATGATCCTGAGACGGACACCTGGAGTTTAGGAGCACCCCTTCCCACATCAGCAGCTGGCGCAGCAGCAGGTGCAACCACGGGCGTGTTCGCGCCAAAGCTGATTTATGTCATAGGCGGACAGCCAAATCAGGTGTACAACCCGGAGAATAACAGTTGGACGACAGGCGCTTCCATGCCGACAGCCCGTTATGGTTTAGGCGTTGCCGTTGTAAATGATCTGCTATATGCGATAGGTGGCATTTATACGACAAGCTTTAGCAGTTTTTACGCGGTGAATGAACAGTACACGCCATTTGGATTTTGGGGTTCGCCGCCAGAGACTACGCCACCTACCATTTCCATCGTTTCACCAGAAAACAAGACGTATACAGTGAACAATGTTTCCCTAACTTACACTGTGAGTGAAGCAGCTTCATGGGTCGGTTACAGCCTCGACGGACAAGCCAATGTGACTATTGCTGGAAACACAACACTAACTGGGCTATCTGACGGCTCCCATAACCTAACAGTTTACGCAAACGATACGGCTGGAAACACCGGAGCCTCTGAGACAATTCACTTCAGCATAAAAACTCAACAATCAGAGCCTTTCCCAATAACATGGGTGGCAGCGACCGCGGCGGCTGTTGTTGGCTTAGGCTGCCTACTCTACTTCGCGAAGTTCAGAAAAAAAGCGGGAAAAGAATGACGCTGGCGAGCCGTTTTACTCGGGCAACTTGTCGATAAACCGCTTCACGTTTCTCCTGTACTCCTTGAAGGCTTCCCGTCCCTTCCTCGTTAGCCTCAGCGCGGTGTGCGGCGTCCTGTCCAAGAACTCTTTTGTTACCTCCACGTAGCCGGCGTCTTCCAGCTTCCGCAGGTGCGAAGACAGGTTGCCCGGCGTCATGCCCGTCTGGTGCTGGAGAAACTGGAAGTCGGCGCTTTCAACCACGTAAAGGTGCATCATTATCGTTAGTCTGGAGGGTTCGTGTATCAGCCTGTCGATGTTTTGTATCTCTGCATCACTGGGAGACATTAGCTTGGGCACCTTTTGGCAGAGGATATCGCCGTATGAACTGCACCAGCAGAGTTGCACCGCTTGCGATGATTACGCTGCCTATGGCTAACAGGAGATATTCGAAGGGAACGCTGATGAAGTGACCGCTGGCGAACAAGGCAAACGTAAGCAAACCGTACCCGTAGAGCCGTTTCAACCCCATGGTGTAGGCAAACATGCTGGCTATGACGGCGCTTCCCAAGCCTATCCAAATCATGCCGTATTGAAACAGCGTGTCGATCCATGCGGGTCTGCCGTTTTGAACCGTTGCCAAAGTGAATACAAAGAAAACGCCTAAACCTGCAACCATCAAGCCCAAGAAGATAGCGAAGAGCTTGTTTGATCCTCTTGCTCCGAACTTCACAAAACCAATTCTAGGCATTGTGATCTTTCTTTTTGCTTGAATCCAGATTGGCAACACTATCGCAATCAGAATGGCGGGCATGATGGCTGCAAAGCTGAAGCCCAAAATTTTGTCCGCAACTATTCCCAGACCGAACGCTACGGCGTAGAAGCCGATGACTATGTCTAGCAAGCCGTCTTGGTGGTATGACATGTAGGCTTTTTTCTCAACCTCTCTGAGGGTATCCTGTTTTGTCATTTTTTTCATCAGCACATACAAACTACTTTGTAACATATAAAGCTTTGTATTGCAAAGTAGTTTGCTGTTCTAACACAAGTGCAAAAAAGGCAACATATCCTTTCTTCCTTTTTGTTGGTAACGTATAAAAGCGAGACTCCTTACTTCGATAAATCAAAAATTATTGCTCTGAAGGGCACGAATCTCAATATTTAGAAAGCAAGGATTTGAATACCAGGTGAAGCTCAGCCAATCCACCTTAAAAACCCTG
>CAZWPI010000178.1:0-3329 GCA_964636055.1 uncultured Candidatus Bathyarchaeia archaeon
GTAACTAATCGGTTTGACCTTTGAACGCTTTTCAAATTTTTATGTTTAAGCGAACTGCGTGCTTTTGAGCCGAGAGCGGTCATCAGCTATATATTTAGTGATGGCTTTAACTCGTGTGAGAAATGCCTACTCAGTTGTTTATCCCAGGTAAGAATTGGAAATTATCGTTAGCGGAGCTTGCGTCGTTCCTAGAAGCGAGAAAAATGAAGCTTGAAGTGGATTTATTTTCGAAAGAGTTCTTTGTGGTTAGAATTGAGGAGGACAGTGACTTCGAGGATATTGCGGATTTGGGCGGGTTCATAAAAATCGGTGACGTAGCTGCGACTTTTTCAACGGAGAGCGTAAAAGAAGCGTTTCTTCAGGAAAACAAGCTGGCAAAAGCGGAAATTGGCAGGAATGTTGCGTCCAGTGGTCTAAGCAGCGGTATAGTTGGAGCAGCGTCTGGAAAAACTGTTTTTGGAGTGAGCGTGTACTGCGCAGAAAGCTCTTTGCGCCCAGTTTCCAGAAGCATTCAACGGTTTGTGGGAAGCTCTGTAAAGCGTGAGTTGGCTGGGTATGGCAGGAAATCAAAGTTTATGGGGTTCGCCAAAGACAGGAAGCATCCTCAGCTGAGCCATGTTGAGGTTCTGAAGAAAAACTTGGTTGAAAACAAGGCGGAGATACTGTTCTGCGTGGGCAAAGAGCAGACGTTTGTTGCCTCTACCATGGCGGTGCATAACCCGTTTGAGTTCCAGAAGCGCGATGTGAGTAAACCTGTTCAGCGCAGGATTTTTGCCATTCCTCCGAGGCTTGCGAGGATCATGATAAACTTGGCTGCTTGCACCGAGGGGAAAGTGTTGTTGGACCCGTTTTGTGGCGTTGGCACGATTCTGCAGGAGGCGCTGTTGGCTAAGGCGAAAGTAATCGGCGTTGACATTAACAGGTGGTGTGTTGAGGCGGCTAGGCGGAACATGGAGTGGCTCAAGGGCGAGTATTCACTGGAAAACGCGGAGTACAGGGTTCTGCAGGGAGATGTGCGCAGGCTTTCCCAGAAGATTGGGTGGGAACAGGTTGACTGCGTCGCAACAGAGCCTGATTTGGGTCCTGCACTGCGTCAAGTTCCTACCACATCATACGCTACGAGGATTGTTGACAAGTTGGAGCCTTTGTATTATGGTTTGCTGGAGGAAGCGTACAAGGTGCTGAAGAAAGCTGGACGGTTGGTGTTGGTGTCGCCTTACATCAAGACACGTTCAGGGAACCCTGTTACTATGGGAGTTGAGGGTAAAGCGGTGGAGCTAGGCTTTGAAAGAGTGTATGCTTTCAAGAGAGGGTTTTTCGCTGGTGATGCTGTTGTGCCTGAAAATCTAATGGCGATGGCTTCGTTTGTTGACGTTGAAGAGCGGCATAAAGTCGGCAGGGAAATTCACGTTTTCCAAAGGTGAAAGGAGAAGAGATGTTGTTTAGGTTTATTAATTTGTTTTGTAAACTATGTTTAGGCTGTGTAGGACAGGAGAATTATTGACTGAAGAATCAAGACCTGATTGGGACAGGTACTTCTTGGATCTGTGTGAGGCTGTTGCTAGGCGTGCTACGTGCGATCGGGGAAAGTGCGGTTGCGTTATCGTTAAAGACAAGCGGATCATGACCACTGGTTACGTTGGAGCACCTGCGGGTTTGCCTCACTGCGACGAGGTTGGTCATGACATGCGAAAAGTGATTGATTACAACGGTAATATCAGTCAGCACTGTGTGCGCACGCTGCATGCGGAGCAAAACGCGATTATCCAAGCGGCTAGGTTCGGCATTCCCCTTGAAGGGGCAACGCTTTTCTGCAAGATGACGCCGTGCAGAACCTGCGCAATGATGATAATAAACGCTGGCATTAGGCGTGTAGTTTGTGAAAAACGTTATCACACGGATACAGACACGATAGAGATGTTCAAGCAAGCTGGCGTCGAGTTGGTTGTGATGAATGATGAAGTGGAGGAATACGATCAGCAGTGAAAAGCAATTTGGTTACTTTTAGTCACGGCTTGTCGCGGAATGTACTCTTGCTGTCTGGCGCGTGAAATTTTTCTATAGCCCCCTTATTTAAACTATAAATATGTGGCGCCAATGCTCTGGTGCGCATAGCCCCCCTCTGCTGGTTTCTGCGTTGATTGGCTATTAGGCGGCAAATATGCTGGTTTGACGCTTGCTGCTCTGTGGAGGCTACTTCCTCCCTTATTTAGCGGTTGAGATGTGGAGTAACCCTCATGGAGATCGATGGAGTTTTAAGTTTTGTGGCAGAGAGCTTCGCTTAAAAATGCTGTCAACTCGTTACGAGGGGTAAAAGAGGACGGGGTTTGTTAGTTCATTGGTGGTTCGGAGGTGTACCATTTTATGATTTCCGCTATTGCCTTGCTCGAGTAGCCTATCTCCTTCAAAACTGTCCTCAAATCGTCCACTGTTTCAATATCCACTGGCACCACCAGAGTACACTTAGTTACAATACGTATTTAACTTTTCATTCCGAAATCGGAATATGTCATAAACCTTACATAAACGACTTCAGAATAGGAATCTGAATACAACTATTCGTGCAGATACCCCTATATTACGCGCTGAAGTTCTGTTCACAACAGAACGGCACATAACGCTTGAAGGAACCGATGCCAAATGATAGACCAGAAGCAAATTGTGGAAGCTTTAATGAAGCCTGAAGCGTATGACGAAGACGCAGGCAGCATTGAACTGGTCCAGACCCACATATCCTTCGTCTTTCTAACCCGGAACTTTGCTTACAAGGTGAAAAAGGCTGTGAACCTTGGATTCCTGGACTTCACCACGCTTGAAAAGAGACGTCTCTTCTGCGAGAAGGAATTGGAGCTTAACAGGCGGCTGTGCAGAGACATGTACCTGGAGGTTGTTCCCATCAACCGATCAGAGGCTATCAAGATAAAAGGCGAAGGAGAAACGGTTGAGTACGCGGTGAAGATGAAGCGGATGCCTCAAGAAAAGATGATGAGCAAGCTTCTCGAAGAGAACAAAGTGGATGAGAGGCTTGTTGACAGAATAGCAAATATCATCGCGGAATTCCATTCAAAGGCGGAGACAAGCAGGAGAATAAGCGAGTTCGGCTCCTTGGCGGTAATAGAAACCAATTGGAAAGAAAACTACGACCAGACCGAGGAATTCATCGGCAAAACAATATCCCAAGAAGATTTCGAATTAATCCGCAGCAGAATCAGTAATTTCATGAAGCAAAATGCGCCAGTTTTTGAGAAAAGAGTGGCAGAAGACAGAGTCAGAGATTGCCACGGCGACATCCATTCGGGCAACATTTTCGTAACAAACGGAATCTACAT
>CAZWPI010000179.1:0-1435 GCA_964636055.1 uncultured Candidatus Bathyarchaeia archaeon
GATTAAAATTTAATCTTCTCTCTCTGTTGTTGTCTAATGTTAACTTCTCTGCTGTTCTCTTATCTTATATGTCCCTGCTCTCTCCGCTCCGCTCTCTACTCTCCCCTCTACTCTCACACAAACAAAAAAATAGTTAGTGTTTGCGTTTCTTGAAGTAGACCAGCAGACCCCCGCCGATTACAGCCAATAAACACTTTGGAAGCAGTAGCGAAAACTTTTCCAAGCCTTGGTTGCCGTTAACTTTGGGTCAACTCTTAATATTCTGGAGGCCATCTGTACTTAAAGTGACTGATGCTAAACGCTTCTCCAGAGTCAGCCCAAATGAAAACGAGCAAACCATCAACGCTGCCAGGGTACGTCTTGTCAAGGAAGAGTTTGACTTGCCAATAAGGATATAAAACATAAGGCTCTCTAACAGTCGAGAATAATCCCGCGCTTGTTCCAGTCACATTAAAATCGCTTATCCAGACATCCTCTGCTATTTTGTATGAGTAGGTCTTGATGTACTTCATCGCGGCGTTTATGGCTTGTCTCATCGAAACATTCACGGTTGTGTTGCCTATAGTATACAGACCTCGTGTGTCGCTTAAGCCAGCGAAGGTTCCGTTGTCAAAATTGATGTTCAGCCCAGTGTATTCGCAGTTGTTAAAAACGTATTTCCAGTTGAATGATGTTGTCTTAGTTCCCTTGGGGAATTCTCCGTTGCTTACGGTCAGTTTAAGGTTGCCTGATGTTACCGTCGTGTTTTTTGTTAGGTCCAGGTTGGACAGAATGTTTATCATTTCTGTTGAGTAGATGTGGGTGTAGTTTTCGTATTTCATGAGAAAGCTTGTGGCTTCATCTATTATGCTGGCGTATGGCCGGTCACCGATGACAGACCCTTTCTTAACGTCTATCATGCAGATTCTCAGGACGTTGTTCTCGAAAGTGCAAATAACATCTAACGTGCTTTCGTCTGACTCCAAGGAATATGTTTCTATCAATTCAGTAGCATTAAGAGGAGGTGGAGCGAATGGCGGTTTAAATGTCACATTATACTTTGAGATGTCGAGGGGAAGCACGTTTTCTATGAAAACCAGACCCTTTTTCTGGGTTACAGAAACTGGGGGTGCTGTTGGAGGCGCTGTGGAAAGAATTACAAACAATGCTATTGAAGTGGTCAGCAAGATCGCCGTAATGAAAAGGGCAATTAGCTTTCTGTTCACTACTCCCACTGGTAAAAACAATAGTTTCCTATGTGATTAAAGGGTTTTTGTCAAGTTTTCTTGACCAAGCCTTAGTCAAGGTTTCTTGACTAACTCGCTCATTGCCAGATTTATTCTATTTTCACGATTCTCGGAATCCAGTCTTTCCTTTCGTTTCTCAGATACTTTGCAAACAAAAGAGCCTCTTCGTTGATTAAGGAAGGAAGATAAAGCAGCTATTTAAAGGGCTA
>CAZWPI010000179.1:1535-3268 GCA_964636055.1 uncultured Candidatus Bathyarchaeia archaeon
GCGCTGGTTCGCGGGTTCTCGGGATGAGGGTCGTTCGCGAACCGCAGGAACATTTCGCCGAATCGCCACTTAACCTGAAACTCATGGGTGTTACGTTGCACCGCAGGGTCAGAAACCACTTGCACCCTCACTTTCGCAGGTTTAACGGTTAAAGCTAAAGTAGCAGCAACGTTCATTTCCCGCGGATAAAGCCGCGCAGCCTCTTCAGCGCTTCCTTCATACACGATTTTTGGTTCCTTGTTATTCAGGTCAAGTGCTCTTGGATTTTTGCGAGAAGTTAAGACAACCTCGTCTATTCCAGCTAAAGCGGCGCTGGAAAGCGCGTCTAAGCCGCCAATAGCGCCAGAAGGAACGTGAATCTTGCTGCTCTGCACATCTAAGACTAAAAGGGCGCCAGTGCTCATCACAATCAAATCAATATCCGCAGAGACGATGCGCTCCACGTAATCTCGGGCAGCCTGCTGCGACGCTGCTTCCACGATAACCTTAGGCTTAAGCCTAAGCATTTCGTCAAGGCTTGCCACGGCTATCACAGGAAAACGTAGGGAACTCTTGAGTTTCTCGGCTTTTTTCCCGTCGTAATCGTAGAGAATCAGCTCGTCGCACACAACCAGTTTTCGCTCCACCGCTTCAGCTATAAGCGTGCCGATGGCGCCGCAGCCTATTAATCCGACTTTCCTATTTTCTTGCGTTTCTTTCATGTGCTTCACCTTCAATATTCAGCTACAAAATGAACGTCAGGATATTGAGCGAGTTCTCTGCCGTTACCCGTCTCCGCGAGAACCTCAAGGCTTGCAACTTTGCAGGTTCCAGCTATATCGACGCTGCCTTCCTTGATGATTTCCGCCGTTTTTCCGTCTCCAGCGTAAACTCTCAACTTCTTTATCTGGGCGTTCAATGGCATTTGCTTCTCAGCTTTTTCTCGTCTTACCTCGCCTATTACGGCGATAATCAAGTCTCCGTGTTCTTCCGCTTCGTCATCCGCAAACACTTGCGTAAATTCAGGCCAAGGTGACAACTGCAAGCTCCTGTAGCCCTTGTAGTCAGCGTACATTGCTTGGTAGATTTCCTCTGTCAGATGTGGCGTTATCGGAGATAAAAGCTGTAGAACACGATACAATACCTCGTAAAGTGCATGTTGCGCAGCTGCCTTTTCGGGTTCGCCATGCGTTTCGGGTCTGTAAAGCCTGTCCTTAACAGCTTCCACGTAGCAATCGCACAGAGTGTGCCACGTGAAATTACGAATCTCCTCCACAGCGATGTTGAACTGGCACTTTTCAAACGCATCAGTCACTCTCTGCGTTAGCTTTTCAGCCTTGCTTAAAATCCATTTGTCCAAGAGCTGAAGTGCAAACTCGCCAGTTTCGCCGGGTGTAAAACCTTCCAAAAGTTTATTCGCAAAACGCGAAACATTCCACAACTTAACAAGGAAGCGCCTGCCATACTCCACATCAGGCCACCTGAAGGGAATATCGGAGCCTGTAGCGCCACCTCCAGCAGCCCACTGCCGCGTGGCGTCCGAACCGTACTTGCCTAAAACTTCAGGCGCCGCAACATAATTCTTAAGCGACTTGCTCATTTTCCTGCCGTCTGAGCCTAGAACCATGCCGTTTATGAGGCAGCTCTTGTACGGTTTCTCGCCAAACAGCGCCAAGTGCCTGACCATCAGGTAATACGCCCAAGTCCTGATTATGTCAATCCCTGACGGGTGCACATCAGCGGGAAAAAGCCGG
>CAZWPI010000180.1:0-3252 GCA_964636055.1 uncultured Candidatus Bathyarchaeia archaeon
ACTATAAATAGACTGAAGAGACCCCTTCTACTGGTTTCTGCCTTGTATTTCTATTAGGCTGCGAATATGCTGTTTGTCAAG
Organism: uncultured Candidatus Bathyarchaeia archaeon; assembly: GCA_964636055.1. Classification (GTDB taxonomy): domain Archaea; phylum Thermoproteota; class Bathyarchaeia; order Bathyarchaeales; family Bathycorpusculaceae; genus SG8-32-3. The sequence goes on from CAZWPI010000180.1 coordinate 82, forward strand.
AAATCTTGATTGAGTAGAAACTATTTGTCACTGTTTATTCCCAATATTTTTACTCCGTTAATTCCAGTTAATAGTATTCCCAGACGGATACGTTTATATGACAAAATAACGGTTGTAGTGAACACTCGAACTTAATCATTAAAAAGGGACATGTGAAATGTCAGTTTGGCATGGCAGTTTACGCAAAAGAAAACGAACAGGCGGCAGAAAACGCGCTTACAGAGTGAAAAGAAACTTTGAGAAAGGCTCTTTTCCAGCAGAAACAACCCTCGGAGAACCCAAAAGGAGAAACACCAGAGGCTATGGCGGAAAAACCAAAACCAAACTCCTAAATGATAAATACGCTTCTGTGACTGACCCGAAAAGCGGCAAAACCGAGAAAACCGAGATTTTACGTGTAATCAAAAACCGAGCCAACGTGGACTACGACCGCAGAGGCGTAATAACGAAAGGCGCAGAAATAGAAACCAGCTTGGGGCTGGCTCGTGTAACCTCTAGTCCAGGCGGCGACGGTGTTATAAACGCTGTTCTCATCGGCAAAGAAGAAAAAAGCTGAGCACCCACTACTGTTTCGGCTTTTCGTTCCGCGCTTTCAGCAACTGCTTCGCAATACGGTTTATAACCTGCTCTTTCGACCCTTTCTTCTCAACCAGAAGCATGCCCGTCTTCGCCCACGGCATCTTGGAGTAACCCTTATCCACTCCCACTTCGAAATCCAAGCCTAGCTTCTGCGCGGCTTCTTGGATTTCCAGAATTTTTGGAGACTGCACTGCCAAACTCTTTGGGACGCGCCGCCCGTTCTTTCTCGTTTTTGCTTGGTCGAAGTAGGCTGGCCAAATTATGACTTTATCTTGTTTACGCATTCAATCACCATCTTTCATTTGTGGGCGTAATAGGCAGTTAATTTCGCATCGTTTTCGTCTATGCGAACGAAGCCGAACCGTTCAAACTGTATCACGGTGTCTGGCTTTAACTTTTTGCAGGCGCTCTCCGCGATTCCCTCGTTCACGGTCGCGTCAGGCATAACAACCTGGCACGGAAACGCTTCGCCCTCTGGTATCCAATGAATAAGCTTGGCTTTAGCTTTTCTCGCTTCCTCATAGGCTTCGCTGGCAAACGAGGCTTCCGATGAATTGGCGTTTACGCTTTCTATCTTGACGTTAAAAAGCTCCATAAGCCTAATCACTTTTCCAACCTCCGCAGCGTCTGCATCTCCCTTTGCTATCCAGAAAACTGCCCCTTCTATGTTAGGCGTTACAGTATATTCTCTGAACCCTCGTTCAGGCTTTTCTGGATGTAAAGGCAGTTTAGCCCTGAAGATTTTTGGGATATACTTGACCTTTAACATGGTCGGCTCTGAGACAAAGAAGTACCTGTCGCTTATCGGGTCTAAGATTTTGCGGTTGTAGGCGTACAGGTTTTCCCAGCTTAACGTCACATCGGCAGTTTTGGGTCCAACGTCAATTATCATCTTCTTAATGGCGCCGGGCGTTATCCCGCGCCTCCTTAAAGCAGCAAAAGTTGCCAGCCGCGGGTCATCCCAACCCGCGTATAAGCCCTCTCTTACACCCTGCACAATCTTCGATTTGCTTAAGAAAGCGCCGGTTATCTTCAGCCTGCCGTAGTGTATGGCTTCAGGGTACTTCCAACCCAAATGCGCGTACATGTACTCCTGCCTGACCTTGTTGGTTAAGTGCTCTTTGCCACGGATTATGTGTGTTATACCCATCAGATGGTCGTCTAAGCCCGTTGAAAAGTTGTAGAGGGGCCAGACGCGGTACTTGCCGCCAACACGCGGGTGCGGATACTTCTCAGGGTCGATGATCCTGAGTGCTGGCCAGTCTCGCACGGCAGGGTTCGGATGCTCAACGTCGGTTTTAACGCGGACCACGGCTTCGCCCTCATCGTAGCTGCCTTCTAACATGCGCTTCCACCGTTCCAAGTTCTCTTCTGCGGACAAGCTTCGACAGTCGCAGGGTTTTCTGGAAAGCGTCTTCTTTCGAAATTGTTCTGGTTGGCAGGTGCAGACGTAAGCGTTTCCTTCCCGCAGAAGCCGCTCGGCGTACTCGTAGTAAATCTGGAGCCTGTCGCTCTGGATGTATTCCTCATCCGCTGTGCACCCCAGCCATGTAAGGTCTTCTCTGATGCGGTCGTAGAACTCCAAAACCGGCCTTTTCACCTTAGGATCAGTGTCCTCAAACCGCAGAATGAACTTGCCCTCGTACAAGCGGGCGTACTCGTGGCTCAGTATTATGGCTCTTGCTGAACCCAAGTGCAGGACACAGTCGGGGTTCGGCGAAAAACGCGTGACAACCTGCTTGTACCTGTCCGCGTTAGGCAGCGGCGGAAGGTGTTTCTCCTCTTCCACCCTTTCTTTCTTCAGGGCATCAGGCCACGTTTCCTCAACTAAACGTTTCTGCTCTTCGACTGAAAGGCGGTTGACCTCGTTAACCACTTCATTGATTAAAGCCGACAGCTCTTTCGCCTTGGTTTTCAGTTCCTGTCTTTCGCCGATGATCCTGCCTATGATCGCGCCTGCTTGAGCCTTTCCGCCATGCTGCAGCGCATTCAGCAACGCGGCTTTTCGAACAAGTTCTCTGAGGGCTTTATCGTTTTCCAGTGTCAATTGTTTTACCGCTCGTGAAGGTTAGATGGTTCTTTTAATCAAGAATTCCGCGAACGCTTTTAATTTTTCCTTAGCCTCGGACGCAGGCAAGAGCTTATCCACTTCACTCCAACTCTCCTCAACTATCCGCGCAGCAGTGTGCTTCACATGTTCTATGGCGCCGTATTTTTGCATTAAAGCGATGGCTTCGTCGCGGAGAGTCTTGTCTGAAGTGTGCATGTTAAGAATCTGAACAAGGCGCTTTCTGTCTGCGCTGCCTGCGTTTTTCAGCGTGTGAATAACCATCAGCGTTCTTTTTCCCTCGGTTATGTCCTGCCCGACGCCGCCCTTCTTCTTCGCGAATTCTTTCCCTGTTAAATCCAGGACGTCATCCTGCATCTGGAATGCCACGCCTATGCTCTCGGCGAATCGCCCGAGCTTCTCCACCAATTCCTTGTCGGCGCCTGCCAGAACCGCGGAGATTTTGGCTGCCATCCGCGCTAAAGTGCCCGTTTTGTACGCGCACATCTGCAGGTAATCCTCTTCGTTTAGGTCATCCGAGTTAG
>CAZWPI010000181.1:0-3244 GCA_964636055.1 uncultured Candidatus Bathyarchaeia archaeon
GATTTTCTGCCCAGAAAAGCCGACGTTGTACTTTCAGACGCGTCACCGAACATTTCTGGTATATGGGAAGTAGATAATGCACGGCAGATAGACTTGGCGTCTCAAGCGTTAAAAATCGCCTTGAGTGTACTGCGTCCTTCAGGAAACTTTTTTGTTAAGGTGTTTGAAGGCAACATGCTAGCGGGCTTTGTGAAAACGGTTAAGAAGCATTTCGACGTGGTCAAGGTTATAAAGCCGAAGGCAAGCCGAGCCAAGAGCTCGGAAATGTACCTTTTGGCAATGAACCTGAAACCTGATGACCGCGCCAGAGAGTAAAGCTAATTTTGTCGTTACCCAATTAGGGGTAGGTGAGGGATTTGAGGATTGTGTCGGCGGATTCTTCAGTTGCGATATTAGACGAGAAGTTTACGCCCTTATATCTGGTTGCCTCCGCTTCGGTGCTGGTTGACCCTCCGTACAGGGAAGCACACTCTCGGTTGGCTAAACCAATCTTTAAGGAAGTTGAAGATGGGTACGAGGTGATAGTGGGTGAGGCTGAGCTTTGCAGGGACCTGCTTGGCAGCGTGAAAGCCGACTTGGTGCATTTGGACCTGTCTTTAGGTGCTGTTCCCGTTGAAGAGTTGTCTCCAGTTCAGCTTTCAAACATGAGAGTTTCCAGCAGAGCGCATCAGCATATTTTGCGGTTGTTGCCTCGGCTGCGGAAAATCGCTGGTGAGATCAAGAGAGCGTATGGGCTGGATATGCTGGCTATCGGCAAAGAAAGCATTCCAGTGAGGGTTGCGGAGTTGACGGCTGGCTCTGAGGCAATATTGTTTGCTTGTGCGCAAGCTTTGGAGGAAAAGGAAGAGCTGCTGTTGGGTTTGCCTTCCAGGTGCCAACCCATAGTAGCTGGAAGAAGAGTTTACCTGCACTCAGTTATGGCGGCGGAGCATGACGTGCGCGGTTACGCTGAAGACACGACCGACGTTTTAAGCAAGGTTAATATTATGGAAACGTTGAATCCATCTGCTAGAGGTTTTCGCGCTTTACAAATAAAGCCTAAAACTTGAGTTGGAAACCTTTTAGTCGAGGTGTGGATTGAAGTTGAATGAGGCAAATCCTGTGGAGCAAGAAACGGTCAAGGCTGTGCCTATCCTTGACGCCGTTCTGGTTATCGTGGTCACTTTTTTTCTGGAGTTGTTTTTGGGGTCTTTCTTTTTTCTTGTGTTAGGTTCGGGTCCAGCTCTGGTTCTTTCCGAGTTGATTATACTGATTGTGCCGCTTGGGTACATGCTGTTTAAGCACATTAACATCAAGCGTTACGTCGGATTAAACGTTAATCCTAAGCTTGTAATGCTGGGGCTTGCTTCAGGAGCGTTGCTGCTCGTTGTGGATATTGTCGTTTCTGCGGTGCTCACCGCCATCTTCGGCGTCAGCCAAGCGGTTGAAGAATCAAACACCATAATAACCGACCTCAGCTCCTCAACTGGAGGGCTCATCGCTGTGGTCGCCGCGTTGGGGCTGGCGGGTGTTTGCGAAGAATTTGCTTTCAGGGGCTTTCTCCAGAGCACGCTGACCCGTAGATACTCGTTCATACCAGCCCTTATTGTCTCCGCGGTTACTTTCGGGCTTTTCCACTTTGACCCGCAACTAGTTTATATTTTCTCAGCCATATCCGCTGGACTGGTGCTGGGCTACGTCTATCACCGTTGGAACTCATATGTGGTTTCGGCTATCGCCCACTCCACAGTAAACCTCATAGTGCTTGTCGCGCTGCTGCTTGTGCCCTAAAGGCGAAAACTAATCGCCCTTGGCAATTTCCAAGCTGATGTCCAAGGCTTTGACGCTGTGAGTGAGCGCTCCCATGCTTATGATGCCCACTTGTGACGAGGCGTACTCCAGAAGGTTTTGCTCGGTGATTCCGCCGCTGACTTCTAACAGGGCTTTCCCAAAAAACCCTGCTTTCTTAAGCGCCTCGACCGCCTCTCTGACTTGTTTCGGAGAGAAATTGTCCAGCATAACTATGTCAGCGCCAGCCTCCGCCGCTTTCAAAGCATCTGTAACACTCGTGACTTCTGCCTCTATTTTCTTGCTGAACGAAACGGTTTGTTTGGCTCTTTTCACCGCCTTCTCGATGCTTCCAGCTATCGCTATGTGATTATCCTTTATCAAAATCATGTCGTCCAAGCGCAGCCTGTGTGGGTCGCCGCCGCCTATGAGCACGGCTTTCTTGTCAAAATAGCTAAGACCAGGCGCGGTTTTGCGTGTTGCCGCGATTTTCGCTGGCGAGTTGGCTTTTCGCAGTTTTTCCGCAAGCCTTCTCGTTGATGTGGCGATGCCGCTCATGCGCGACAGCAAATTCAACATTGTCCGCTCCGCTGAGAGGATGGTTCGGGCATTTCCAGAAATTTTCATGATAATTTGTCCGTTTCTGATTTTTTCTCCGTCTGCAACCTCTGCCTTAACACTTAGCCCAAGGCTCTCCGCAAGAATCCCAACTTCTTCGATTCCAGCCGCGACGCCCGCTTCTTTCGCCACGGCAGCAGCCTCCACTGTCAACCCTGCAGGAACAACAGCCGCTGACGTCACATCTCCCTGTCCAACATCCTCAGCTAACAGTTGCTTGAGCTTTTCTTCCAGAATCTTCCGCGGCATAAACATGGCTTTTTACTCTCCCTGTTTAGGCTTAAAACACTTACTTCTACTTAACGGTAGAAAAGTTCACTGCTTTTCGGTGCCCCTGCATTTTTTCATATACGTTTCTTTCCGTGTTTTTCCAGAGATAAGTTCCGTACTGTCAAGTTATGAAATTCTTATATCCGAAAAACGATTAAAAGTAAAGTAGGCTTTGAGATTGAACAAAAGGAAAGCCTATCTCGCCATCGGCTTAATCGTCATAGTCGCAGTTAGCGGTTTTATTTTCTATCGCTACTTTGTGAATTGGACTGAAGAAGAATCCCCTAAGCTACACGTTATCGCAAAGACTGATACTGCCGTAACGTTATCTTGGGAAGATTTAAAATCATATTTGGCGTTAACGGTGATTGTGGTGATTATGGACATCGTGATTTTAGCTGTTGCATTCCTTGTTTATCGGGTGAGATTAAAAGGAGCGAAAGGTTCACCATCTGCCACATCGCCTACACAACCCTGAAGCCTATGTGCTAATCGATTGCTCTGAGAAGCTCTCGCGGTTGCACTCCAAAATCCATGCAGCCTGCTTTATATAAGGGGGCTATAGTCTTTTCCGAGCAGCTAGCCAGCG
>CAZWPI010000182.1:0-3226 GCA_964636055.1 uncultured Candidatus Bathyarchaeia archaeon
CAAATCCTTAACATCTCGCACGCCTCCACCGACATACACATCAACATTGATGTTCCTCAGCACTTCTTGTAGGAAAGACACGTTGACTCCTTCGCGGCTGCCGACTTTTGCCAGATCTAACACGATAATCTGGGAAACACTCAATTCCTCTAACTCACGTAAAAACGTCATAGGCTCCGCAAGCCTGCCAAGCTCAAAGCCGCTGATAATCCTCTTGCCCATCAAGTCGAGGCTAACTATTATCTTCTCCCTTCCGAAGGATTCAACTGCCTCCCCCACAAAACTAGCGCTCGGCAAGGTTTCTGTCCCGATAATAACCTTTGAAACGTGACTTTTCAAAAGTTCTTCCGCTTTTTCGAGATTCGCTACTCCAGCGTCAACCATCAACCCAAGCCCTGTCGTATCTGCAATTCTCTTGAACAAAGAAAAATTTGGTTGCCCACCTGTAATCGCGTCTAAATCTGCCACGTAAAGCTCTCCGAAACCAAGCGCCTTAAGCGCGGCACCAACATCCACGGGGTCGGTAGACGCGCATAGAACGCTCTTAAGCGGCTGGTATTCTTTCCTTTTGCCTCTTACAGCATGAACCGCAATGCCGCCGAGAACGTCAACGACAGGGATTATCTTCAATCCTTTCGCCTCTGCCTTTGCAATGACTACTAACCAATAGAAAAATTTACTCATTCCCACATGATTCGAGCGCTGCATCTTCAGAGCGTTTCCCAGCGACAAAAACTTTAAAGGCAAAGAAATTCCGCATCAATATGATCACAATTGAAACTACTAATCAGCCCAAAAAACGAAACCGAAGCCGTGGAAGCCATCGCCGGAGGCGCAGCCATAATAGATGTTAAGAACCCAAAAGAAGGCCCGCTAGGTGCAAATTTTCCATGGGTGATAAAGCGCATAAGGCAAATCGCCCCAAAAAGCACCGAAGTAAGTTGCACCTTAGGCGAAGTGCCCAACCTTCCAGGTTCCATGTCGCTGGCTGCTTTAGGTGCGGCAGCAACTGGCGTCAATTACATCAAAGCAGGACTTTACGGGTTAAAAACGCCTGAGGAAGCGGTGTACCTGATGCATAACGTCACCAAAGCCGCCAAAGACTATAACCCTTCAATCAAAGTGGTAGCCTCGGGATACGCTGACGCAGATAGAATAAGCACAGTTGACCCCTTGCTCGTTCCCAAAATAGCCCATGAAGCCAAAGCGGACATAGCCATGATCGACACGGCGATTAAAGACGGAAAAAACCTCTTCAGCTTTCTCACAAAGCCCCAGCTTCAGCGCTTCGTTGAAGAAGCGCACAATTACGGTTTAAAGGCAGCGTTGGCTGGGTCGCTGCAAAAGGAGGATTTACCTGTGGTTTATGCTTTAGGCGCTGATGTGGTGGGTTTGAGAGGCGCTGCTTGCACCTTCAGTGACAGAGTTAACGGTCGAATCACCAGAGAAAAAGTGCGAGAGCTCGTTGCAGTCGTTAAGCGTGCAGAAAAGCTTTAAGACAGGTTTTCTCATCGAGGTTTGGTGAAAAGAGCGCTTGAGGCTTCTGGTTTACGAGCATGTTTCCGGAGGCGGCTTTGCTGACGAGCTAATCCCAGCCAACGTCTTGAGCGAAGGCTTCGGCATGTTGAGGACGCTGATCGCGGATTTTGAAGCCGCTGGACACAGTGTTACCACCACGCTTGATTCGCGTATTGCAAGGTTGAATCCTCCCATTGGCGCTGATTGCATAGTGCCAGTTTTTTCTGCAAAAGAGGCTCAGGCGAACATCCGCAAAATTTCTGAGCAGGCTGATGCTGCCTACGTAATTGCGCCAGAAACGGATGGCGTATTGCGGTCGCTTGTGGAAGTTGTGGAAAAGACGGGCATAGCCTCGTTGAACTGCCCAGCCAGCGCCATAGAAAAAGTGTCCGACAAAACAGTCTTCTATGCGCTTATGAGAAAACTTGGGTTGCCCCTGCCCGAGGCGCTAATGTTTAGCGTAGCTGACGATTTGAAGGAAATCAGGAAAGCTGTTCGAGGCAGTTTGAATTCCCCCATGATATTCAAGCCTTCGAACGGTGTTAGCTGTTGCGGATTAAGCGTTGTCAGAAACGAAGACCAAGTAGCTGGTGCGGTTGACAAAATTAAACGGCAGTCGTCAAGCAAACACTTTTTGGTTCAAGAATTAATCATTGGCGCCGCTGCGAGTGTCAGCTTAATTTCTACAGGCGGCGACGCCGTACCCATCAGCTTGAACCGCCAGGATGTTACGATTGAAACGCCAGAAGCCTGTTCAAGGTACAGCGGCGGCGCGGTTCCTTTTGATCATTCACTAAAGTCAGAAGCCTTTGCAGTGGCGGAAAAAATTGCTAAATCTTTCCCAGACCTCAGAGGATACCTTGGCGTTGATTTTATCCTGACAAAAGATGAGGCTGTGGCGATAGAGGTTAACCCAAGATTAACCACTTCCTATGTTGGATTAAGCAGCGTTGCCAACTTCAACCCCGCCCAAGCCATCATAAACGCGGTTTTAAAACGCGAACTCCCAACGCATACCCAAAGTTGCGGTTACAGCTGTTTTTCAAAAGTAGAGACGCCTAACCCGACGATTGATGCCCTTCAAAAAATTTACGGGATAAACGACGTTGTCTCTCCGCCTTTCCCAGTTGCAGGTGAGGGCTCAGCCTCGGCGCTCATCGCAGCTCACGGTGCCACATTAGAAGAAGCCGAGATGAGATTCCGCGAAGCTAAAAAGCGCGTCCTCAACAATATATGCAGAGGCAGGTAGCGTGGTAACGGTTATCGGCTGGGACATCGGAGGCGCCAACACCAAAGCGGCTTTCCTACGTGCTGAAAATGGCTGCGTTAAAGAGCTTAGGACTGCAATCGAGTATTTTCCTGTCTGGAAAGAGCCGTCAAAACTCGCTGAAGTGCTTTCGAAGCTGAAAGAACGAGTAAGCCGCAACGCGAAGCTTGACGGCATCGGCTTAACCATGACCGCTGAGCTGGCTGACGCGTATCAAACGAAGCGAGAAGGCGTCAACCATGTCTTGGCGTGTGCTGCTCAGGTTTTCGCTGATTTGCCCGTTTTCGTTTTAGACGTAGACGCGGCACTGCGGTCAATGGACGCTGCAAGATCTGAACCGCTTAAGGTAGCCGCGGCGAATTGGGTGGCAACAGGCTGGCTGGTCGCTCAGATGATTAAGACCTGCGTGATAGTGGATGTTGGAAGCACAAGCACCAGCAT
>CAZWPI010000183.1:0-3195 GCA_964636055.1 uncultured Candidatus Bathyarchaeia archaeon
TTCGCCAGCTTGATCGTGGAACACGGTTCCGCCACCGCTGTTTCTGCGCACGATGGCAACTCCGAGTTTGCGGCAGTTCTCCATGTACACGGTGTCTTGCGGGTTCTGGTTTTTGCCGACGCTTACGGCGCTGGGTTGCCACTGGTAAAGCCTAAGCGTGTTCGGCACCAAATTATCCATGCGCGATTGCAGGATGGCTTCGTCGATTGCCATGTTCATGAAAGCGTTGTGGGTTTCAAGCGGGATTAAGCGCCAAGTGTTCATGGTTTTCAGGTCCTGATGCAGATGGTTGGCGCGGTTGCGGTTTAAAACTGTTGTGCTCGGTGCAGACTATAGCCCCCTTATATATACTAAACTGTATGGTTTTCTGCAACAGCGTAGCGTTTTCTGCATGCTATTGGTTGATTTCTGCGCCAATACAGGACCTACCCCCTCTATAGGTTTCTGCAATGATTGGCTATTAGGATCCAAATAGGATCCAAATCTTTCTCTCTCTCATACTTGCATGCTAACTTGCTAACTCTTTTGCTCTTGCTTGCTTTCACTTACATACATATACTTACTCTTACCCTCTTCTCACAAAACACAAAAAACGATAAAATAAAACTCACACACAAACGTAAGGCTTAGTGTTTGCGTTTCTTGAAGTAAACCAGCAAGCCTATGACTGCTGTTGACGCTACTGAAGCGGTTATGACCAACGTTGTTGGGAAAGGTGCAACCACGTTAAAACTTATCGTCTTGGCACTTGCGGAGTTTCCGAATGCATCGCTTGCGAAAATTGTCAAATTATGCTGTCCTAAAGAGACTTCGGGAAGTGTCAGGTTCCCTGTGACGGTAACGTTCTCTTGCCCATCCAGAGAGTAGCCGACCCATGAGGCAGGCTCGTCAATGAAACATGACAAGGGCACTTCGCTTGGGGTGTACGTAGTGTTTTCAGGTTTTATTATTGTAATGTTCTGAGGAACAGTATCTACCCTGAAGAAAACAGTTGACTTAGATTCGTAAGTAATATCAGACAGCCATGAAGGAGGAAAATGAGAGTAAATGAAAACTGCACGCACTGTTAGATTGTGCAGTCCTTCTGTCAAATCTTTCAAAGATTCCTCACCTTCAAAAAAGACATCGGCGCCAGGGTTCATTCCTATGTGCTGACGTATTATTGTGATATTGTGCGGTTCCTTTTCATCTAAAGTGTAAGTGAACATTCGAGTGTTTTCATACCTTGGACCGCCATCATATAAACCAGTTGCAAAAGTTGTGAAATTAACGCTTAGAGAAAGATTATTTGTGTTGTAGGTTCCATCTATAGGAGATAGCATGTTGATATTCGCAGGAACACCCCCAATCATAATGTTTGCCTTTGTTAACGGGCTTAATTGTGCTCCAGCAATCAGCGAAAGCATCACTGTAATAGCCAAAGCCAGTGCCAATGTTGGTTTGTTCATAATTAATAACGAACTTGGAACGCAATTAAAGCGTTTTTGTCAAGGTTTCTTGACCAAGAGGGCTCAAGCCTCAGTCAAGATTTCTTGACTAACTTCGAACTTGTGCGTATGCTTGCCTATTGGGCGTGTTGGTAGTTATGTCTGTTTTGGGAATATTGTCGGTGGTAGAATAGAGATTATTATATATTACTACATGAGATGAGGTTGAGTGGGCAAAAGTGTTCGACAGATTAAAGAAAAAACCTACACCTGAAAAAACCAAAGTAACTGAAAAACCTGAAGCACCCAAGCCGAAAGCAGCCGAGAAACCACAAGCAGCAAAAAAGCCAGAAAAAAACCTGAAAAAAGCCAAGAAGCCAGCCCCCAAACCAGAACCAGCCAAAGCAAAGAAAGCCGAACCCGCAGAAGACACGGCGCCGAAAGTGCGGGAAGTTCCGAAAGCAGTTGAGGAACCGTTTGTCTGCGTCAAAGAGTACAGCTCAGCCGTTGAAATCGCGGAGAAGCTGGACAGGGAGACAGCCGCGGCAAAGAGCGCGCTCGGCAAGTACCTGCGCAGACTGGACGACACGAGAGCTTTGGCGGAGAAGTCGAAGAGACTGCACGATGTGGTCGCCAAATTGTCAAACAAGAAAGAAGTCAAAGAAAACCCGAACAAAATTGAAGTGAATGGCTTAGAAATAGTCCTAGACGCCACCGCCCTGAACGAGTTAGAAGCCATGGAAAGCGTGGTGAAAAGCCACCAGCAACGCCTGCGAGCTCTGCAGAAAGCTCAGGAAGCACTGGAAACACTTGACCAAGCAGGCGACACCGAAGGCATACGATACCTAGTGCTTGAAAAAGAAGGCATCCCCGAGCAAATCCTACTCAAGCTAACGTAACCCACTGCCTGAAAAAAGGGAGACACCTTTTTAATGACCCTTTTTGCCTCAATTTTAAACAAGATTCAAAAAAAGTTTACGGACTACTGCGAATTCAGCAGCACCTGCCCCTACTTCGACCCTGACAACTTCACATGTTGTAACGGTGGAGGCTCCCACTGTGGAAAGTACCGGCGTTTTAAAGCAGAAAAAACATTAAACGAGACTGCAAAAACCCAAAAAAAGAACTAATTGAACACCATACAACATTGCCTTCAATGGTGCATCATTTGAGAAGCAGTAAATGAGTCAAAAGATGTTTTTCCTGTTCTTTTAACGGAACAGCATGTTCTCTGGGGAGAGCTAATAGTCACCTCCCGTCATAGATTATTAGTGGAACGAACTGCATGCACCAAAAACAGGTCGCAAAATTCGTCACATTAACACTCATCTTAGTAATGATGTTATGCACCATTAGCATTCAACCGAGCAAGGCTTCAAAAACAATAGTTGTGCCAGATGATTACGCGACCATAAGTGCCGCTGTTAACCATGCTTCATCAGGCGACACTGTACTGGTGAAGAGCGGTGTTTATTATGAAAACGTGCTAATCAACAAGTCCTTGACGGTCATGGGCGAAGACAGCAAAGACACGATAGTTATTGGGACAGGCGGTGTGGCACGAGGACAGAACACGGTGTTCACGTTGGCGGCAGACGACGTGGAAATCTCGGGGTTCACCATTGAAAGCCTCGATTACTCCCCCACCTCCTACTGCGCCACGGGCATCAGCGTTGAAGGAGACGGCTGCACCATAACAGGCAACAACATCCGCAACACGTATTACGGCATATTCTGCTCCATCCAGTCGTCAACAACCATCTCCTGG
>CAZWPI010000184.1:0-3179 GCA_964636055.1 uncultured Candidatus Bathyarchaeia archaeon
TTGTGATTAAGGGGAAAAGCACTTTGCCCATTCGTTTTAGCGCGTCAAGCGGCAGGAGGTGGTGTGCCGGGAAAGGTAAAGCGTCTAAGTCTTCGAGGAACGGCCTGTCCGGGTTGCGGACGATTTTACCTTCTTGGTTGCGCAAGGTGATGCCTAGGACGCTGTTTAAGCTGGTTTTGGTTTGGAGTTTATTGAGGATTTCTATAAAGGTCGTTTCCCCTTCTCTGCGTACGACGATATCTAGGCTTGGGTACTCGTTGAGGGCGTTTTCGTCCCAGAAAGTTCCATGCGATCCGCCAAGCATGGTGAAGGCTTGTGGGTGCTCCTGTTTGGCTATGTTGACTAGCTTCATGGCAGACTTGTACAGAAGAGTTGTTGCTGTGACTCCGATGACGTCTGATGGGGTTCGTCTGATGCGTTCGCGGAAGGCTTCGTAGTTAAGTTTTTCTGCTTGGCAGTCTATGACTGTGACTTCGTGCCCTTCTTTTTCTGCAACTGCGCCCAAATATGCAATTCCAAGCGGAATGAATGGTGGATGAGAGTGTACGCTTGGGGGATAGGGAGGGTTGACTAGGGTGACTTTCATTTCGGTTCGTGCCCTTCTACAGGTGATTCTACGTTTGGATGACATATATTGGTTTCTAAGCTGGAGTGGAAAATGGTGGAGAGGACCGCTTGAGCTTTTAGCGCGTTAGATGATGCAAGGCGAAGGGTTTTTTGGTTGGTGTTTATGGCAAAGCTTTCTAAGGTCTTCCGCATAATAGTAGTTGAAGGTGAGGGGCAATCTCGGATTCAGAGGAAGAAATTTACTCGACCATGTTTAGTTCTTTGAAGCATCCTGCGCGACGCAAGATTCTTCGCATGCTCTCGGATCAGCCGATGACGTTTTCGCAGATGCTGGAGGCGCTTGGAGTTTCCAGCTCCCATCTGACGTATCACCTTGAAAACCTCGGTGAACTCGTGTCCAAACAGGAGAACGGGGAGTACAGGTTGTCCACTTTCGGTGCAGCCTCAGTGGACACCATGAAGATCGTGGAAGAGGCACCTGCCGTTCGTTCAAAGCACGGCTTCCCTCTGTCTTTAAAGTGGAGGTCGCTTCTGGCAGGACTCATCATAGCGATTGTTCTTTTGGCAAGCATGTTTTACATGCAGTACGCTTCTCTGAACCAAGTGTCCAGTGAGCGTGATGACTTGCAGTCAAAGTATAATCAGTTGTTGTCTTGGAGCGCCAGCACAGACACCGCGATTTCTTTCCTTCAGGACGTTGCCCAAATTGACACCTCAAGGTATCAGGCAACTCTGTTAAGCGACACCGTGGAACATCGCACTGACTTAGGCGGAGTCGTAGAGGAGATTCTGCAGTATTCGCTTACTAACAGCGAAAGCCAACTTACCATGACTTTACGGTTTAGAAACAGACAGTTATCTAGGTATCAGCTATCTCTGTTTGAGGGCTCACCGATCTACTCGCAGCCACAGCCTTTCACCATCTTGGATGCTGTCAAGAATCTGCTGGGAAGGCTCAGTTCCTTTGAGGGCGCTCCCTACTTGGACGCGATGAGCGCCATGTTAGACTCAGTGAATGGAACCGCAAACGCTGAGGTGGTAGCGGGCAACATAAAGCTGGATGTCACCGTCTCTGGAGATACCACACAATTCCTGTGGATGTACACGGAAAACGGTGTTGACTTTTCACCGAAAAGCTTGAGCTTGGTTTTCGAAAACCGCGTTCTGACAGAATTGACCGACGGCTATTATCTTTTCACCATTGGAACCACTAAAGTTAGTGTTGCCACCGAAGAGGACGCTATTCAAATCGCAAGAAATGCCGTGAAAGGTTTCACGTGGACAGCGGACGGCGTGGTGGTGTCTGATTTCACCGTGCTGAACGAACCTGTTTCAGCCGTTTTCCACCCAACTATTAGAGAAACCGGGCTAGCGTTAGTTCCCTACTGGCAGGTCACCCTTTATCTCGACAAGGTTTACCCAGGCGGGGTTAACAGCATTACGGTTGGGATATGGGCAGACACCGGACAAGTGCGGCGGATTACAACGTCAAATGGATAAACAAAACGGCTGTTCAAGCTCATCGTTCCATTTCCAAGACGTGCGTTCTCTGAAATGAGCTGACGCAAGTTGTGCAGCAATTGCAATTGAGAGAAGAAGCGGGCAGTCAGCTTCACTTCCAACACACATACGTTAAAAGGGAACACCCTACAATATTTTACTCGGTGCTTCAATTTGGAAAAGACAGAATGGGACAGACTCATCGACAGCTTAATAAAACAGGACATATTGCGCTCGCCCAAAGTGATCAAGGCAATGCGCGCTGTACCTCGCGGCAGGTTTCTGCCTTCCGATGTGCAATCGTACTATGCTGCGGACACGCCGCTTCCAATTGGTTTTGGCCAAACAATCTCTGCGCCACATGGTCTCAGCTTCGCGCTGGGCTAGGCGAAACATGGTTTCGATAATGAATGAAGCCCTCCAGTTGGAGGTTGGTCAGAAAGTTTTGGAGGTCGGAGCGGGTTCGGGTTGGCACTCCGCTACGATAGCGGAGATAGTTGCGCCTGGGGATGCGCCTAGAAGCGAGTGGGGATGTGTCTATACCGTTGAGATAGTTCAGGCTTTGGCTGAAAACGCGAGAAAAAACATTATGAACGCGGGTTACGGTGACCGCGTGAAAATAGTCAACGGTGACGGTTCCAAAGGTTATGCTGAGAAGGCTCCGTATGACCGCATTGTGGTCACGGCGGCAGCTCCGAGCGTTCCTGAGCCTTTGGTAGAGCAGTTGAAGCCCAGTGGTGTTATGCTGATTCCAGTTGGCAGTGTTTCCCTGTTCCAGAACCTTTTAAAAATCACAAGAAAACCGGATGGAAAAATCAAACAGGAAAACCTTGGTGGAGTGGCTTTTGTTCCTTTAACCGGGGAGTATGGGCACAGGTTCTAGCTGTTATCCAAACCATTTTTCCAGTGTGGTTTTGCCCTTAAGCTTCTTGGTGCCTTCCTGCATCTTTTCCACAGCTTTCCGCACGCGGGCTTCTGAGAAGTCTTTTTCCCTGACCAGAAAATCCACGATGCCGTCTACGTTTGGCTCTTTCCACTCCAATGTGTAATCGTCGCGCACCTTCGGGTGCAGGAATATTTCGCGTATTTGCTCTGGCGGATGCGGAAACTCG
>CAZWPI010000185.1:0-3167 GCA_964636055.1 uncultured Candidatus Bathyarchaeia archaeon
TTTCGAGCCTGAGCGGGTCGGCGAGGGCGTGGAAGACTATGGATTTGAATCTGCTTTGATTTTCCAAGTTTATTGACATGAATTCCTTTAGTGGATAACAATATTTAAATATTGTTATTAACATGGAGTTTAGTTACAATCAGAAAAACCCTGTGAATGCAAGGAGGCGACAAAACATGACTGAAGAAGAAACATACCATGGTGTTCCCCGAAACAAGATACCTTGGGGTCCAACAATAGACTACGAAAAATGCATCACTTGCGGAAAATGCGTAGACTACTGCCACATGGAAGTTTTCGCATTTGAAGAAAAAGAAGGAAAAAAGGGGTCAGTCGTAAAAAACCCTAACGGTTGTGTAGTGTTTTGCAGAGGTTGCGAAGATATCTGCCCTGCCGATGCCATCACGCATCCGTCAGAAGAGGAAACACAAAAGATAATTGAAAAACTGCAGAAAGCCCAAGCTTAGTTGGTACACAAAGTTCAGAAGGACCGAAATGACCGACAAATTAGAACGTCTAACGGAACCTCCCGAAAAACGAAAGCTGCTGAAAACCGCCTGCGGAATCTGCCAAGCCCTAGAATTCCGAGAACAGGAAGCAAGGCAAGAGCAGAATATCAGGTTCTCCTTTTTCCCTCCTTCTCCCTTAAGTACATTTCCAACGATTGGGATTAGCTGAAAAGGGTTCCACATGACCGCGAACGTACAGAAATCCAAAAGCCGCCTCTCTTGGCTAAGCAAGTACCTCACAGTCTGGATTTTCTCGGCTATGGTTCTCGGAGTCGCTATAGGCTACGTCTACCCACAAGTCTCCAGCGTCATAAGCTCGCTCAGCATCGGGACCACTTCTATACCAATCGCGGTGGGCCTGATCTGGATGATGTACCCCCCGCTTGCAAGAGTACGTTACGAAGACCTGAGGAAAATCGTCACCGCTGAAGGCTCAAAGAAGATGCTTTCTCAATCTCTCTCTTTGAACTGGATAATCGGGCCCGCACTGATGTTTGTTTTGGCTTGGGTGTTCCTTGGCGGATACCCGGAGCTGAGAAATGGAGTAATCTTGGTAGGGATAGCGCGGTGCATTGCTATGGTCATCGTATGGAACAACTTGGCTGAAGGAGACAACGAATGGGCGGCTGTCATGGTTGCCATAAACTCGGTTTTCCAAATTTTGATGTACTCGATTTTAGCCTTCTTTTATATTACAATTGTGGGGTCTTGGATTTCGGGGACAAGCCAGGTGGTGAGCATTTCTCTAGTGCAGGTTGCACAGTCCGTGTCTGTCTATTTGGGCATACCTTTCTTCGCCGGCGTCGCGACGAGGTTTTATTTCTTGAAGGCAAAGGGAAAAGAATGGTATGAGAAGAAACTTATGCCAAAACTCGGACACACTTCGCTCATTGCCTTGCTGTTCACTATCGTCGTGATGTTTTCACTCAAAGGCGAATACATCGTAAACCTCCCGACGGATGTTCTGAGAGTAGCCGTTCCGCTGCTGGCATATTTCGTCATAATGTTCTTTGGAGCATTCACGCTGGGATATTTCTCTAAGTTGGGCTATAAACGAACAACTTCTTTAGCTTTCACTGCAGCCAGCAACAACTTCGAGCTAGCAATCGCTGTGGCAGTTGCAGTTTTCGGTTTAGCTTCCCAAGAAGCCTTCGCTGTCATCGGTCCTTTAATTGAGGTGCCTGTTATGATAAGCTTGGTAAACGTTGCGTTCTGGCTTAGAAAGAGATACTATAAAGGGATGGAAAATTGAAGAAGGTGCTTTTTGTTTATTGCTTGTTCTGGACGACGCCGTACCACATGAAAACCTTAGCTATCACGGGTATTACTAATCCGCATGCCGTGCGAGCCAACACCGTCAGCAAGAAACCGCCAATTCCAGTTACCACGTTCGCTGGCGAAAGCTGAAAGACCCCGAAAAGCATGACGCCGCCAATGGTTGCCGCTGTTACTGCCGCAATGAGCATCCTGCGGAAATTCTCTGACCGCTTGTTCAACGCTCCAGCCATGTACCCGATCAGCATTGCGCTCAAAATGTATGCCAAGAGAACCGTGCCCGACCCCTGAATGTTCCCAGCCATGGGAGAGTGGTAGCTGTCAGCCCAATACAACGCGTATATGCTGCCCAGCAGAAAGCCCGAGGCGCCGCCAGCCCACCGGTTCCAAACCAAACCAAGCGTCAAGGGAACCGAGACGATTACGACGAGTTCTTCAAGCTCCATCGTGATTCCAGTTGTGACTCCAAACCCGCCTTCAAAAAGCCTGCCCAACTGGGAAATTGCCACAATCAATAAGACGACGAGAACAGGAGCGACGACGCCGTAGATTATGTCGCTTCGACTCCACTGCTTCCAATCGAGACCCATAAACGTCAACCAGCGCTGGTTGGTACTGTTC
Organism: uncultured Candidatus Bathyarchaeia archaeon; assembly: GCA_964636055.1. GTDB lineage: Archaea > Thermoproteota > Bathyarchaeia > Bathyarchaeales > Bathycorpusculaceae > SG8-32-3. Next base: position 2,406 of record CAZWPI010000185.1, read on the forward strand.
ATATAAATATTTAAATATTGTTATCTATACAGGTGAACGTGACCGAAGAGGATAATATGAAAGACAAAGATGTAAAAAAGACGGTAAATCAGGCTTACGCCAAAATAGCGGTTGCAAGCGGAGCAGACACTTCTTGCTGCAGTTGCGGTTGCAATTATCAGGATGCACCTCGGGAAACTTCCAAAAGTATTGGTTATTCAGATGAGGAACTCAACGTGGTTCCTGAGGCTAATCTCGGACTTGGGTGCGGCAACCCCACCGCGCTGGGAACCCTTAACGAAGGTGATGTAGTGCTTGACTTGGGCAGCGGTGCAGGATTTGACTGCTTCTTAGCCGCGAAGAAAGTTGGCACGTCGGGTAAAGTCATCGGGGTTGACATGACGGAGGAGATGGTTGACAAAGCTAAATCGTTAGCCGCAAAGTACGGGTACACTAATGTTGAGTTCAGGCTGGGCGACATCGAGAATCTGCCTGTTGAAAGCGAGTCAGTCGACGTGGTAATCAGCAACTGCGTGATAAATCTCGCTCCACACAAATCCAAAGTCTTCAACGAGGCGTATCGGGTTTTAAGAAACGGCGGCAGAATATACGTTTCCGACATCGTTCTTTTGAAAGAACTCAGTGACGAACAGAAAAATGACAGCGAACTGCTTTGTGGTTGTGTGGCAGGTGCCCTGATGAAAGAAGATTATTTGCACAAAATTGAAATGGCGGGTTTTGAGGTCAAGATTCTAGCAGAAGACAAGGAGATAAGCGAAAGAC
>CAZWPI010000186.1:0-3144 GCA_964636055.1 uncultured Candidatus Bathyarchaeia archaeon
GTTCGCCCTTGTACAGCCGCAACTTTTGGGTCTTCGAAATATTCAACGACCGCTGATAGCGCGTCGTTAGCGGGGACGTTGTCTGCGTCGAATATTGCGACGATGTCTCCTTTTGCGTGCGTGAGTCCGAAGTTCAGGGCTGAAGGCTTGCCGTTAGAGAGGTTTTTATGCAGGATTCTCACGTTGGCGTGTTCTTTGGCGTAGTTCATGCATATGTCGCTGGTCTTGTCGGTTGATCCGTCTTCAACTATGATGATTTCTCTCTTGTTCAGAGGATAATTCAGAGATGAAAGTGAATCTAGTAATCTGTCTATGACGCGCTCTTCGTTTTTAACTGGCACGATAATTGAAAAAGAGGGTAAAAGCTCTTCTGGAACGGTTTTTTTATGAGGTTTTTGCCGTTTTTTGCAGAAGTCTTTAACGCCACTTGCCAGAATAGGCACGTTGTAAAGCGCCCAAAGGCATACAGCTAGAAGTACACCAGCTAATACGAAACCGAGTATATCTGTTATCATACGATGTACTCCCTAACGTGTAATTGCGAATCACGTTTTAAAGGTTTTAGGTTCGTTAATATGCATTACAGCTAAGAACCTTATAAAGGATACATTGGATGCCCAGTTTTTCGCAGAGGTGTTACCCCATTTTTGGGCTACCAAGCTGATTTTTTTGGCGAGAAGGAGACCTACTTCTCTAAAGGCCCGTATGAGACTGCTTTCCAGAAGCTCTTCCAGTTTCCTGATGACGGCTAAGATGTTCTTGGCTAAAGTGACGCTGCGAATGCTGCTTGCAACCTTTATCGTTAAATCTACAAGCGCTCTGTCTATCCTCGGTAACGCTCTGAACCACACGCCGGCACGCACAGCCTTCAGTTTTAGCTTTATCAGCTGTGCTTTGCTAAGGAAACAGAAAGTGTTTTTGCGTGATGCAGTCTTGGGCATAATTGTTTGGACCTTCTTAACTCTTGTTTCTTAATTCTTATTTTATATCTATATGCTAATGGACCTTTAATCTTGAGCTAAGTATAATAAAAAATTTTCTGGTTCTTAAATACATATTGTAAATAAGTGAACTCCAACAAACAGCGAAAAGCAGAGCAAGTGTTTGGAACGTGAATAAACATGATTTTTGTAAATCTTATTCCTGCCTAAGCATGTATTAAGCAGTTTGATTGGATAACTTTGCTTTCAAATTATGTTTTGCCTTTTAAAGAGCAGCCTGAAGTTGGTTATTTTGTAAATATACCAGATGAGTGAAAGGGCGGGGAAATTAGTGCTTCTAAGGTTGTTTCATGAACTCGATGAATTCCGCAAGGCTTCTCGGCTCTAAAGTGTAGTTTGACCGCTTTTCTTCGCCTATGGTGGAAGATGGCTTCGCCCCGTAGTCGTGTCCAGGATACACTTCCACATCGTCATTGAGTTTTAGGAGTTTGTGGAAGAGGCTGTCGTACATGCTTTTGGAGTTTCCGCTGGGCAGGTCTGTTCTGCCGCATTCGCCTACAAAGAGGGTGTCGCCTGTTAACAGTTTTCCGTCGACCAGCAGGCATATGCCGTCGGGAGTGTGCCCTGGCGTGTGGATGACTTTTACTGGAATACTGCCTATGCGGATAACGTCGCCGTCATCCACTGTCACATCCGCGTTAATTCTTGAGAGTTTATGGGCAATTATTTTCGCGCCGAACACCGAACGCAGTTCTTGGTTTCCAGCGGTGTGGTCGGAATGGTCGTGCGTGTTGATGATGTATTTTAGTTTCAGATTTTCGGCTTTTAGAATGCGGGTTATTTCTCCTGCGTTGAAACTTGAATCCACAACAGCTGCTTCTCGTGTGGTGTCGTCTGCTATGATGTATGAGAAGTTGTCGCCGTGCTGCTGAACTTGCCTGAAAAACATAAGCCTCAGCCATGAAGATGGCTCGGTGCAATGCTTAAAAACGTATCTCAGAAGAAAAGAAACAACTCTTTTATTGATTCGTTGAGTTATTAATGGTAGGTAGGATGGTTGAGGCTTAGCCTGCATCTTGATTTGCTGCATGTCTTATCTTCGGCGCGAGCGTTCCAGAAAAAAGTAAAGGGAACAAAAAGGAAAGCATTCCTTTGCATAGCTGTGGCGTTTTTGTTTTTGGTCGCGGTTTTTTCAGGCAGCATCGAATCTATGGCGGCTTCTGAGGCAAATTCTGGTGGATGGCCTATGTTCCACAATGACCTCGCCCACACAGGCAATTCAAATTCAACCGCGCCTGTTACAAACCAAACGGCGTGGATATACAACACTGGCGGTCCAGTGGACTCGCCCACTGTGGCGGGAGGTTTGGTTTACGTAGGCTCATACGACAATAATTTTTACGCATTAAATGCCACCAACGGCGCTGTAGTTTGGACGTATGTAACAGGCAATAACATATTGTCAAAAGCGGCTGTAGCTGAGGGGCTGGTCTATTTTGGCTCTGAGGACCATAACGTGTACGCGCTAAACGCCGAAACGGGCAGTCTCGTATGGAACTACACAACAGGCTTCTACGTGGATTCTGCTCCCGCGGTGTTTGACGGCGTGGTCTATGTGGCTTCAGAAGACTGGAACGTGTACGCGCTAAACGCTTCTTCGGGCGCTTTGATATGGAACTACACTACGGGCGGTATGATCATGCTGTCTTCGCCGGTTTTTGCCAACGGCGTGGTTTACGTTGGCTCAACCGACAACAAGGTTTACGCCTTAAACGCTACCAACGGCGACTTAGTATGGAGTTATGTGACGGGTGATATGGTGGTGTCCACGCCCGCCGTGGCAAACGGAATAGTTTACGTTGGTTCAGATGACAGCAGAATATATGCGCTAAACGTTTCCAACGGCTTTGTCGTATGGAACTATACAACAGGTGGTCCTGTTTTTTCTTCGCCATACGTGGCAAACGGCATGGTCTACGTAGGCTCTTATGATGGCAACGTGTATGCGCTGGACGCGGAAACTGGCGGTCTCATGTGGAATTACGCAACAGGTGCCGACGTAGCTTCTTCGCCAACTGTGGCGAGTGGCGTGGTCTATGTGGGTTCGGATGATAGCAAAGTGTACGCCCTAGACGCCGCGACAGGCGCTTACTTGTGGAGCTACAAGACGGGAGACATGGTGGTGTCCAAGCCGGCGGTTGTT
>CAZWPI010000187.1:0-3116 GCA_964636055.1 uncultured Candidatus Bathyarchaeia archaeon
ATATATAGAGGGGGTATAGACAAAAAATCGCACAACAGAGCAAACAACATTCAAGCCTATATTTCGAATCTTTCGATTATCTTAGTCTCTTTTTCACCTGTTATCTCCGCTACTACATGAAAGTATTCTTGGAGTCCTGATTTTTCGATTCTAGGCTTCAGCAGCTCGTCTATCTGGAAAACGCCTGCAGAGTTGGACATCGTTATTTTTATGGTGATCGGCTTTTTTTCGCCCTCTATAATTTCCACTTTCTCGATGGACAGCGCTGAAACCGCGTGAATGTCTATCTTTCCCGACTCAAAAGGAATCCGCGCTCTTCCCGCTTCCATGTCCAAAGCGTCAGCAATGCCTACGATTCCTGCCTCCACAGTTAACGGCTTGTTCGGCTGCTCATGAGCCACTATAGCGTGCAGCACTTCAGAGGTGATGATAGCGCGTTCTTCTTCCCTGTAGATCGGCGTTAAGCACCGTTCAACGAATTCCAAGGCTAAGAACGCACTGTACTTTTCATGATCATTCCTTATGACGACCATGCCTAAATCGTGAAATATCGAACCCAGAACCACCACAACTTCCGCGTCATCGTTCTTCATGCCGTAATGCCTAACTATACTAGGTTTAACATGCCTTTCCACCAATATGCGCAGCAGCTTAAGCGCTAGGTTGGCCACGATTTTCACGTGTGTGGGACCATGATCCGTGTAGCCCATGCGATCAATAGCCATTACATTCGCGCATTTCCAAAAAGTCTGCAACTTCACGTCTTCCTTGACCTTATCCATAACGTGCTTTAGCTTGGCGTTATTTCGGTACGGGATGTTAAAAACGTACGACACTTCAGATCAACTCTCATTTCAGCAGACACATATATTCCGCGTGAAAATTAAAGCTTAGCCAACCATATCCACTCTCTGGACACCGTAGCTTCATCAAGAACCGCTGCAATTTGACCGCCTAAATCCTCCAATGCAGCGTGTTCAAATAAGCATGCTTTTAAGGAAGCTAAACATTCTTTTTTCAGCGAAACCGCGAGGTTTGTGCTTGGGTAAGAAAAAAGTGTTAAGCGAAGGCGAAATCAGCGAGTTGGTGTATCCCGCACAAGGCGAAGTTCTAGGCGTAGTAGTGAAACTGCTCGGTTTCGATCGAATTCTGGTTAAGTGCCAAGACGGCAAAGAAAGGCTCTGCCGCATTCGAGGCAAAATGAAAAGGCGCGTTTGGATCAGAGAAGGCGACATCGTGATCGTTTCGCCATGGGATTTTCAAAGTGACAAACGCGGCGATGTGGTATGGCGCTACACGCATGCGCAAGCCGAAAATCTGCGCAGAAAAGGCATCCTGACAATATAGCCTTGGTTCTTTTCTTGTTTGAAAAACGGGTAATCGCATGTTTCTGCCACGTGCCGGCTGCATTCAAATGCTCTTTAAATAATCCGCATCTTATAACATGGTGATCATCGATGTCACGGAAAGCTCGCGAAAAACTTGCACATAAAGAAAAAACCGTGGAAAGAAGAGACAAGATGCTCGAGCACGACTTCTCTTCTGAAAGAGCCACTGTAGAAGAGGTTTTTGATCAAGCCACACGTATGGTTATTTACGGTTTCTTGAACAGCGGCGTGTTAGACGAGGTTAACGGCGTTGTGAACGCGGGAAAAGAGGCTAGAGTTTACTGGGGAAAGAACAAAGAAGGCAAAGACTTGGCGGTGAAAATCTACTTAACCACTTCCGGGGAGTTTCGAAAAGGCATGTTCAAATACATTGAGGGCGATTACAGGTTCAAAGGAGTAAAACACGACACTAGGTCGATAATTTTTGCTTGGGCACAGAAGGAATTCAGGAATTTGGAGCAGGCTTCCCGCGCGAAAGTGCGTGTGCCCAATCCTGTTGCGGTCAAGAATAACGTGTTGGTGATGGAGTTCATCGGGGAGAACGGTGTTAATGCTCCATCTTTGAAGGAGCTGCAGCCGAAAAATCCCGACAAAGTTTACAGTACATTGCTGACTTACCTAAGGCGGCTTTACCAGAAAGCTGACCTTGTCCACGGCGACTTGAGCGAGTATAACATTATGATGTGGAAGGGTAAAGCTGTGATTTTTGATGTGGCGCAGGCTGTTCCGACTTCGCATCCTATGGCCGAGTTTTTCCTTCGCAGGGACTTGACTAACGTGAATAAATTTTTTAGTCGGTTAGGCGTTAAAGTTCTGTCACTTGATGAAGCTTACAAGAAGGTTGTTGGTAAGAGTGTCTAAGCCGAGCATGTTCGTTAGAATCCCCAAAGAGCGAGTTGGCGTCCTAGTAGGTCCTGACGGGAAAGTGAAACAGCGAATTGAAGAGAAGTTTATGGTTGAGCTTGAGATTGAAAGCGAATCTGGTGGCGTAAAAATCCTGCTTTCAGAGAAAGCGAGTGACCCTTCGTTGCTTTTCAAGGCTAAAGACACGGTAACCGCCATTGGCAGGGGTTTCTCGCCTGAACACGCGTTCCGCTTGCTCCGCAACGAAGATAACATCTTCGACTTCATAGATTTACGTGCGGTGTTCGGCAGGTCTGAATCCGACATCAAACGCGTGAAAGGTCGGATAATCGGAGCAAACGGCAAAACACGCAAGCTTATCGAGGAGTTAACTGAAGCCAGCGTGGTTGTCTACGGGCACACGATTGGCTTCATCGGAACTTTCGAGCAGGTTGACGTTGCCCGGAACGCGGTGCAAATGCTTATCAACGGAAGCCAACACCACACGGTTTACAAGTACCTGCAGCGGAAACGCAGCGACTTCAAAAAGCAAAAGCTGGAGTTGTGGGAGAAACCACCAGACGAAAAATAGGAGCAATCAGCCTTTAAGAGCTACTGTCTATACGTCGTGTGGCTGTGACTGTTGTGTGATTTTTTGTCTATACCCCCTCTATATATAGCTTGAAACATGGGTTGAACTTTTAATTTAGCCTTTCAGCCTATGACATTTTGCAGAAATCCATTGAGACATGAGATCGCGTTGTCTTATGAGATGGCAGGCTCCCGCACTCAAGATCCAAATCATCCAAAGAGTCTTCGGGGCCAGAGTCGTCATCGCCCACCAGAACAGAACTCTGCCTTTTCCCACGTTTAAACTTTAAGGTA
>CAZWPI010000188.1:0-3099 GCA_964636055.1 uncultured Candidatus Bathyarchaeia archaeon
GCTCTTATCAGGTCAATTACCACGCCAGCGCTGTTCGGTGAATCTTCAACCTCAAGCTTAACATTTATCGTTATGGGTCGGTCGCCGAATTTCCTGCCCTTCAGGGTTATGTAGCATATTTTCTTGTTTCCTAGGAAAGGAACGTAGTCTGAGGGGCCGATTCTTGTGGGCAACTCGTATGGGACAAGGCTTGTGACGGCTTCAGTCTTGCTGATACGTTTGGATTTTAATCGGTTTTCGACGGTCATGTTTTGGAAATCTGTGTCGCCGCCTAGGTTAAGCTGGTAAGTTTCGTCAACGATTACGCCTCTGTCTAGGCATAGTCGCACAAGGTTGCGGTGCAGGATGGTGGCGCCCACCTGACTTTTTATGTCGTCGCCGAGCACGGGCAAACCTGCTGCTTCGAATTTTTTTGCCCATTCAGCGTTTGAACCGATGAATTCGGGCATGCAGTTTACGAAGGCGCAGCCTGCGTCCATGGCGCATTGTGCGTAAAATCGGGCGGCGTCGTGGCTGCCTACTGGGAGGTAGTTTACGAGTACTTGTGTTTTGGTTTCTTTGAGTGTTTTGGCGACGTTTGTTTTGTCGGTTTTGGTGTCGTCGTAGGCGTTAAAGGTTTTTCGCATGTGTGGTGCTACGCCGTCGAGTATGGGTGCTGGAGTGACTTTGACGCCGAGGTTGGGGACGTCTGCGAATTTGACGGCGCAGTTTGGTGGGGTGAATATGGCTTGTGAGAGGTCTTTTCCGATTTTGTCTTTGTTCACTTCAAAAGCGGCGGCGAAGTGGATGTCTCTTATGTGGTATCCGCCGTAGTTTACGTGCATCAGCCCTGGCACGGTGGTGTCTGGTTTGGCGTTTTTGTAGTATTGGGTTCCTTGGATTAGGGCGGATGCGCTGTTGCCAACGCCTACGAGTGCTACGCGGATTTCCGGCAAATCTTAAACCTCTTGGTGAAGGCTTAATGTTCTGTCTGCTCTATAACTTTTTCCTAACGCGTGCGGTTTTGTTGGCGTGGCTGTTGTGCTCTGAAACTGGACCCCCTCCCCTTTAAATAGGCGCGAATAGCCCGCTACAGGTTTCTGCATTGATTGGCTATTAGGCTACAAATATGATGGCTTGTCAAGAAACTTTGACTACGCGAAAACTGAACAAACCACTTAACAAACTAGACGCATGGCAAGATTAAAAGGGAACTCCCCACACAATAGCGTGTAGGTTCGGTGAGCATTTATGAGCGAAAATAAAGTCACAGTCAAGTATGCACCCTTCAAAGAAATCATCATAATGGAACGCACCCAATTTTCCACGCCTGAAGACATAGCCCGATTCACCGCAGTAGTAGCTGGAGGCAAGCTGGCAGGGCTGTACTGGGTCGACGGCGTAGTCTTCCTGTACTTCCCGCTTCCCGCCTCCACCACGGCAGTTGCAAAGGTGCTGATAGAAACCGGCAGGGTCTACTGGACCTTCGTCGGGTACTCGCTTATGCCAAAATACGCGCCAACCATAGAAACAAAAGAAAAAATGATCGTGCCCGTGATCGACATATCATCTGATCCCATTCTCACAAAAGTTGCACAATGGCTAAAGGAACAAAAGTAACCGCGCCAGCAACAACCGCTTCGCGAAGCATAGGAGGACTAACCTACTGAAAGAAATAACACTCACAGGCACGGTTACCTCTGGCAACGGCGACGGCAAAAAATTTCTCACGCTACCCTGGGTTAAACGGCAGATAGAGCAGAAACTCGGCTTCACCCCGTACCCTGGCACATTAAACGTAAAGCTCACCCAAGAAAGCACAAAGCGCAAAAAACTGCTTGAAAAAGCCCCCTCAAAAAAAGTTTGCCCCGCCGAAGGCTACTACAGCGGGCTGCTCTTCAAGGCGTTCATAGGCACGTTGGAGTGCGCCATTGTAGTTCCCGAAGTTGCGGGTTACCCAGAGGCGCTTTTAGAGATAATTGCCCCTCTCTACCTGCGAGGGACACTTCAGCTCAAAGACGGCAGCAAGGTTACTGTCACGGTCAACCTCTAAGCTTGCCTCTTCTTCTTCAAGAACTCGCCAATGTACTCTTCCGCACATCCGCTCTTCTTCAAGTACGCACCGTAGCTGACCAGCGCGTTCATGGCTCTCGCAGCGTCCTCCGGCGACGCATAAGAGGGAACGCCCAGCTTATCAAACCTGAAACGAGTGTACAACGCCATTTCGGTCTCCCCAATATCGCACATGACAATCGGCTTCGTGTACTTGCTTGACACCTGCGCCACGCTGTCAATGTACTTTTCCCGCAAAGCAGGCAAATGATGCAACCCCAACAGAATTATCCCGTGAACCTCCGGGTCCTGAAACATCAGATCCGCCGCAACCTCGAACATGTCATCCGTCACCGAACCCGTAAGATCCACAGGGTTAGCGGTCGCCGCAAACTTGGGAAGCACCCCCTGATCCTTCAGTTTCTGGAACTTCCGCAGCACTTCTTCTGAAAAGCGGTTAACAGACAAGCCGTTGCTTTCGCACTCGTCCACCGCCATGATGCCTGGACCACCCGCGTCCGTCAGTACCCCTATGTTCCTGCCCAAAGCCGGCGGCTGCATAGCCAACGCCTTCCCAGTATCGAAAAACTCCTCCATGTCCCTAGCGCGGATTACTCCCGACTGCTCAAAAGCCGCATCATAAATCTTGTCCGAACCCGCGATAGCTCCCGTATGCGAAGCCGCAGCTCTAGCTCCAGCCGCGCTTCTCCCCGCCTTAAGCGCTACCACGGGCTTCTTCACGGTCACCTTCCTCGCAATTTCAAGAAATCGCCGCCCATATTTTATGTCCTCCACATAGAGAAGTATAACCTTGGTTTCCTTATCGTAAAGCAGATAATGCATCATCTCCGCCTCGGTCACATCGCTTTTGTTGCCGAAACTCACGAACTTGCTGATTCCAATCTGCCGTCCAGCTAAAAAGTCAAGGGCGGCAACGCCGAAGGCTCCGCTTTGAGTAACGATGGCTATGTCTCCGAATAACGGTCTCGGCGTCGCAATGACCTCGTCCCCAGTTGTTAGAACCTTGGTTTCGGGAAGAAACAGCGTGTCCACACCAGTCTTCTGATA
>CAZWPI010000189.1:0-3028 GCA_964636055.1 uncultured Candidatus Bathyarchaeia archaeon
GCGTAAGCCTCCTGGATGTACGTGGTAAAAAAAGAGAGGGAAGATAGAACGCGGGTGAAATCGCCACTTTTACTGCTTAAGGCTTTTGGTAGTGCGGTTTCGCCTTTGAGTGCTCTATTGTTGTACCTCAGGATTCTTGGGCTTTCTAAACATTATGATATGTTCTTTTTTGCTTTACTTGTTTGACTTGTATTTTCGTTGATCAAGAATACAATAATGTTTATTAAGACTTAATATATGATTTTATGGTTGAAGGACAGCAAAGAAATGGATGAAAACGTAACCCATGGCATTAAATCGAATCCTTACAGTGGCAGAAATTACGGCTCATTAACCAATCAATATCTGATCTCAGAAGACGGTTCAGAATGGGAACGTCAATGAAACAGTTTAATCGATTCGTGTGCTTGCTATTGGTTTTCATCTTATTAATTACCATCGCAGGCACCGTACAAGCGGCAACAGAAAGCCTCAATGTTCAAGCTGGTAAAGATTTAGTTCGAAAGATTGGCATGTCAACTGAAGATCACATACAAATAGACTTCACGGTTCTGAGCCAATCACCCAGTTCTATGCGCTTCTGGATTGTTTTCCCAAACGGCACCACAAGAGACTACGAGCAATCCAGCAGCTACAACATTAGCTTCGTCTCAGATGTTCAAGGTGAATGTGAACTGCACTTCGACAACACTAACTCATCAAACGCTCAGCTCGTAACCCTGAACTATGAAATCGAACACTACTATTTCGGAATTCCCGAAATACCTTTTTTGATAATAGTGATAGCGGTCCTTTTGCTGTGCATTGTGGCAGGGTACGTAATAATGGGCAAATACTCGTAAGAATCGCATTCGCATGCATCAGAAAATGTTAATCAGTTTTAGAACAACGGCGACTAAGACAACAGAAGACAGCAAAAACAGCAACTTTCTTCTTGAAGTGAAGAAACCCTCTTGAGCCTCTGCCTCTTGAATTTCGTACCCTTTAACTTCCTTCGTTTTGGTGTCAATCTGCACACGGGCAGTTCCATCTTGAAGTTGAAGTTCCACAACGTCAGTTTCACCATCCACATACAGCTTGGTTGGAACTTGACCCTGTTTGTAACCCAAACGCGTCATAAAGTTGGTTGCCACATTTGTCGCATTTTCCGCGGTGAACCGAAAAGCCCCTTCCGTCTGACGCGAGTTAGGCGCAACGCTAGTGACTCTTTCTTCAACTATGAGATTTGCGGCCAGGTTTTTATTGATTGAATTCGAAACGTAAGCGTCGTCACGAACAGGCGCTTGCTCTGGTTCAGCTCGAAAAAATCGCGTCTGCATGGTTGGAAAATTCTCAGAGGAAGCTCCTAAAGAATCCCCGAGTTTTCTGGAGGCTTGCATGTCAAATTTGCCTAAAATCACTCGGCCAGTGATGCCGTTTATTAGTGCAGTAACTTTTTTTCCGTTTTTTATGTTTTTATAAGTGAGTTCATAAACAGGGCTGTAAATTATTGTGCGCTCGTTGATTTCAAATATTTCTCTGACGATTTCTGCAACATCTGAAGGTCTTTTAGCGATTCTAGAACGGAGAAACGTTATTTCCTCTTCCAATGAGATTTGCGGCTTTCTCAAATCGAAGTCGCCAGCTGGCCGATTTTCCAGTTCACTTTCAAAGGGGGCAAAAGACAAATTTTCAGGTGCAACTTCCTGCAGCATTCTATCAAGAATCACGAATGTTTCGTTTTCGTAATGGGAATGCTCTTCGCCCACAAGCTTAATTACCTTGGCATTTTCTTCCACAGACAGCGGTTCTGGTTTTAGCTTTTTTCCATCAATAAAAAGCGCTTGCGTTCTATCTTCAACTTTGAGGGCGTAATTATGCCTCTTGCAATAATCAATAGAGTATTTTCCTCCGATCAAAATGTAAGGTTCGTAGTATTTGCTGAAAGCAACAAGTAAAATGTCTGCGGGTTTAGGCTTCAGGAAGCCGAATCTGACGAAAAAACTGGTTTTTAATTTTTCTCCCTGCCACTTCACCCTGTTCGAATCAAGTCTAGATTTAAGAATAATAGTTCTCGTGTCAACTATCTTCTGTGGCAAGATTTCAATTTCTGCCATAGATTTCACTTGTCACTTATGTTGTTTTTTTTGACTTGACTTAACTCTTGTGAATCAGCGCTCCACATTTGGTTCCAAAATCCATGTTGCCTCTTAGCCGCCGTGTAACTTACCTGCAAGTCGCTTCTGGCAAGCAGAGGCTGTCCTAATGAGTTTAAGAAACGAAGATATTGGAAAGTAACTGCGTTTTTGCGAGAGTCATTGAACCCTATTTTCGATTGTTGGTTTTTCGCTTCTTCAAGTTCCTAAAGGGGGCTTCTGCTCCTCTGCGTTTTTCCCGCTCTTGATTCCGTTTCCGTGCGGAAATGTGGGCACTGTGTACACGTCGGTGACTCCGCTAAGGTTCTTTACTTTTTTCTGAACGAACTCTAGCACTTCTGAACTGTTTTCAGCATTGATCCAGATGCCTACGTCCCAAGCTCCGAAGATGTTCATGCTGTAACAGAGGTCTACACCGGAAACTGGCTTCTCATCTAGTTTTCTTATGTCGCCTAGGGTATCAACTATTTTTCCTGGGTTCAATTTCATCAGGACTAAATATTCGGGCATGCTTATTTTTCCTCCAGTTTTCTTTTTTCTTTCATACTCAGCGCCTAACTTAAATATTACGATTTACGAATACTGATTTTAGGCGGATTTCAAAGAAAAACCAACAGCCAAAAGAAAAAAACACCCCGAAAAAACAGTTAAAACAAATTCTGCTGATCCCTTTCAGACATTCTGAGAAATCCAGGACAAGAATAGTCAAATACCCAAGTTTGAGAAAGCCAGATCGCTTTAAAGCAGTCCTTATGATAATGACTCTTTACTTTTCCCAAAGAATCCTTAAGCGTGACTTCTTCACCCTGCAGTATCAGCTTGCCACACTCGCTGCATACTAAGGCTTCCTCCTGCTTTTCCGACTGCAGCTTCTTCAACGCCTCACATTGCGC
>CAZWPI010000190.1:0-3008 GCA_964636055.1 uncultured Candidatus Bathyarchaeia archaeon
AAAGCATAAACGTTACCGTCTTCTGAGCCTATGTAGACTACTCCGTTGACAACCGAAGGGGACGACTCAACCCCGTTGTTAGTAGCATAATTCCAGAGTTTAATGCCGCTAGTTGCATTCAAAGCATAAACGTTATGGTCAATAGAACCTACGTAGACCACGCCGTTGACAACCGCAGGAGACGACCAAACACCGCCACCAGTAGTGTAATTCCAGAGTTTGACGCCGTCGGCAGCCTTCAAAGCATAAACATTGCCATCATTTGAGCCTACATAGACAACGCCGTTGATTACAGCAGGAGACGATAAAATCGAGCCTGCTGTAGTGTAACTCCAAACTTTAGCTCCGCTAGAAGCATCCAAAGCATAAACTTCGTAATCATCGGAGCCAATATAGACTACCCCGTTGACAACAGCAGGAGACGAAGCAACAGCGTTGCTCGCATGAGAAGAGACGGCGGTAGTGTAATTCCAGAGTTTGACGCCGCTGGAAGCATCCAAAGCATAAACGTTGCCGTCAGCCGAGCCGACGTAGACAACCCCGTTGACAACCGCAGGAGACGACTGACTTCCTGTGCCGATATAATAATTCCAGAGTTTCGCGCCATTAGTAGCGTTTAACGCATAAATGTTGCCGTCCCAAGAGTCAACGTATACTACGTTGTTGGCAACGGCAGGAGACGTAACCCAGCCGTCAGTGGTGTAATTCCAGAGTTTAGCCCCGTTGGAAGCATCCAAAGCATAAACGTTACTGTAAACGTTAGTAGAATAATCAAGGATATAGCCATCCGAGCCTACATAAACTACGCCCCCAACAACATCTGGAGATGAAAAAACATCGGTTCCAGCGGTATAATTCCAGAGTAGCGTGGGAGTAAGCGCCGGATTGCCTGTGCCGACGCCGCTGTGAGATGGGTCCGCGTGGAACATATTCCAGTCGGCGTTTGCAAACGGAATCAAAACTAAGCTGGAAACAAAAATTATGCAAACTATTGCTGCTACCACACGAAACCTGTTCAGGGTCAAAGCGCCATCTTATCTTTAACGCTAAAGAACTATTAAAAATCTTGTTATCGGTTCTCTAAAATACCTTATCAAAGCTCTAAAAGGTGGAAAATAAAGGAAATATTAATAGGATTTTGGTGAAGATAACTCTCTTGCGGGATTAGCAGAAATTAACATAAAGAAATTGATTTAGCAACGGGCTGGCGCGCTTTAAGCTCAGCCTGTTTCTCGGACCAGTCGGCTGAGGAGGGCCAAGCTCTGCTCCGCGTCTCACGTTTTAGCCTCAGCCTCGCGAAGCCTACTCGCCAAATCTTCAGACATGGCTAGGCCCACTTCCAGTATGTTTTGTCATTCTTGTCATACCAAAAAAGCTCGGTTCCAACCAACCTCTGAAACAGGCTGTCAGCTTCCTCTCTTGTTAACCCCAGCCTAGACCATGCGCTGCTTCCATTCATCCTCGGTCAGGTCGTCGCATTCAGCCCTTAATATCGTCAGCTCCGATTCGAACGTGGTCGCTGACGAGAACGGCGTCCTCAAGCACTTGACGGAGCCTTTAGTTCCAACCATAAGACACACAATATGTTAATGCGTTTGGAGATACGTGAGCTGTATGGGCGCACCCTGCTGCAAACAAAGATTCCCTAAATCGCTCGTCAACTGGGGGTGAATGTGGAATTTCCCCTTCAATCCTGAAGGGCGTAATATGAATCGACCCTGTGCTCTCCAAGTATGCAACCTCCTTATATAGCCCCTTCTGTATTAGAGCGCGCTCAAGTTCCGGGTTTGTTAAGTCGACGATAACTTCTCTGCGTGCAGGGAGCGTAATATGTTTCACTACATAACCTATTTCGGTAAGCTTCATCGCAAGAGCTAACCCTTGTAAATACACCAGTTTGTCGGGCCCAGGAAGAGTAGCCAAAAGCTCCAAGTTATGCCGAATGTTGTCTAAAGCCGTTACTAACAATCTCCCTAATTTTAAAATATGTTTCAATAGTAAATAACAGTTACGAGTTTAGAAGAGTTGCGGCAAATTACTTCCCTTGAAGGCCAGATATTTACTAGCTAAGTGCACATACATTCTGGTTGTTTCAACTCTTAAATGACCCGCAAATTTAGCTAGACTAAGCTCATCCACAAAGCCTTTCGTCTTAAGCTCGTGTATTGCAATATGTGTTATTCGGCTGTGCCTCAAACACTGAAATGTGTAGTCTTCGCTCAGGAAAGTATCTCTCCTTCGTCTAAATGTTGTATTTATCCACATTACAGACATTGGAAAGAGCTTACCTCTTACCTTGTATTTTTCGACATATTCTCTTAAAATGTCTAAGCACCAATCATCCAACTTTAGCATGTACTTGTTTTGGTGTCCCTTATGCTTCAGCCTTGTTACTTCAATATCCCCCGTGTCGAGGTTCAGCGTTTCCGTTCTGAGAAGAGGCACCTCGCCGATCCTTAGGGCCAGATCGTAAGATACGCATAGAACAGGCACTTTACCGATTAACTGAAAAGTGGTCTTCTCCTCCAACCATAACGGTTCAGCGGGGATGTAGCTGATTTCAGACGGAATACCTTCTAAAAGCTCATACGCCCTCATAACCTTCAAAAATTTCCTCAAAGCACAAAGACACAGGTGAAGAGTCCTATCCTTATAGTCCTTATCGCTTTTTAATGACGCGAGCCAGTCCGTAACATCAAGCGGCGTTACAGCGTTAAGATCATCCTTCTCTACAAACCTCAGAAAGTTATCTACGTGGCGGGCGTAGATATATGCTGTCTTCTTATTTCCATAGGAGAGATAGTTATAGAACTTTTGGCTTAATCTTTTCATACATAATTTTTTTAATTTTTTTAGTATTTAAATTTATAAAATAATGTTTTATACATGCACAAAAAACGTTTTTTGTCAAAAAATTAAAAATAAATGATTAAATATTTGTTTCATTTGACACTTTTTGTGCGTTGCGCTTTAATGCAGTAACGCACAGCAAAGGCAGACCTGAAAAA
>CAZWPI010000191.1:0-2986 GCA_964636055.1 uncultured Candidatus Bathyarchaeia archaeon
TTTCGGATTGATTGGAAACTATAAGGGACTAAGTTCTAAATATTATAGCAGGCTACGTTTATAATAGGAAAGAAGAAAGGAATCAGAAGGAGGTGAGTCGAGCCGACCCCTCTCTTCTTTCCTTTTCAATAGTGGACTCAGTTGTGAGATAAAAAGATTGTTTTTGACTTGTACTTTTCAGGATAACAAAGAGACATAGCAGAATTTAGTTTTTCTGATTAACAACCTCCTGTTTCTGTAGAGGGTAAAACATTTCAGAATACTATTGAATCAATAGAAATATCTTCCACAAATCATAAAAGGCTGATAACAAGAATACCAATTGTTTTCGTTTTTAGCGCTGGAGGAGGTGAAAGAAGTAAACAAGAAAATTTCGATGCTAACCGTAATGCTATTGTCCATACTCGTACTAACTATCGTGCCAGCACATGCAGCTCCAAAAGAAAAACGGGACTTCGAGCTTTACATTGAAGGAATTTCTGTGAGTTATGGCCCATGGGGAACTTACCATGCGGGTCCAAGAGGAACCGAAGACGATAATCCCGATCCAAAAGATTTGATTCAGAGAACATTCCACGCAAAGGCAGTTGAATTTATGCCTTTACATTTGGAACTTAATATAGCAGGTGAAGACCCATTAATATGGGATTTTGCTACTGGATATTATGATTTCGGTTTTGTTGAAGAGCATTCGTTTAACTTTGTCTGGAAAACGTTAACTGGAGTAAGTAAAGCGAACGATACACTCATATTTTACGAATCTGATGGAACGACTGTGTGGGGCACTCTCGAAATCTCGGTAAGAGACAAGTTTGTTTACGTATTTGACAACCAAGGCGGTCTTGCTGACCTAGTTAGTGAAGGCAATATCTTTGGAAAGGGAACAGGTGCACTCAAAGACGCAAAGGTAGCGGGCACAACTAGCGGAAGCATAGCGTATTGGATACCAATGCAAAACCCAGATACAGGGGAATGGATGGATGTACAGGTAATGGGCTTAACTCGTGAGGGCACAATAACAGGTTGGACTACTCCTCCTTAAGCGAAACCGAGCACAGAAATTAAAGAGGGAAAACGGTAGTAACCCTTTTTTTCCATTTTTCTGTTTTATTTTTTGTTATGACTATGTAGACTATATGGCGTTAATGGATTCGAAAAGAATAGGCTCTTAATTTACTTCAAGAAACACAAACACTAAACAGGATAAGCCTGTTCACTTTCGCTTTCTAAGCACTTCACCATATCTAACTCAGCAACGTACTCAAAACCTGCTTCTATTAATCTCTGGGCATCCTCTATTGTAGTAGCTGTGGCTGACACGTACTCTTCATTCTTGAACTGAATATTCACAAAACTAAGAAGAGGGCTGTCGTTCTTGTGAGCGAGCCAAAATCTGGCAGAACACGGAGCGAAGCCTTGGAGCGAGTGTAGCCAGAGGGTCTATGCGGTCTGCCGAGCAAAAGCGAGGGAATCAGATTTTGCAGGAGCGAGCAAACAATACGCCTTTCTGCCACTTTCCTGTGTCACCGTTGCTGGAGCGTGGCGGACAGCCCGCGACACTCGAAAACCCTTTCGACTTGATAACTATATATGCAGTACTAAAACTTTTGTTCTTTTCCGATATTAAGCCCAAAAATCAGTCAATTTTGTAAATAAATGATAATAAGGTCTTTTTATTTTTGACAGAAAAAGGTTGTAGGAAATAACTTAATTAAGCTCAAATCACGGTAATCACGGGGGTAAAACACCATGAAAATCACACTCAAAATAAGAGAACGCGGAAAACGCGGATACGACATAAGCAGCGTACCCTTCAAAAAATTGGAGAAAGCGAGTGGCTACAGAAAGAAGAGGTGGGAAATGAAAAACGGCTTCCTAATCTTAGAAGCGTATTAATCTACTCATCGTCCTCATACACGGCTTCGTCAGCACCTTCTGGAAACATCAACGCCATCTCACCCGCGAACCGTCGCGGTGACATCACATCCAGCTTCTACGCCATCGGCTACTTGGCACTCGGACTTCCCATAATAGTCCTCGGCTTCGCAGTCCAGACCCTCAACATCTTCACGGGATTCCAGTACTTCGCGTTCACAGTCAGCGCAATCGCAATTCCTCACGCGGTTTGGATTATGTTGCGTGCAGGTCTTTTTCAAAAAGCGGCAGCAGAAAATCCCAGCAAACCGCCTTGAAAACTCACTTCTACAGGAAAATGTTACCAATGCTCGTATTTAACAACCTCATTAAAGGGTAAGCGGTTCTTTTTTGCCACCGACAAGTCAGAGGGGTAACCCATTGGCATGAGAGCTACCACACGAACCTCCGCAGGAATACCCAAAATCTGCTTTACTCTGCTTTCATCAAATGCCCCGATCCAGCAGGTTCCTAAACCCAACTCCACCGTAGCCAACGTCATGTGATCAAGTGCAATCGCCACATCTATCGGATAACACGCTTGTCCACAACTCATAACATGCCCATCCGTCTCAGCGCACGCAGCAATCACGACAGGAGCTTTCCCGACAAAGATTTGCTTATTTGCTGCCTCTGCAAGTTTTCTCTTTGTCTCATCATCGCTGACAACGACAAATCTCCATTCTTGACGGTTGGAAGCAGAGGGAGCAAGTCTCCCAGCCTCCAAGATTGCGGTTAGCTTCTCCTTTTCAACCGTCTTACTCAGATATTTACGCACACTTTTCCTTGTTCTGATGGCATCTAAAACGTCCATAGCAAATCCCAAAAATGCTTCTCATTTTTGACTTTTAAGGTTTTAGATTAAAGGTTTCTGACTGTTACAGGTGACTATCAACCCTACAGAAATTATCTTCTGGAACCCAATAGCGCGCTCAGGCTTAAGCCACCTTCAAATAGCCGCTCGAAAAAGACCATAGCCCCAACACTCAAGCTCCAGACGGATAGACCCTGCAGGGTTTCTGCAATGAATGGCTATTAGGCGGCAAATATGACGATTCTCCGATTACAAGCT
>CAZWPI010000192.1:0-2974 GCA_964636055.1 uncultured Candidatus Bathyarchaeia archaeon
CCAAGTCCCACGAACATATTCATTCCGCCATAGAAACCGCGCAAACAACAGTGTTTTTAATTTTTGATTAAGATGGCAAATTATGATAAACCTTTTTTAACGGTTGCCCATCTACATCTATTTCCGAAAGGGAGCACAGGGAAGAAAAAGGCATGAAAATAACTCTCTCCAAGCGTGTTCTCGCCGTAATCTGCGTCGTTGCACTGGCTATCTCAGCCGTCAACACTTACTTCATAGTAGACCTGAACCGTGCGCTGCAAGGCGCTGCTCACGACTCACCGTACGATTACGTGATTTTTCAAGACGGCAACATGTACAAGGCAAAAAATCAAGCAACCGGCTACATAGACTTCACCTCAGCCGACGCTGCCACCGTCATAACCCAAGTCGTAGCTAACGGAAACACAGTTTACATCAAGCCCGGCAACTACACATTAAGCTCAAACGTTCAAATATACAACAAGCAAAACGCCAAAATAATTGGCGACTCGGCAGTGATAACAGGCAACGGCAAAAAACTAATCATAAAAGGCGACAACTACGCCAACTCACAAAACAACCTTATTCAAGGCTTAACAATAATCAACGGCACCCTGAGAATCGAAAACTCCTTCGGAACCACAGTTTCAAACATGGCGTTCGTGAACTGCTCCTCGGCAATCGAAATCGCTAACACGAATACTTGGAGCGAAGGCTCAAAAATCGAGAACTGCCGCTTCGCAAGCTGCAAGGAAGGCATAGTTTTCAGGACACCAGCAGGCAACGGCACCGGATCTTACGCCAGCACAGAGATCAGCCGCTGT
The DNA here is from genome assembly GCA_964636055.1 of uncultured Candidatus Bathyarchaeia archaeon. Lineage (GTDB taxonomy): Archaea > Thermoproteota > Bathyarchaeia > Bathyarchaeales > Bathycorpusculaceae > SG8-32-3. The sequence goes on from CAZWPI010000192.1 coordinate 804, forward strand.
TTTTTCACCATTTCTGACAATTCAGTAGGCATAAAAGTGGAGTACCTCGCGGAATTCTCTGACAGCCAAATGCAAGACGTAAGAATGTGGATGGGCGAAAACGGCTTGCGAAACCAGACCGGACTTCTCGTCGACGGCTCAATGCATCAAACGCTGCTAGACGGAGTAGTCTTCGAGTCCTTCGCGGATTATCCAGACCAGCTGTACGCAATATCATTAGGCGAAACCTCAATCACCCCTCCAACCCTCGAAGGAGGTGTCAGCTTTTTAGGCAACTGGACCGCCAAAGTCCATAACCCATTCAACAAATGGATCGGTGGAAATGGCGCTGTCTTCAAGCAGGAAAACCTGAACGTTCCAATCGGTTTAAACGGGCAGTATGGGTCAACCGTAACAATTCAGCTAAGGCCACTTACGATTGCAGACTTCAAGCCGAAGATACAGGTTCAAGGCAGCTTCGCCTACAACGAAACAGTCACGGTCAGGTTCCGCTTGGAGTTCGTCGACAACGTAATCTCACCAAGCGTTGAAAAATCCTTCACCAACTCTACTACCTTGTGGCTGAGTGACGATGACATGCTGCGAATGTTTCCCTCGGAGAGTGTAATCTGGAACATCTTGGTCGACGCCAAGGTAAGCTCTGCATCAACCGACGCTGTTGTTCAGGTCAGCGTTTACGGAATAGTCACGTAACAAAACGCGTAGTTGCTATTTTTTTTCGTTGAGCAGCCGTTTCGGATCCAGTATTTTCTCCAGCTCTTCAGGTTTAAGCAGCCCTTTCTCCAGCGCAACCTCTTTCACAGAACGACCCTGTTCCAGTGCCTGCTTTGCAATTTTGCTGGCTTCCAAATAGCCGATGTGCGGAGACAGAAACGTTGCCAACGCAGGGTTCTTTTCCAAGTACTGAGCGCAGCGTTTCTCGTTAACTGTTATGCCTTCAACGCATTTTGTTCTGAAAACCGGCAGGTAATTGGTTAAGATCTGGATTGAGAAGAGCACGTTATGCATGATCACAGGCGTCATGACATTCAAATCCAGCTGTCCAGCCTGCACCGCCAAAGACACCGTCAAATCATTGCCCACTACTTGGAACGCCACCATGTCTAAGCACTCAGCCATCACGGGATTAACTTTTCCAGGCATTATGGATGAGCCAGGCTGCACTGGCGGAAGCACGATCTCAGCCAATCCCGTTGTGGGACCCGACGAGAGCAACCTCAGGTCATTCGCCACTCTAATAAGCTCCAACGCTAACTCTTTAAGCGCGCTTGAAACCGTCTGCACTGGTCTGCAGCTCTGAAGCGCCTCAAACGTGTTTCTGGCGGGTTTCAGCGGGAACCCAGTCATCTTCTGCAGTTCGGCGATTGCAAGCTGCTTGTACTTTGGATGCGCGTTAGCGCCTGTGCCTGCGGCTGTGCCGCCCAGTGCGAGTTCATAGAGGTTTTTCTGCCTTTCTCTTAGCTGACCAGCAGCGTTCCTTAGCGCTGAGGCGTATGCGCCGAACTCCTGTCCGATGGTTACTGGTACAGCGTCTTGAAGATGGGTTCGACCCGACTTCACCGTGCCACTATGTTTCCTGCTTAGTTCGTCAAAGGCTTCCGCGAGACTGTCCAACTCCTTAAGCAGCGGCTGCAGCGCCATCAAAACCGCCAAGTGCATAGCCGTGGGAAACGTGTCGTTCGTGGATTGCCCCATGTTCACGTGGTCGTTTGGGCTCACGCTCTTGTAATCACCCTTCGCTTTGCCCAGAATCTCAAGTGCCCTGTTGGCTAAAACCTCGTTGACGTTCATGTTGAACGAAGTGCCAGCCCCAGCTTGAAACACATCCACCACAAACTGGTCCAGAAGTTTGCCGGCGAGAACCTCGTCACAAGCCTGAACAATCACCTGTTTACGCTCTTCATCGAGCCAGCTTACTTCTGCGTTGGCTAAAGCCGCGGCTTTCTTCACCATCACGTAAGCCTTTATAAAAGGGAGGGGGGCTTTGATTCCGCTCACTGGGAAGTTTTCCGTAGCCCTTAAAGTCTGAATGCCGTAATAGGCGCTTTCAGGCACCGCTTTCTTGCCGAGCGGGTCGATTTCTATGCGTGTTTTCATCAGTTAGTCTCCTGTTCCTTTTTAGGATGAAGTTGCTGAAGTATTTTCTTCTTAGTCTTCAATATAGCTTCCGT
>CAZWPI010000193.1:0-2948 GCA_964636055.1 uncultured Candidatus Bathyarchaeia archaeon
TTGTTAGAACCTTGGTTTCGGGAAGAAACAGCGTGTCCACACCAGTCTTCTGATAGTACACGCCCAGGCAGTTAGGTCCTAAAATCCGAATTCCCGCTTTCTTAGCCGTGGTCACCAACTGTTCCTCAAGCTCAATGTTTCCGATCTCCCTGAAGCCCGAGCTGATTATGATGGCGGTCTTCACCTTTTTGGCAACTGCTTCCTCCATGATGATCGGCACGATTTTGGCTGGAACAACAATCACTATCAGGTCCAGCTCCCCCGGAATCTCGGTAATAGACGGATAGCATTTGAAGCCCAGAATAGACTCTTCGTTCGGGTTTACGGGGTAGATTTCCCCTTTGAAAACTCCTCTCGTTTTGTTATAAGCAAAGTTTTTGAAGATCACGTTTCCCGCTTTGTCTATTTTTTTGGTGGCTCCGATAATCGCGGCTGAACGCGGATTGAAAAAGGCATTCAGCTTCTTGGTTTCTTCCATAATTGTCCCCGCGTTCCTTAAAGGGAAGGGCATGTTTATTCTTTACTCTTCCAAAACAATTCTTCAACCTGCACCATCGTTGGTAACGATTACGCTTGTTTCTTTCTGATGATGACAATCGGCTTATGCTTGACGTTTGACAGCATGTCCCAACTTATCCCCGTTGCTGCTACGTTGAATCTCGCAGCCATGTCCCACACCGTTGCGCCCAAACCTGGACCCCGTGCTCTGTCAGCAATATTGGCAATTTTTAACGCCTCTTTCGCCTGCAACCCACCTCCAGCCACGGCAAGTGGAGTCGGTCTCTTCCTGAACCTGAACATTCTGCCAATCACGTAAGCGGTTACACCGCCGAGAGAGTGGATTCCCTTCATAGGTTTCGGGCGGGGAGTAAAATGAAAATTCCTGAACGAATAAGTTTTATCCGTGTCCACAATCATAACAAAGACTTTCTTCTTCAGCTTAAGCCAGATTTGCTGGTGAATCTCCTCTGCCAGTTCACACGGTTTGTCCAAAGGCAAGCTCACGTAAGAATACGGCAGGTTAGATCCGTCAATTCCGCCTTCAGAACCCCACATCAGCGCCTGCAAAAGCCCAGCTTGCTGTAAGGCAACTTGTTTGTGGCGGCTGCCGGTCTCAAGCGGGTACTCCCTGAGCCTGTGCAAAAGCCTTTGCCCAAAATGGCATAGCGCACCTAAGAAGTACCCCCAAGCAATTCGCATCCAGAGGCGAGAAATCAGCTTCGCGCTGAAACTAGGGCTCACGGCGCTTTCGTCCATGAGGTTGCCCAGCGCGGTTGAAAGCGCCTTTTCGGATATAACCACAAAATCGCCATGGACTACCCTCTTTTCCACAGCACCAAGGATGATGCTCAGGTATTTCTCGCCAGGCTTCCAATACTTCGTGGCTACGGGCAACGCGTAATACTTGGTCATTATACAGCATTTCCACAGAGGCACATTTTTGTTTATCCTAATAAAAGGTTTAATTTCACTCTGTGGTCTGGGATAAGATAGGCTGAACTTCAGTGTAGAACCAGCGCTTAGTAATTAGGCAGAAGCCTTTGCGGCATTGTACCTATTCTTTTCCTTACGTAGATCGCAACTTGTGGGTGATTCGGCTTCCGTTTATTCTACGATGCTCGATTTTATGGTTAGTTCTGCACCTGGAACCACGTGAATCCACCAGTTAAGCGCTTTGAACGAGTCATTATAGTACACTACGAGCCTCGCCACTGAACCGACGGTAGCGTTAGCTGGAACAACCCCGTTCCACGTTAAAGTCTCCGTTTCTCCAGGCTTAAGTGTCAAATTCTGCGGCGTTCCCGTCTGAGACCAAACTTCGTCTTCGAAAGCTATGTTTACGCTCCAGTTTCCATCGGTTTTTCCAGTGTTCTTGAACGTGATTTGCACCGTGAAAGCGTCGCCTGCGGCTTTATCGACAACTCCATCCTGCTGATCGTGAGCGAAAACCAAAGAGTTGCCTGTGTTACTTACAGAAAAATTAACGACAACGACCACCAGCACTGCAACAAGGAATAGTAAAGCATATTTCTTCGCCATTCTCCCTTTCAACTCCTCCCTAACTTAATTTCGCTTATACCTATTTATTATTCGTTCTGAAAGAAAGTTCTATAAGAAAACTCAAGAACAAAAAACTAAGGCGTCAGCCTGTCCCTATCTCTCGGATAGAAAGCCACTTCACGAATGTTCTTTTTTCCAGTCAACATCATAGTGAGCCTTTCCAAGCCTATCGCCCAACCCGCGTGAGGCGGCATTCCATAATCAAACGCCTGAAGATGATACTTGAAAGCTTTTGGGTTTAGCCTCTGCTCCTTCAATCTGGCAACTAAGAGGTCTTTTTCAGCTATTCTTGTTCCGCCCGACACGAGCTCTATCCAGCGCCACATCAAGTCAAAGCCTTCGCACAGGTCAGGATTGTCCTCTCGCGGTTTAATGTAAAACGCCTTGGAATGCGTGGGCCAGTCAGTTATAAAATAGAAGCTCGGATATAGCTTGCCCAAAACTCTGAAAGCTTCAGTCGGAATGTCCTCGCCCCACGGAACCTCAACGCCCTCCTTCTTCAGGTCGCTGAGAACCTCATCATAAGTTAAACGCTTGAAAGGAACAGCGGGAACCTGCAGTTTATGCTTGAGCATCGCTAACTCTTTCGGGCATTTTTCCTTCACAGCCTTGCACGTATGCTGCATCAGCTGTTCAAGAAGAACCATGACTTCTTCGGCGTCGGCGAACGCCTGTTCGATGTCAACGGAAACGAATTCGCTTAGATGCCGCCGCGTGTGTGACTCTTCCGCCCTGAAGAAAGGGCCAACCTCAAAAACTTTCTCGAGGCTCATCACTAACTGCTCTTTGTACAACTGTGGACTCTGTGCGAGAAACGCTTTTGCGCCGAAATAGTCCACAGTGAACAGTGCTGCGCCGCCTTCGGTTGCTGAGGCGATAATTCGCGG
>CAZWPI010000194.1:0-2943 GCA_964636055.1 uncultured Candidatus Bathyarchaeia archaeon
TGCATGGCTATAGGCGAGAGTTTCTGGATCACATGCGAAATGGGCTTCACGGAGATTTTGACCGGGGATACTTCTCAGCTTGGGCTGACTGCATGCGCATCCTAACGCGAATGGATGTTCCGAATGCTCAGGGAAGCAAGAGTAAGAGTGTTGAAAAGGAAAAGATAGAGACTGTTAGAAGCGATAAGAGCCAAGCCACGATGGCGAATTTTCTTCAAGAAGATATAGCGAAATAGCTTGTCAGGCGACCAAGCTTGACCCTTCTAGGATAGAGTAGATTAGTATGAAGAAGACTGCCCATGAGATGAAGTACATGAATATGCCCATGGTCATGATTTTTGACTGTTTCTCCACTTTATTAACAAATTTGGCTTTGAGCGCATAATAGGACAGCAAGTAAATCACCAAGGCTATTGTTATGCCGTTCAGGAAAGTGTTAAACGAAAACGCATCGAACAATGTAGCTACCACGGCGCTTATTGCGGCTGCAACTACGCTTAATGAGACTCTTATCCAGTAAATGACCACAAGTGGATTCAATGGACTTCAATCCTCGCAGACTATATTTTGGACCTACATTAAAAAGTTGCCTATTTATAAACCGTTTCCGCTGATCAGCCCAGATTAAAAGCGTGCCAACGTACCAAAATCTCGATTGGGGACACTGAAGTTTCAGAATGTGCGTTCGCTAAATTACGATTTTTTCTTTTGTTCTACTATGTAGTTGCCAAGATGCAAGAAGCGTTAGTGTTACCACAAAAACTGAGCCTAATAATGGAAAAGGGCTGGTCAGCGCAAAGTAGTTATTGGAGAAGTGAAAGAAAACGGCCATCAAGTAGTAGGGTAAAGGTCGTTTTGTGGCGATCCCGTATGCGGTCACTGAGGTGCTTGCGGGGTGGAAGAAAAGCCCAGGCAACCTGTAGATCAATGGTGTGCCTAGAACGGATACATATGTCAGCATTTCGACGATTCCGAACCCCAAACCGACTAGGACTGCTAGGTTGAAAATGGACCGTTGGGTTTCGCCGTGGCGATAGAAGAGAGGGTACGCCTTGGAGAATTCTTCGATGAAAGGTGCGATAAATACCTGTGAGATCAAGGCTATGGTGAATGGGTTGAGACCGACAAGTAAGGCATCTGTGTATTGGTAGATGAAGAGGGTGAGGGGAACGCTTATCACTACGCCGCAGAGGAAAAAGAATATCAGCTCACTGGCGTCTGGCTTATGCAGCTTAATTTCAACTTTGCCTTTTTCCATTGTTTTGTGTCTCAGGTTTCTCTGTTGATTGTTGACAGAAATTAGGTTGCTAATAATAGCTATGCAGGTTCAGAGTTAAAAACCTTCATTAGTTCAGAAGTGCTGTCAAAACTTCATGCATACCTTGTATGCTTTTGTATATCCACTATTCGGATTTAAACATAATACTTATATTTTTTCTCAGGGAGAGAAATTATTGGTGATAATATGTCTAAAAACAAACCTACTGTAGTTAGGTTCAACACATACACAGGAGGGAAAAACAACGCCTAAACAGCCCAAAAAATCCCGCAAAGCATCAACAGCCGTATTCGCAGTGCTGCTCTTAGTGCTCGTTACGTTCGTCTCTGGAATCCTATTCTACACTTTCGTGATGGACAACATCAACTTCGCAACAGAGACATTCAACACCCAAATGGTCGGATTACTCCTGAACTCATTCACCATAAACTCCACCCACATAGTCGCGTTCCTGAAAAACACAGGGTCAGCCCTCATTGAGATCACAACCGCCTACGTGAACGGCCTAGTCACCGCCATCGTAAACCTAGTTAAAATAGCCCCGAACGCTATCGGATCCGTAATTCTAAAGGGAACCTTCCTGCCTGGAAACACGTACGACGTAAAACTCACCAACATCTTTAACACGGAAGTAACCTTCCAAGCGTCATTCTAAATCTTCTGCCTCTGAAACATCAACTGCGGGTACAAGCAGCAACAAGAACCTTGAAAGCCACGAGGGAGTATGAAAATACACCCGTAACTCGCTCTGAAGGAGTTTCGCTTTCATTCTCCTTCCTTTTTAGCGCCTGCCTGCGTCAGTGTGCCAAGAATGCTTTGACCTTGTGAAAGGGTTATTTTATAGTCCGAACTATTAGATTTCAGACCATGGTGCTAAGCGCATTGCGTAAAGATTTCACAAGCTTTGACGTTGCCGTCGTAGTTCACGAACTGAAAGAAGCGATAGCCGACTCCAGAGTCAACAATGTCTACCAGTTTAACGAGAAAACGCTTGTTCTGAAGCTGCACAAGACCGATAAGCCTCCGCTGCGGCTTGTCATGGAAGCGAGCAGAAGGCTGCACTTAACAGCTTACGCCTTAAAGCCCCCTAAAGTTCCACCTGCGTTCTGCATGGCATTAAGGAAATATTTGCGTGGCGCTTGGATAGACAATGTGGAACAGTACGAGTTTGAACGAGTCGTCACCGTCCACTTCAGAACCAAAACGGGCTTGCTGCGGCTTATTCTGGAGCTTTTCGGCGAGGGCAACATCATCCTTACAGGCGAAACGGGCGAGATTCTGCAAGCTTTGATTTTCAAGCGTATGCGAGACCGCAACATAGTCCGCAACGAGGTTTACCAGTTTCCGCCTTCAATCGGCAAGAACCCTTTCAAAGTGGCAAGGGAAGAGCTGGAAGAGGCTTTGAAGAACTTAGGCGACGCTGAAGTTGTCAGGGCAATGGCGCGGTTTCTGGGAGTGGGCGGCTTCTACGCGGAAGAAATCCTGCTGAGGGCTAACGTTGAAAAAACCAAGCCGTGCAGTGCCCTGAGCAGCGCTGAAGTTGACGCCATATTCGGCGGTCTTCAAAGTTTGCTCTCAGCTGTCGCGGGCTTCAAGACGGAGCCCCACATAGTTTTGGCTGAGGATGGCAGTTTTCTGGATGCCGTGCCGTTCAAGCTTAAACG
>CAZWPI010000195.1:0-2938 GCA_964636055.1 uncultured Candidatus Bathyarchaeia archaeon
GTTCAAGCTATTTATAGAGGGGGTATAAACTGTTCCGAGCGCTAGAGAGCACGGTAAGAACCGCTCTTTTTTCCAGAATGAGGATAATTCAAATAAATCTTGGCGCTTACTTGTGGGTATTATGCGATTGATGCTTTGCTGTTCCGAGCTCGGTTTAGGGCATGTTTCCCGAATCATTCCGTTAGGGAAGAAGCTGCGGGATAAAGGGCATGAGCTGTTCTTTTTTTCAGGCGGCAAAGCCTATGAGCTTTTGCGGAGAGAGTTCAGGAATGTTTACTCGTGCACGCCTGTGGCTTGGTATGAAAACGCGAGTGGAATTGTCGCTTCGGCATCGCTCATCAACATTCTGTTTCCGCTTCCAGTTTTTAACCACGAAAAAGACGGGTTTGAACTTAAAAGCTCGACTGCCATGGAAACCGTGCACCGCTACTACGACCTTCGAAGGCACATCCGAAAGATTAAGCCAGACTTGGTCGTTGCGGATGGCGATTTGCACGCGCTTCGCATGGCAGCTAGATGGAAGTTCCCTGCGGTTTACGTAGCCAACATGATTCGACCAAGCTACGGGTTTTCCGCCTTTCTCAACCCTGGCGAACGCTTCATCGAACGCTACGTGAAAACATGCAAAAAAATAATCATACCCGACAATCCGCCACCGTACACCGTGTGCGAGTACAACCTTGGCGACTTGGACAGCATGGGCATAAGCCGAAAAACAAAGTTTGTAGGCAGCTTCCTCGATACCACGTACACGCAAGGATTAGAGGAACACGTTTTCGCCCCGATAAGCGGACCTTACGGAACAAGAGCCAAGCTAACCCAGATGATACTGCCAGTGCTTGAAGAACTGGAAACAAAAAGCATCGTCAGCTTGGGAACGCCTGGAAGAAGAACCACCGCAAAAAGGGGCAACTGCGAGATATATGCGTGGCTGTCCGCGCAAGAACGTGAGGAATGCATGAAAAACGCCAAGCTAATCGTTTTCAGTGGTGGACACCGAACATGCTTCGAAACCGTGAAGTACGCGAAGCCAAGCATCTGCATTCCAACGCAGCCAGAGCAGATGGGAAACGCCGCCAAGCTTCAGAAACTAAAATGTTCAATATCCGTGAAAAACAATCGGGAATTGGAAGCGGCTGTCAGGAAAATTGAAGAGGAAAACACGCTCTTTAAGCGAAAGGCCATGGCGCTGAACGCGTTCTCCAACAAGTTCAAAGGTTTAGACCGCGCAGTAGAAATCATCGAAAACGCCCTGTAAAAAATGCGCGAAGCCTATTTTTCGCCAAGGTACAGACGTTTAACCTCGCCTTTAGGCGTTTCCTCTTCAAAAATTATGGCTTGGAACTTGTAGATTTTGGCGCCCTTCGTCAACCAGCTATCTGGCGGAAGCCCTGCTTTGACGCAGCATTGGCACAGAAACTCTTCTTCGCACCACTCCCATTCAACAGGAACCTGAGGCAGAAGCAACCCCTTATAGATGCCTTGCTCAACGATTAAGCCGTCTTCGCCCACTTTGATTTTAGCCAAGTACTCCTTGGGATTCTCAACTTCCACCGCTTCAGGTGGAGTAAGCACGCTTACTTCAAAAACCACTTTACCAAGCTCGCCTAGCGAAAGCGGATAAAACCGCGGATCCCGAGTTGCAGCGTTTACGGCAGAATCAATGACGGCTTCCACCAGCGGACTCGTGGGATAAGGATAACCTATGCAGCCTCGAAGCTTCTTATCCCCGTTTTTCAGGCTGTTTATGGTGACGAAAACGCCGCAGCTTTCAAACAGTTTCGCAGGGGTGTCTTCTGGAGCTTTAACGGTTTTTCCTGTTTCCAAGTACGTTTTTACCGCGTTCCGCGCAAGATGTATTAGGAATTTTCCTTCTTGCAGGCTAAGTTCGAACGCCACTTTTTTTCCTCCAATGCACAGCCACCATTGTGGCTTTACTCGTGAAAACTTGTTAAAATGCGTGAAACTAAAATTTCGTTGACTCTTCAGCTACGCCATTTTTGGTTATTATCAGGAAGTCTATGCCGTCACCGCTCATCGCGTCTCTGCTTATGGCTGATTTTATGGCTCTGGTCACCAGCGGCTTTGCTTCTTCTACCGTCGTTCCTTCCTTGTACGTTTCTTCCAAAACACCTATGGCTATTTCTGTTCCAGAACCAACCACAGCATAATTGTCTGGTATCAGCGAACCCAAAACATCCAGCACGTAAAGTGATGGCCCTTCCTCGTCTAAGCCGCCCACAATTGTCTGGGTGATTAATGGCGTGTATCGGCGGTTGAAGAGAATGTTTGCCATAAGTTTAGATGCGGCTCTAACCGAGATTTTTCTGCCAACATCCATGCTGAACAGGTTGGCTTGCGCCTCCACTTCTCTAGTGAGGATTTGCATGTCACCTACAAGCCCAGCGCAAGCAGCGCCTATCTGGTCGGTTATTTTGAAAACTTTCTTGCCGCCTTTGCTCATGACAAAGTTTCCGTATGTTACGCGTTTTTCAGAAGCCAAGATAACTCCGTCTGCGCAGACAACTCCGATTGTCGTGGCGCCTGGAACCCAGGCTAATCCGCCTTGTTGCGCTTGTGGTTGTGAACCGTAACCTTCCATGTGTTTTTCACCGTTCTGGTGATATACACAAGGCAAGCTATTAAGGTTACCCAATTTTTTGTAAACACATTGGTAATACTTATAATGAAACATCAAACCTAAAAAAACCCGCCCAGTGCTCGACACAAACCCAAGAATATTGGCAGTAGCTGCTAAGTAGTAAATATGAATTTTGTCCTACTAAACGTCGGCAGACGAAAATAACAAACAGTTTCTACTTAGCGTTTGCGTTTCTTGAAGTCGAACATAAGAATGACAAAAAATGAAATAGAAAAAAGAGCAGATTATGGCTTTTAAGTCTGAGCATCAATCATGGGTCGAAATGAACCTGACCTG
>CAZWPI010000196.1:0-2932 GCA_964636055.1 uncultured Candidatus Bathyarchaeia archaeon
GCAGTTTTTCGGGTTGGGTTCCGCCGCCTTGTGCGAAGTTTGGTTTTCCGCCGCCTCCACCACCGATTATGGGTGAAACTTCGCGCATCACTTCGCCTGCGTCTACGCCTTTTTCCACCGCCCGTTTCCCAGCCATCACGAGAACCCTAGCGTTTTTCCCATCTGCTCCGTAAAACAGCGTAACCGTTGCCTCGTTCCGCTTTATCATCTCGTTTGCCGTCTGCACCATGCGGTTAACGTCAATTTCTTCTCGGAAGTCGCGTTTCACAAGCGTTACTCCATCAATTTCTTCTGCCGCTCCAGCCGTCTCAGCCACTCCAACCATGCTTTCTTTGGCAGCCAACTCCTTGACGAGCTTGCGTTTCTCCGAGTTCGCTTCCTTCAACTCCTTCACCAGCTTCTCCGCAGTTTTATCCAGCTTCTCCAACGACGCACTCAACGTCTCCGAAACCTTCCACAACAAGCTCTCCTGCCGCTGCACCGCCTTCAACGCCTGAAGCCCAACCGCGTACCCAAGCCGCTCCACCCCATCCTGAATCCGTTCCGTGTAAACGATTTTGAGAAAACCAATCTCGCCTGTGCGCTTCAAATGCGTTCCCGCACAAGCTTCAACGTCCCAATCGCCCGTTTTCACCACGCGAATGTCCTTTCCCGGAACCGCACCACCCTGATAAAGCCTAAAGCCATACGCCGATTCCGCCTCGCTCCTCGGCAACCAAGCAGTCGTAACGGGCATGTCCGCCAAAACCGCCTCATTCGCCAACCTCTCAATTTTATGCACCTCTTCAGGCGTTAACCTGCGATAATGCGAAATATCCAGCCTCGTGCTTTCCACGCCCTTCTGCGTGCCATGCTGCCACACATGCTCGCCCAACACTCGCCTCGCAGCACCATTAACCAAGTGCGTAGCCGTATGCGCCTTCATCAACGCGTAACGCTTGTCCCAGTCAAGAACGCCCTTAACAGCATCGCCTTCCTTGGGCGCAACTGAGCCTCGAATTTCATGCACGATGACTCTGCCAGCTTTCTGCACATCCACAACCTCAGCTTTGGCATCGTCGAAAACCAGAAACCCGCTGTCAGCAGGTTGCCCACCACCCTCAGGATAAAAGCACGTTCGGTCCAAGACCACGTACTTGCCACCTACCACTTTAAGGACTTCTGCGTCAAACTCCCTTTTGTACGCGTCAACATAGTACATCTGCTCTGTTGCCGGCAGCTCCGCAACGGCGGTTTCCAGCGTTGCTTCAGCTTTCCCTTCTTCTTCAACTGGCTTATCGGCTTGCATGTGCCTATTAGCAATTAACGCGTAGAAGTTTTCAGGAATCGCCACAGCCACGCCTTCTGCCTCTGCTACTTCCTTTACAATTTCAGGCGGTAGACCATGAGAATCATATAATTCCGACAGTTTGTCTTCCTGAATTAGAAACTCTCCACCGATAGGTTTGCCTTTTCGTTCCTTAAGCTGGTTGATAAGCCGCTTCACTATGCCTTCTCCTCTTTTGAGCGTGTCCTCGAACTTTTCCTCTTCAACCTTGAGCATTTCCATAATCTCGTTCCGCATCGTTTTGATGTGCGGGTAATCTTTTGACCATAAGTCAACCTGCATGTCCACTACGTCGTAAAGCCGCTCAACATCCATATTCAAGCTTCTTAGTAAGCGGTAGACTCGGCGGAACAGAAGCCTCGCCAAGTAACCCTCATGAATATTCGACGGCACAATACCCTCAGACAGCATGAAGCTTAAGCACTTGGTGTGATCCGCAACTGCGAACGCGTTTTCAACAGGCATGAGCACCTTGTCCAGCTCTGCTACGGCCATGCCGACGTGCTTGGCTACTTTCCGCCTTGCGTCCAACGTGTTCGCGGTCTTGTCCACTGTCACCAAACCAGAATATTTCGCCACGGAAAACAGCAGCGCATTGTCCACTTCCAACCCTGCCATGGCGAAAACCTTGTCCAGCAACCTGCCGTAGACCGCGTGGAAACAGCTTGGCGTTCCTTGAGAAAGCCATGCGAAACGGTCCAAGCCGTAACCTGTGTCCACGGTGCGTATGGGCAGCTTAACGAATTCGCCGTTCACAACTTTGTACTGCATGAAAACTAGGGTGGCGATCTCCAGTCCGCGAATTATGCATTCCACGTCTGGACCTGCGTTTCCGCCGCCAATCCACACGTCTTCTTTGTATGTGACTTCATCTGACTTCACGCCGAGCACGTCGGTGACGAACTCGTGGTGGTATCTTACGGTCTGGTCTTTCCAGTAGACTTCCTTGTCAGGGTAGTTGAAGGCGTGGTGTCCACCCATCTCGAAAATTGTCAGGTGCCTGCCGAAAGTTGGTCCCGTGTTCGCGATGTCCACCAGTCGGATGCAGGGTTGTGCAATAACCAGCGGGTTTGCAGGTGGCGGTGCAATTCCTTCGGTTACGTAAGGTTGGAAGTCAATTATGCTCGCGTGCGTCAAGTAGATGTCGCTTCTCCATCTGGCTACGACTGGATAAGGCTTTATGCGCTTGTGACCGTGCTTTTCGAAAAATGAGAGAAACGCTTCGCGCATCTCAGGCAAGCTGTAGCGGTTTCGTGTGGGTGGATTCTTCAGGAATGTGTAGCATGTGCATCCGTCTGAGGTTGATTCTCCGCAGTTTTCCTGTTCAGGGTTCTGTGTCCAAAAATACTCACCGCAAGTGGGACAGCATTTCCTCACGAAACCTTGTTCCCTAAAGAAGGGAAGCGCATACTCTTCTGCTGGAAACCGCTTCAAACTTCTCAAACACTCCATGGCAGTTATGGCTTATCCTATCTTTTAGAAGGGGTTACGAGGTTCACTGATTTAAATAATTTCGCTTTGAAATGTTTTGGTGATTTTGGCTGCGTTATCTGTTGTGTGATTTTTTGTCTATACCCCCTCTATAAATAGATTAAACCTGTGCTT
>CAZWPI010000197.1:0-2888 GCA_964636055.1 uncultured Candidatus Bathyarchaeia archaeon
TTTGAGGGGGAGAAGGGAGAGCGTGCAAAAATCAAGATTTCTCCAAACCTTTCCACCCAACCCGTTTTTCACAGTTTTTCTTGTTTTCCCTCCTTTTTACAAGGCTTTGAAAGCCTCAAACCACCTATTGTACAGCGATAGCATGTCCAACGAAACGCTTGGTTTCCGCTCTTCCAATATCTGTCTGAAATCGCTCATCGTTATAGACCCAGGTTTGGCTTCCTTATCCGTAGCTTTGCCAGACTCGAAGAACTCACCTATAAGCTTCAGCTGCGCTGACTGGCAAACATCGCGTATGTCGCTTCCCGAAAAGCCTTCAGAGAGCCTAGCCAACTCATGCAAGTCCACATCCGGATCAATCTGAAGATTACCTGTGTAAAGCTTAAGCATCATCAACCGCGTGTGATGATCCGGCAGCGGAACCAGAATCCTCTTCTGGAACCTGCGTATGAAAGCCCAATCCAAATCCCAAGGCTTGTTCGTAGCGCCAATAACGTAGACATGAAGGTTCTTGCCTTTGTCAACGATGCCGTCCATCTCCTTCAAGAACTGGTTACGCACACGAATTTCCCCGCCGACCTCATTGGAGTGCTGCCCCATCAAAGAGTCCAGTTCATCAACGAAAACTATGGCAGGCTTGCCATCAGTCGAGGATTTCCTGGCTGAACCAAAAAGCTTCGCAACATTCTGTTCAGCCTCACCCAGCCATTTAGACATAATCGAAGCCGCATCAATCGAGTAGAAGTTAGCGTCTATCTCCGTGGCAACCGCGGCAGCAAGCAAAGTTTTCCCGCATCCAGGCGGACCAAAAAGCAAGATACCTCTAGGCCAGCCTAACGGAAACAAGTCAGGTCTCTGAACAGGATAGACAATAGCCTCTTTAACGGCTTTTTTCGCCATGTCCAAACCCACAACTTCTGCCCAGTTCACCTCAGGTTTTTCAGTGACCACAAGCTCTGTTCCAGCTGGCTTTCCGCCGCTTCCACTGGCTGCTTCACCACCATCTCCGCCATTATTAGACTCCATCCGCATTTCAACAGCCGAAACCGAGCCTTGAAGAACTTTAATCCTCTCTTGGTAGGCAATTGCCCTCTGAACATAAACTTTGTTCAAACCGTACTCAGGATAAAGCTGAACAAGCTGCAAGAGACTTTCTATAGCCTTTTGATACAGAGTTATGGCTCTGCCTCTTGCACCTTGCTTATCCAAACGCACCGCATCTAAAGCGTAAGCCGTTGCGGCCTTCTCAAGCTCACTTGAAGCACTCATGGTTTTCACACCACCTTATTCAGGCGATTTTAACTCGATTTTTATCTTCCCTTGAGTTCCCAAACTTTCAAGGGCTTTCTCAATTTCTTCATTTGAAGTTTTCAAATCACTCGAACAACGGGTTAAATCTATTTCACCGTTACTCTTTCGCACGTATTCGAGAAGCATATCCTCAATCGAGGGTTTCTCAACCGTCAACGAAATTTCCTTAATCTCGGATTTTTTATAAGAAAACAGGGTTTTTGACGCATCCATACCGAAATCTTCAGCAGTTTTGCGCCCAACCACTTGCGAAGAACTGGCTGACAAAGCAACAAGCTCTCTTATCGGCGCTGCTTTTTCTTCGGACATGAGATTTGCGGGTGGCTCAGGAAGAGTTTCCGTAAGTTTCCGCTCAAGGAAACTTGAAACTTCATTCAACACTTCTTCGCCGCCAGCGGTCTTTTTGCCAACAGGAATCAAAGACTCGTCAGCTGAAATCTTAGTCGCGCAGAGCGTTTCACGTATAGCGTCGTTAACGTTGTTCAATTCGCTGGAGACATCGGGCAAAACCTGGAACAGATCCGAAGAAACGTTCTGGAGAAGCTTCAAAGCAGGTTTCAGGTCAATAACGATGTCACTAAGCTCTTTTAACGTCTCCAACCGAAGAATAACACGTTCGATGGCCAGCTGCACACTGTAAAGAAACTTCAACAACTTTCTAACTTCGGCGATCTCATTAGCGCACATCGCCGCTCTTTCTTTGTTATTCTTCTTCAAAGCACCCGTACAAGATTCAAAAAGTATGCGATCCCTTTCCTTCAACCTGTAGCTTGCCTGCTCCAGCTTGTTCTGCTGAATCCTAAGCGTATATATCGACTTTGCAGCAACTTCACGTATCGGTGGAGGGCTGGAACTTGTTAGACCTTTTATGTCCTTTTCCCTCCGCCCGCTACTTCACTCTTTAGGCTATATTCCAGCCTTTCCGACTTCTTTCACGTAGACGACCACTGGAGGCTCTGGAAGTTCAGATGCCTCTTCAGGGGTCTCATCAGGGGCTTCTTTTTGGGTTTCGTTAGTTGTTTCTTTTGCTGTTTCGTTTTGGATTTCTTTTTTGGTTGATTCAGCGGAAGTGGTGTTGGTTTTTTGTTCAGTTTTTAGCGAGTCGCCTAGCATTATGTTTGAGAGCTTGCTTTTGGTAAGTTCGATGTCGCTTTTCTCCTTGTTGGCTCGTTTGAGGTTTTCTTGAAGCAGGGTGAAAGCAGATTTGTAGGCTTCGTCGTCAACTTGGCCTATTTCGTGCTCCAGCTCAAGGTTGACAATCGCGTAGCCTAAAGTTTTGATCTCTTGGTTGCAACGTGTTGTTTCCGTGTTGGCTTCGTCTGAGAGAGCTTGGGCGTCTTTCTTCAGTTGATCTAGAACGCCTTCAAAATTGTTACGGAGTTCTTGGTAAAGGTCTGGAGAAATCTTTCGTTTTTCAGCTAGGTCCTTAAGAGCTTGGTTCTTGCGCCATATGAGGGGTATCTGATCGCAGAGAACGCTTGCCTGTGACTTAAGCGTTGAGGTGAATGTTACTTCGGCACCATTGAACTTTAGGTGTTCCATAGACTGTTTTAAGAATTTTCCGTCATTAGACTCGA
>CAZWPI010000198.1:0-2886 GCA_964636055.1 uncultured Candidatus Bathyarchaeia archaeon
CGTACGCTTCTGCTAGCTTGACGAAGTCTGGGATGCTTCCCAGTTTGACGGCTGAATAGCGTCCCTTGTAGAACATTCTTTGCCATTGGGCGACCATGCCCAGCACTGAGTTGTTCAGCACTATGACTATGACTGGAATGTCTTCGGTGACAGAGGTTGCCAGTTCCTGTTCGGTCATTCTGAAGCTGCCGTCTCCAGCGATGTCCACTACTGGTCTGTCGGGGCACGCCACTTTTGCGCCGATTGAGGCGGGGAAGCCGAAGCCCATGGTTCCTAAGCCTCCAGAGCTTATGAACGTTCTTGGTTTCAGTGCGTTGAAGTAGAGGGCTGCCCACATCTGGTTCTGGCCGACTTCAGTTGTGACTATGGCGCTTTCTGGTAGCAATCTTCTCAACTCCTGTAGCAAGGCTTTCGGTTTCAGCTCTTTCGACCCCGCCCTAGGTGGGGGATTAAGTTGTTCTTTTGTCTCTTTGACGCGTTTTGTCCATGCAGTGTTTCCTTTCTTTTTCAGCTGTTTTGCCAACCGTTCGTGCAGGGCTTCCAAGGCTTTTTTGGCGTCAGCTACGATGGGTATGTCTACGTCTATGTTCTTTCCGATTTCCGCGGTGTCTATGTCTATGTGGATTTTTTTTGTCGGTGCACAGAAGCTATCCAGGTTTCCTGTGGACCTGTCTGAGAATCTTGTGCCGACCGCCAACATTACGTCCGCTTCGCAGAGCAGCTTGTTCGCTACTGGGTTCCCATGCATTCCTATGCTTCCTAGGGACAGCGGGTGCGTTTCAGGGAAAGATCCTTTGCCCATGAAAGTGGTGGCTACGGGCGCCATCAGCAATTCTGCCACCTGTAACAGTTCAGGGGAAGCGTTGGAGGTTATCACTCCGCCTCCTGCCAAGATGACTGGGCGTTCTGCTTCTGCTAGCAGTTCTGCGGCTTTTCTGATTTGCAGGGGGTGCGGGTTGGTTGTTGGTTTGTATCCGCGAATTTGAATCCCGTTTGAAAAATCTATGTCTGCGACTTCTGTTTGCACGTTTTTAGGGATGTCTATTAGAACTGGTCCTGGTCTGCCTGTGGTTGCTATGTAAAACGCTGTTTTCACGGTTTTTGGGATTTCTGCGGCTTCTCTTAGCTGGAAGTTGTGTTTGGTTATGGGCGTTGTTATGCCTATGATGTCTGCTTCTTGGAAGGCGTCTCTGCCTATCATGTAGGATGTGTTGATGCCGCCGGTGGGAACTTGTCCTGTTAGGGCTATTATCGGCGAGGAGTCCATGTAGGCGTTGGCGATGCCTGTGACGAGGTTTGTGGCTCCTGGTCCGCTGGTTGCCATGCACACTCCTGCTTTGCCTGAGGCGCGTGCGTAGCCGTCGGCTGCGTGTGCGGCGCCTTGCTCGTGCCTGCAGAGTATGTGCCTTATCTTTGACTTGTAGAAGTGATTGTATATGGGAAGTAGAGCTCCTCCGAGTATTCCGAAGATCACTTCTACGTTTTGGCGTTCAAGGGTTTCTAGTAGAGCTTTTGCTCCTGACATTTTGGTCATTTTTCTTCTACCTCATTACTTGAAAACTTGTTTAAAAAATAATTGCCAATTGTTTTGGCTGATTGCTTAATTGAGGCGTTTTCAGAGGGTGTCCTAACAGAATTAGAGAATAAGTACCCATCGATCCCAGCTATTGAGGTGTCGATCCCTCATTTTACAATGCCTCCGTGAAACCTCACGTACCTTGATTCTAGCCACGTTTTTCATTTAAAAAGTTTGTGGTGTCAAAATACTGCAGAGGTGTGTGTGATGGCTCTTGTTCTTCTAAGAAATCGCCTTAAGCTGTGATTTTTGCCTTTTATGGAGCATCGTCAGCGTTTGTTGTTGTAGTCTGTTGTTAGTACGTTCATGCAGCTTATCACTGCGTCCATGCTTGCCATCACGATGTCCTCTCGCACGCCCATTGCTGTGGCTGTTCTGTCGCCTTTGCGCATGCGAACCATCACTTCCACCATGGCGTCTGTTCCGCCAGTGATCGCCTTTACGTTATACTGCTCCAGCAGGATCGGCTCCACTTCTTGGATGGCTTTCTTCACGGCGTTTATTGCGGCGTCTACTGGACCCACGCCCATGGCTGCGCCAGAAACCTCTTTCTCGTTGAGTTTTAGCCTGACTGAAGAGGTTGGCGTGACCGTGTTGCCGCTGACCACCGTTACCTCCAGAAGCTGGATCGGCTTCTCTTTGCCTAAGCCCAGCACGTTTTCGGCGATTGCCAGCAGGTCCGCGTCCGTGACTGTCTTTCCTTTGTCGCCGACGGTTTTGACGCGGTCAAAGATTTCCTGTAGTTGCTCCTCGTTTGGTGCCAATCCCATGCCAGCCAACGTGGCCTTAATTCCAGCCGAACCTGAATGTTTCCCAGACGCTAGCCGCCGTGTTCCGCCGACCAGTTCAGGCGCTATCGGCTCGTAGGTGGAGGGGTCTGCAAGCATGCCCTGCGTGTGGATGCCTGACTCGTGCGTGAACGCGTTCTCGCCCACGATGGCTTTGTTGGGCTGCACGTAAACGCCTGTCAGCCGCTGCACGAACTGGGAGATGCCGTACAGCTTCTCCGTCTTGATGTTCAGCTTCAGCTTGTACAGCGCCATCAGCGAGACCACAATCTCCTCCAACGAAGCGTTTCCGGCGCGTTCGCCCAATCCGTTTATGGTGGCGTGGAACTGGTTGGCGCCAGCACGCAACGCCGCAACCGTGTTGGCTACTGCCATGCCGAAGTCGTTGTGGCAGTGCACGCTGACGACGGGCACGTTCAGTGATTCCCGTAAGTCTCCGTAAAACTTGTAGCTCCGCTCAGGTGTCAAAACGCCGACGGTGTCGCAGGCGACCACGCGGTCAGCGCCCACTTCTATTCCCGT
>CAZWPI010000199.1:0-2878 GCA_964636055.1 uncultured Candidatus Bathyarchaeia archaeon
GTTCCATGCGGACAGCATGTCGGAAACACGCTATATAATTTATATATATACAAAAAGCAATTGAAGTACAGAGGATAACATGGCTTTAGGCGACCCTGCAACCATAATAGCGATAGTGGTGGTAGTTGTAACCATCGCCTGCGTAATCGTCATCTACGC
Source organism: uncultured Candidatus Bathyarchaeia archaeon (assembly GCA_964636055.1). Classification (GTDB taxonomy): domain Archaea; phylum Thermoproteota; class Bathyarchaeia; order Bathyarchaeales; family Bathycorpusculaceae; genus SG8-32-3. Next base: position 160 of record CAZWPI010000199.1, read on the forward strand.
TATGAGAAAACTTGGGAGAAAACCCGCAGAAGCACCTCGAAAATCCGAAGCAGAACCAGACTTTAGAGGTTTACCTTTTAAGATTACAAAGAGCGTGCAGTTAAACGACGCATCTCACGCCAAGGATGAACTGCGCATCTTGGATTTGGAAAGGGAAATTCTAAGCGACGCAATAAGACGGCTTTACGAAGCGCATGCGGAAGGGAAAATCAGCGAGCAAGAGCGAGAAAGGCTTGCAGGCTCCTACAAAAACCGCATGATGGCTGTCAAAGAGTCCATGGCGAAAGACGAAACCATCGTGACGTTGCACGAGCTTGAAGGCATGCAGGAAGACTTGATGAAACTTTTCAGCGAACGCTTCGGAGACCTAAACTCAAAAGTGGAAGAGCTGCGGTCAAAAATCGACGTGGAAACCGTGAAAGAGATACCTGTGAAGATGCCGAAACCGCAGATGCTTGAGGAGTTGGAAGCTGGCGAAGAAGAGGAAGAAGAGAAAACGAAAAGGAAGAAGAAAGCGCCAGCAAAACCAAGCCCGAAGAGCGAAGCCGAGAAACGAATAGAGGAGATCAGAAGCGAAGTGGAAAAAGTCTTAGACAAACTGGGGCAGATGGAAATTGAATCCTAAACAGGAATGGGTTGAAGCGGCGAAGAAAAACGCGGCTTACGCGGCTGTCGAGCACGTTAAAGACGGCTTCATCGTGGGTTTGGGAAGCGGAAGCACAGCCGCATACGCCATAGAAGCGTTGGGCGAAAGAATAAAACGCGAGCGCTTGAGCATATTGGGCGTTCCAACATCCTACCAAGCGTTCTTGTTAGCCGTCAAACATGGAATCGCGGTAACCACCCTTGAAGAGCATCCCGTGCTTGATGTGGCAATTGACGGCGCTGACCAGATAGACCCAAAGCTAAACTTGATCAAAGGCATGGGTGCAGCATTAGCCCGAGAAAAAATCGTGGCTTCAGCATCAAAACAGAACATTATCATAGCTGACGAAAGCAAAAAAGTGAAGGCGCTAGGCGAAAATGATCAGCCTGTGCCAGTTGAAGTTTTGCCCTTCGCCATAGCCGTGGTGAAGCGCAGAATAGAAGCGGTTGGTGGTAAGCCAAGCCTTAGAGAAGGAAAGGGCAAGGTTGGACCCGTGATAACCGATAACGGAAACGTGGTCATAGACGCCAATTTCGGAGTGATAGACAACGCTGCGGAGCTCGAGCTGAAGCTTAAGATGGTTCCAGGCGTGGTTGAAACTGGGCTTTTCATCGGCTTGGCAAACACGGCGTACATTGGAACACCTTCTAAGGTAGAGAAGATTTAAACTTGACAGCAGCCGCTTTCGATTTTAGATGAAAACTTCTAAGGTGAGGATTCTCTAGTGCTCGGAAACGACTACCCCCTCCCCTTTAAATAGGCTGGAATGTACAGCAACATAGTCAAGCCCTTTTGTTTCTCTGATTGCATCTCTAAGGTGAATCGGTTTTAGCGGCGTTTCACCAGAAGTGTTTCTCGTACCACTCCGCAGTTGGGACAGCAGTGTTCTTCGCTTTTTTCGCATAGAATCATTCTGACAAATCGCCTCTCTTTCTTTAGGCATTCCAGGCAGTACGGTTCTTGGTTGTGAAGCTTAAAAACCTCCAGCGGAACATCGGTCATTTCAAGCTCCTCCAAAACCTCGATAAGGTCTAAGTTGGGGTCAACCAGCAAGTCTTTAAGCAGCTTCCTGAACCTCTTGTTCAGCTTACCTTCAGCCTCGTCTTCCGCCGCCTTCCTGTAAACAACATGTGTCCATGGAGTTTTCCAGTCGTCATCGCTCATCATTAGATCAAGCCAAGGAAGATTCCAGCCGTATCTCAGGGGTTGAGTCCTAACCATTCTGAACGTTGCGCGGTTAGCAAAATTGTAGCTGACAATCATTCCTTTCTCTTTGAGAAAACGAAGAGCAGAATCAAGAGTAGCTTCATCAACACTGGTTATTTTAACCAACTCTTCAAGACTGCGTGGCTTCTTGACCAAGGCAGAGTAAATCCGTCTTATCGTGTCAGGAACTGGCTTTTCAAGGCTGGACATTATAATTCAACTAGAAAGCGCGTTTCTAATATTTCTTAGCTATAAAAACCCGGCTTTATGTTACTAACAAATTGAAAGCGCGCTGGGATTACTTCAAAGCCAGATTAATTTGTGCCAAGGCAGAAGAAGCATGTTTTAGTTGGCAAAGATTTGGTAAAGATTTGGACATAAATCTGAAAAGTATTTAAATGCACAAAACGGCAGTGAAAATGTTGAAGGGAAAGCAGTGCTTGCAGGAGTCCTCTATTCTATTCTCCTTAGACTGCAAGCATTACCCTCCCCGTTCTCCATTTTCCACTTCAACCATTCCGCGAAGATCGCTTGAATTGCAGGAATCCCTCAAGCTAAAGCTATTGTCTCTCCATCTATGCTCTTCAATATTCCTTATTCTTTCTTCCCATCGTGAATGAAAGCTGGAGACTAAACAAGTTTTCTCATTGCCAGCGATCTCTGGAATACTGAAAGCACGGCTTATAATCTTAAATGAAAAAGATTTAATTCAAAGTAAGGAGAGTTACATAGCTGCAGGCTGTATTGACCCAGAGCTTGACCAAGACATCATTGACTCTAAGAAGTCAATATCAGGGTCAAAACTGGAAGACAGCTTGTGCCGGGGTAGCCTAGCCTGGCTAGGGCGCCAGACTCATAATCTGGAGA
>CAZWPI010000200.1:0-2877 GCA_964636055.1 uncultured Candidatus Bathyarchaeia archaeon
TCTCTTACAAAACCGTTCATGTCTAAACTCACGGTTTCTGAAGAAAAAGCGAAAGTTGCCTCGTTTGGGCTGTGCCCTGCGCAAAGCGGCTTTATCCCATGTTGGTCTTTGAAAGCGAAGAAATCGCCTTCTCCGGTTATGCCAGCTACGGAAAAAGCGCCGTCAATGCTTCGCATGCACTCGCTGACGGCAGCTGTCAAGTCTTTGCGATGTTTCAGTTCAAGCAGCAACTTGCGGCAGACCAAATCGGAATCACAGCTGTACGGTAAATCAGCGAAATACTGATCGGTTTCCTTTCTGAGCTGTTGCGTGTTGACGATGTTGCCGTTGAACGAGAGTGCAAGTTTCAACCCGTTTATTGAAGCGGTGACTGGCTGGGTGCCTTCCAGCAGCGAAGCGTCGTCGCATTTTCCAGAAGTGGTGTATCGGACATTGCCTATGCCCATTGAGCCTGGCAGCCGCCCGAACCATTCTTGTATGGCACTGGATCGTAATTTAGGGACTAGATCGAGGTTTTTGTAAACATAAAATTGTTCGCCGTTGTACGTGAGGAAACCGTGGGACTGGTGTCCTCGGTGGTTTTGGGCGCGGAGACCCCAGTAAACGTATGGGAAGACCGGTTTCTTTTCGAAGTTTATTGCACCGAAGATGCCGCAGCCTATTTTGATTCCCCTCTTCCGATGTTGAAAGAGAAAAAACGGGTTTATCAGCTTTTGGTACATCTTTAGCTAAAAAGCATGGAAAAGGATATTTTTATTCGGCAATTTCACATTTTTTACTCTATTGTTTTTGCTGTGATCGTGAAAAGCACAGTTGAACCCAAGTTTGATTGAAACTGAGACAGGCGATTTCCAAGCTTCGCCGTTCATTGCACTAAACAAAAAGGACGTTGACAGATAAGCATCAATTGTAAAAGAATAGAAGTTTAAAGTTATTCTTTGTTGGCCGATTTCAGCGCTTTCCGCAGTACTTCCGTCTTGTCGGTCATTTCCCACGTGAAGTCTGGATCTTCCCTTCCAAAATGCCCAAAAACCGCTGCTTTTCGGTATATCGGTCTGAGAAGCCGCAAATGATCTATGATCGCTTTTGGTCTCATGTCAAAGTTTTTCTTCACCAATTCCAGAATCTCTTCATCAGGCAACTTTCCAGTGCCACATGTATCCACGAACACGGAGATCGGATGTACCACGCCAATAGCGTACGATAATTGAACCTCACACTCATCAGCTAATCCTGCGGCAACGATGTTTTTGGCGATGTACCTTGCCATGTAGCAGCCTGACCTGTCAACTTTTGAGGGGTCTTTTCCTGAAAAGCATCCGCCGCCGTGGCTTCCAAAGCCTCCGTAGGTGTCAACGATGATTTTTCGGCCTGTCAGGCCTGAATCCGCTAGGGTTCCTCCAATCACGAACCTTCCAGTTCCGTTAACGATGTATTTTGTTTCCTTGTCTAACTTGTCTGCAGGTATGACTTTCTTAATCACTTCGTTGATTACGTCTTCCTTGACTTTTTCCTCATCAACTTTCTGGGTGTGCTGGGCAGCGATTACGACGGTGGTTACTCTTGTGGGTTTTCCATCGCAGTATTCCACTGTGACTTGTGATTTGCAGTCTGGTCTCAAATAGGGCAAAATTCTCTGTTTTCTGCAGTCCGACAATCTCTTGACAAGCTTGTGTGCGAGCATTATGGGCAGAGGCATTAACTCAGGCGTCTCTTTTGTGGCGTACCCAAACATCATTCCTTGGTCTCCAGCGCCTTGCTCATGGTCTTCGCTTTCGTTTACGCCCATCGCAATATCTGGCGACTGTTCCTCCAAAGAAACCAAAATGCCGCAGGTTTCCCAATCCAGCCCATCTTTGGCGTTGTCAAACCCGATTTCTCTCAGGGTTTTTCTAACGATCTTAGGTATTGACACGTAGCAAGAGGTTGTGATTTGACCAGTGACTATGACGTTTCCCTGCATCACTAACGTTTCGCAGTCAACTCTAGCGTGGGGGTCGTTGCACAAAATAGCATCCAAAACGCTGTCTGACACTTGGTCTGCGACTTTGTCTGGGTGTCCCTCACCCACGGATTCTGAAGTGAACAAGTATTTTCCTTTTTTTCGCATAGGAATCGCCGATTGAATTTGTGATGAGGGTTTTAATAACTTCATTTTTCTTAAAAGGCTTTCTACATAATGGAGTAGAACTAAACAAGCTACTTCGGCAACTGTCTCATCCGTAAAAGCCATTTTAAGTCTGAACGCCAAAGAAATTCCAGAGGAAAAAATAAATGAAAAAGGTTATACAAACTGAAAACGCGCCTGCACCTGTAGGTCCGTACAGTCAAGGAATAAAAGTGGACAAGTTCCTGTTTGTTTCAGGTCAAGTGGCGATAGACCCCGAAAAAGGCAGAATCGTTGCAAATGGCATTAGAGAGCAGACCGTCAGGGTCATGGAAAACATAAAGGCGATACTGCAAGCTGCGGGCTACAACCTAAGTGATGTTGTCCAATCCAACGTGTACCTCTCGTCAATGGCGCTGTTCAGGGAATTTAACGATGAATATGCGAAGTACTTTGGAAATGTGTTTCCTACTCGCGCGACGGTGGGAATAGAACTGGTGCCCAGTGCGCTCGTGGAAATCTCGGTGACAGCTTACAAAGATTGAAAGCGTCATGCACTCGCCCCGAAACTGGTTCAAAATAAAAGGCTTCACAGCCTACTCATAATGGTGCAAAGAACAGAAATTCAATCGCTCTGCCATCTGCGCTTTTGCAAAGTCATAAATTATAATAATTAGCCGCTTTAATTAGAGTGTAGGGCGCTAATTATGACTTTCCAGTTCAAAAGATTTATTGAAAGCCTTGCTAGCCCAAAAGGTCCAGGGCCATCC
>CAZWPI010000201.1:0-2873 GCA_964636055.1 uncultured Candidatus Bathyarchaeia archaeon
ACACAGGTCGGCGTTTACCCCCTCGTAAGCAAAGACGGCATAACAGAAAAAGCACAGGAAGTACACCAGCTACTCGTAAACGAAGGCTTCGCAGCGGAACTCGACGAAACAGGCAGCATAGGCAGAAGATACGCACGCGCCGACGAAGCAGGCATCCCCCTGGGCATAACACTAGACTACGACACGCTAAACGACGGCACCGTCACCATCCGAGACCGCGACACATGGCAGCAAGTCAGAACCAGAATCAGCGACTTGCCCGAGCGGCTGCACAAGTACTTCCAAGAAAAAATAAACTTCAACGATTTAGGCACTTTGCTCAAATCAAGTAGTTAGCTTTTTTAATACACCTGCAATACTAAATGTTGGAAAGATCAGCGATATTTATGGGCGGGAAACAAGATTGGTACTTCCAGCAGAAACCGAGCAACGCTTAAAGCGCAGAGCCTTAAACGCGCTTCAGGATAGCCTACGCAAGGTCGTAGACCTCACAAGAAAAATCCCTCAGCTGGTCGAGCGCTTCTCGAAAGGCGATAAAGACTCAGCCCGACAACTCTTCAGCGAAATAAGAAAAGGCGAAGAAGAAGTCATCGCCGCTAGACGCATGGTCTCTACGGAACTAGCCGAGATAGGAGCCATCCTCATCAGCCGAGAAGACTTCCTCAGGTTCACAAACCTCTCAAGCGAAATCGCAGATTTCTCCGAAGGCATCGCCTACTTCCTCATCGAAATAATGGAGCACAACTGGAACGTGCCAAGCGACATAAAAAAAGACCTGCTGAAGCTTTCCGAAGCCGTTTTTGACGCGGTGCTTAGGCTTAGGGAAACAATGATGGTTCTAAACTACGGCTCAACCAAAACCCTGGAAAAAGCCAAAGACGTCGAAATCGCCGAAAGAACCGTGGACGACCTCTACCGCGCACTGTCGATAAAAGTCCTCAGCAGCAAACTCGACCTCCCAGTCCTGCTGCTCATGCGCGACGTCCTCCAACTTCTAGAAAACTCAGCGGACAAAGCCGAAGACGCAGCAGACACAGCACGCATACTATCCTTCATAATGTAACACAGAGAGAGCGAAAAACCTTCATGCCTAAAATCAAAGTCGAACTCATCGAAAACTTCCTCGTAGTCTGGAACCCCACAGAAGGCTCAAAGCTGTACAAAACAGGGTTTTACGGCAAACCACTTGGAATCCCAAAACCGAAAATCCCCGAGTTCAAAGTCCCCCTACTTCTGGATTTGATGGAAGGCTTATACCTGGTTGAGAAGGACAAAATAGCCATTTACGAAGGCTCAGCAAAGCGCAAGGTCGGGCTCAAGAAGCTCCGGCAAAAAGCCAAGCAGCTGTACGACGAGTTTGAAGAGAAATACGCGGTTTACCAGGATCTGCGGGACAGCGGCTTGATCGTAACGCCAGGCATAAAGTTCGGCTGCGACTTCGCCGTCTACAAGTACGGTCCAGGCGTTGAACACGCGCCCTACATGGTTTCCGTGAAGAAAGCGGGCTCTGAAATGTCAGCCACGGAAATCGTGAAGGCTGGGCGGCTTGCGACCACGGTGCGGAAACGGTTCATAATCGCCGTGCCAGACTTGGCTGCAGAGAAAACCAAGTATCTGATTTTCAAGTGGTTTAAGGCTTAGCTCGGCATCAATATTTGGTTTTTGAACTCTCCTCTCACGTGCTGGTGTGGATAAATCTTTGTCGCCGTCAACATGCAGCCTTCCTCAATGGTAACGTCGTCGGCGATGACTGAAACCTCATTTATCTTCGTCTGTTTCCGACCGCTCGAAAGAATCGTGGCGTGCCTGCCAACTATGCTGTCGCGGACTTCGGCTTTCTCTCCGATTATAACCCGGTCCAGAATGGCCGAGTTTTCTATGGTGGCGCCTTTACCGATTCTCGTGAAATTGTCTATGCAGGAGTTCGCTATTCTGACCCCGTCATCTATCTGGCAGTGTCTGCCGATGAGCACGGCGCCTTCAATCTCTATTTTCCCCTGCTTGATTTTCTTAATGATCTCCTCTCTTCTTTGTTCTGAGTCGCTGCTTTCTCCCTGAACCCATATCTGCTGCTTTTCGCTGATTCTTCCGCCGAAATCGGTAAGCATGCTGAAGCCTCCGTGGAGCAGTTTCTTCATGGCTTCCAAATAGTTTTTAGGGGTACCCACGTCAAACCAGTTTCCCTTTAACGTGTAACCATAAACTGGATGCCCTGTTTGAGTCAAGTAAGGTATGAAGTCGTAACCGAAGTCTAAGCGGTTTTTCTCCTTCATTATCTGTTTGACGCCTTTCTCTTTGAAGACATTTTTGATTTCGGGTGAAAGCACGTATAAGCCTGTGTTGGCAAGGTTGCTGGGCGCGTCTTTAGGCAGCGGCTTCTCGATGAAGCGTCGGATGCGGCTGTTCTTGTCGATGTCGGCGATGCCTAAGCCTTCGACGTTCTGTACTTCACGGAGCACGATGGTCATCAACGCGCCTTTTTCCCGGTGAAAACGTAAGAGGTCTTTCACGCTGATTTCGAAAACGTTGTCGCCTTGCACCGCGAAGACTGGATTGTTGACCTCGTAGTATTCCATGTTTATTCTTGCCGAATCAGCACTTCCAAGGTCATCCACGTTAGGCTGATATTTTATGTGAAGGCGCGGTTTAATATTGTACCGAACGGAGAAGCCGTAGCCTGCCTCGAAATAATCGTACAGGTCCCTGTAGTTCGTGTAGCCTTTCACTCCGAAGATGATGTTGCGGATGCCTTGACGGGCAAGCGACAGAAGCGAGAATTCCACCAAAGGCCTGTTTAACAGTCGGAGGGCGGCTTTGCTTGTTTCTGCTGTGAGCGGCAGAAGCCGTGTTGCTTTTCCGCCTACTGGAATTAT
>CAZWPI010000202.1:0-2847 GCA_964636055.1 uncultured Candidatus Bathyarchaeia archaeon
AGCTGGTATCCTGCTGCAATCGTTGCCTCAACGGCTCTTTGAAGTTTTTCTCTTTCGCTCATATCAGGGTTCTCCAGTCTCTCTTCTTTGGAACGATTATGCAGCCCTCTTTGTCATCTCCTATGAGTTCAGTTTGCCTTTTCAGGTGGAGAACTGCTGTTAAAGCAGCTGTAACTGCGTCGATTTCATGTATCGCTAAAGGGCGTGTTTCTACTTCTCCTTTCAGCCCAAGTGTTTTTAGGATTTCTTGGATTGCCTTCCAATCTTTTAATGGCATTTGCAGTGCTTTCCGGGTTGAAGTTGGATGCACTTCAATTGCTTTATACCTTTTCTCTTCTATTAGCTTATTCAATCTTATTGCTCGCAGGGCAAGTTTTTTCATAGCGGGGAGATTTGGAGGAAATACTCTGTAGCCTTTCCTTATCATTTCTTTGTCTGCTTTTCTAAAATAACTCGTCCTTTTTGGTAGGCTGAAAGGTGCGTCTATGGCTATGAGTGTTGGGTGATTCCTTTCCGTGTTTTCTATAATTTCTTTATCTGTATGGAGCAGAAAGGTTTTCAGCGCCTTGCCTTTTAGCATTGCCCATCCAGTTGGGTTTATGCTTGATCCTGCCAAATCTATACCAATTACACATTTGCCCTTAAGTTCTATCATCTACTTTCAAGTTTATATACACGATTTATTATTTAGATGTGTTATTTCCAGATTTAGGTAGTGTTGAGGGGGATAATTGTAATGGGTGAATTGCGCAAGGTGCAGCGTACGCCCACTGGCACATTTTTTGTTTGTTTGCCGAGGTCTTGGGCTGAAGAACATGGTTTGAGAAAAGGCGCTTTGATTGCTCTTGATGAAACCAGCGACGGTAAGCTTCTCATAGATCCGAAGTATGATGCTGAGCAGCTGCCTAGAGTTGCGACTTTAAGCGCTGGGCCATATTTGAGTCGTGAGATTATTGGGCGTTATCTGCTTGGTTTTGATATTATTCGCATTGAAGCAAAAGAGCGTATTGAGCTTGACGTTAGAAACGTCGTTAAGGCGACGGTAGGTTCTTTAATTGGGTTGGAGATTGTTGAGGAGAACTACTCTCAGATAGTGTTGCAGTGTCTGTTGGAGCCTTCTGGTTTTCCGCCGGAGAAGATTTTGCGCCGTAATTATGCTATTGTAGCGGGAATGAATCGAGATGTTGTCAACTCTTTTGTTGATGGAGATTTGCAGCGGGCTAAAAGCGTTATTGCTCGGGATGATGAAAGCAACAGGCTTTATTTCCTTTTGGTTCGCATTCTGCGTACAATAATTCAGAATCCTCGTCTAAGTGAGAAGCTTGGGATAACTCCTATAGACTGCTTAGACTACCGTTTGGCAGCGAGCTTGATTGAAGCTATAGGGGATGCGTCCGTGAAAATAGCTGCTAAGACGATGGAGCTTAATGGGATCAAGCCTTCTGAAGAATTGGGGAAGCTTTTGGTTGGTTTGCAGGCGCTTTGCTATGATGCTCATGAACAAGCGCTGAAATCATTCGTAAACAAAGACATAGCCATAGCCGAAAACGTGCGGAACATATACGAGAGAATCGAAACACTGTTCGTGGATATTGAGAAGGTTGCGAAGGACCAACCTGTCGAAGTAATGCCGCAAATCTTGGCTGCAGCGTCCTTTCTGAGGCAGATCTACGAGCACAGCGTGGACTTGGCGGATCTTGTTGTCTGAATTTAGTGGTCAATGCTCTCTTCTGGCTACGTTGGTTTTATCCTCTGTTTTCGGCTGGAATTAGCGCGTGAGGGTTGAGAAAACAAATTGATAACTTTAAGTTACGGGCTGTGCTCTTGCTGTCTGTTGTGCGATTTTTTGTCTATACCCCCTCTATAAATAGATTCAACCATAGGTTGTCGGGTTCTGGGGCCGCTCGCATGATATTATATCCGCCTTGCATAAATGCTGACATAGGGGTTGGCTTTGGCAGCGAAGCAGACATTGAATGTTTGTTACCGGTGTGTGGTGCTGAAAAGCCTCTTTACAGGATATAAGGCTCTGGTGTTTACTACGTACATGCCTCCTTTACGTCAGGGAGTGATAGGTAAACGTTTTGTTAGCCTGCTTGAAATTTTGCGTCATTGTTAAATCTTGCGACGCTAGCCTTTAGAGTGGTGAGGCATGTGCACGCAAAATCTTCGAATGGCAAACAGTACCATATTGCTTGCGCACGCGGCGACTTAGCCGAGTACCTTCTTGTGCCAGGCGACCCTGACCGTGTTCCAAGAATCGCCCGTTTTTGGGATACGGCAAAAGAAGTTTCCAGCAACCGCGAGTTTCGCAGTTACACAGGCAAGTATAAGGGTGTCCCTATCTCTGCGCTATCCAGCGGGATAGGTCCGGCTTGCATGTCCATCGCTTTTAATGAAGCATCAAACATAGGCGTGCACACTTTCATCAGAGTAGGCAGCACGGGCGCCATACAACGCGGCATCGAATGCGGAGACATTATAATCTCTTCTGCAGCCGTGCGCTTAGACTACACGAGCAACTGCTACATCATTCCCGAATATCCAGCCGCAGCAAACTATGAGGTTTTGCTGGCGCTGATTGAAGCAGCCGAAACCTTGGGCATCTCAAACTACCATGTGGGCGTAACCGCCACAACCGCCGACTTTTACGCAGGCCAAAACCGTCCCAACCGACTGGGCGAGACTCCCGAGATGGCAAACATGCTTCCTTCGTTGCAGAAAGCAAGAGTGCTGAACCTGGAAATGGAGACCGCTACCCTATACACGTTGGCGAGCCTATATGGGCTGCGGGCAGGCGCGGTTTTGGCTGTTTTTAACAGTCAGCTAACAGGCGAGTTCAAGGCG
>CAZWPI010000203.1:0-2843 GCA_964636055.1 uncultured Candidatus Bathyarchaeia archaeon
TTATATAAAGAAACTATTTAAAGGAAAAAGAAAGCGCTGGTGCGTTTCTGCGTTGATCGGCTGTTAGGCGGCAAATACGCGTTAGTCAAGAAATGTTGACTGGAGGTTCCTTTCCCGGCGGCGCTTGTGGCAACCGCTTCCGGAGCGTCAGCGGTCATCATCGGCTTAGGCTTGCTGGTGTACTTCAAGAAGCGCAGCCATCATTAAGCACTGAAATTCTGTTTACTTTCGTTTTTTCGCCAAAAAATCTGCAGGCGCTCTGCGTTACGGTTATATGCTGCCAGCGTAAAACAGAAGGAGAGAAAGACTATGTCAGACACTGGAGTGACCGTAAAGAAAAGCGCGGATTTCTCGGAATGGTACACCGAAGTCGTCCTGAAATCTGGAATGGCAGAGTACGCGCCCATAAAAGGCTGCATGATCTTCCGAGAGCAATCTTACGCCATATGGGAGAAAATCCAAGACGTATTCAACCGGAAAATAAAGGAAACCGGACACAGAAACGTCTATTTCCCGATGTTCATCCCCGAAAGTTTTCTGAAAAAAGAGGCTGAGCACTTCGAGGGGTTCGTGCCAGAAGTCGCTTGGGTAACCGAAGGCGGAAGCACCAAGCTGGAAGAAAAGCTTGCGATTAGGCCAACGTCTGAAACGATAATCTACGCCACCTTCGCCAAGTGGATTAGAAGCTGGCGCGACCTGCCCGTTAAAATCAATCAATGGTGTAACATCGTCAGATGGGAAACCAAAGCCACCAAACCCTTTCTGAGGACCAGAGAGTTCCTGTGGCAAGAGGGTCACACAGCCCACGCTACATGCGAAGAAGCCGAAAAAGAAGTGATGGACATCCTCGGTGAATACAAGGACGTGATGGAAAGCTACTTGGCGATTCCAGTGCTTGTCGGAGTAAAAACCGAGAGCGAAAAGTTCGCTGGAGCCCTTTACACGACCACGCTGGAAGCCATGATGCCCGATGGAAAAGCGTTACAGATGGGGACGAGCCACAACCTCGGCCAAAACTTCGCCAAGGTTTTCAACATAAACTTCATCGGAGAAGACGAGAAGGAGCATCAGGTTTGGCAAACCTCATGGGGCATATCCACACGGTTGATAGGCGCGTTAGTTATGGTTCACGGCGACGACAGAGGACTAGTTATACCGCCGAAGGTCGCTCCAGTCCAGGTGGTCATAGTTCCCATAACCTACAAGAAAGCAGATTCCAGCGCCATCCTGACGAAAGCCAAAGAGATTCTGGAAAAACTCAAGGCAAAGTGCGTTGCAGCCATCTTGGACGACCGCACAGAGTACACGCCTGGATGGAAATTCAACGAGTGGGAACTAAAAGGAGTGCCCATCAGGATAGAAATAGGTCCCAGAGACCTCAAGCAGGAGCAGGTGACCTTGGCAAGACGCGACACCTACCAGAAAACCACTGCCAAAATGACCGACGCGGCGCAAGCCGTAGAAAAGCTTCTTGAAGAAACCCAGAACAACCTCTACGCTAAAGCCAAAACAGCCTTAGAAGAGAAAACGGCAACCGTGCAGAACTACGGTGACTTCAAGGAAACGCTCGCAAGTAAAGGTGGTTTCATCAAAGCCGCGTGGTGCGGCAGCTCGGAATGCGAAGAAAAAATAAAGGAAGAAACTGGAGCCACAATCAGGCTGAGACCCTTCGAAAAGGAGAAACCCATAAGCGACTGCGTCTACTGCGGAGAGAAAGCTGTGGAAATGGTGTACTTCGCCCGATCATACTAAACGCGCTTTTTCTACTCAGATAATTGTACATACGCGTCAAGTTGCTTAGCTACGTCTGACAAACCGAGTTTTTTCAGCGTTGTCTTCTTAGGTACTCCTCTTTCGTCCCAGCCTCTCTTTCTGTAATACTTCTTCAGCATAACATCGTATTTCAACGCATCAAGCATCGCGCCTTTCAGCGGCCCTTCGGTCAGAGGGTCTTTAAACCATCTGGCAGGTGGCATGTCCATATCCCTCGTCCAGTTGCTTGCGTACTCGCGTATCCAAAACGCGCGAATCAAGTTTAACGTTTTATCGGCGGTGTAGATTAAAGCGTTGAAGGGCATTTCTCTTCCCGTTGCCGCGTGAAGGTACTTCGAGTACCACTCAAGTTCGAAGCCGAGCTCAGCATAAGGTAAACGACAAACGGTGAGAGATTCGAAAACGCCGCCACGGAGGCGCTGAAGCTCTATTACCTTGTTGATTTTTTCTTCGCTGTAGCTTTCGCGTCCAAACTGGACTTCCCAATGGATCACCCACGCGTCCTTGTGGTGGGCACCAATCGAGCTTGTGGCGTAAGACAACGCCATGGCAGGTGCAGCGTGGCAATCATAAGCGCTTATCTCCAAACCCTTGACATGCATAGCCCAGCCATCTGACCCATGACCTATTTTGGCAGCAGCAGCCTGTACGCCTTCCGCGAGAACATCTCCGAAACCTCGCCTATAGGCTATGTCGTTAATCAACTCCTTGGTTTCTTTGAATTTGCCCCAGTGAATTCTTTCAGGAATCCGTCTTTTTTCGGAAGTTTCCATGGCGAATCCTATCACGTTTCCCAGCGAGATTGTGTCCAAACCAAGTTCATCTGCAGCACGGTTTAAAGCCGCAACCTGTTTAAGATTGCCCAAGCCGATGTTTGAGCCCAGCATGACTATGTTTTCGTAATCAATCTCCGCTTCTTTCCTGTCAGAGTCTTTAACCACATTACCACAGGTCATGTTGCACTGTGGACAGCCGCGGTTACCGACTTTGATTTTTTCCATGGCAAACCCGCCTATCTTATCGGCTTTTTCGAAAACACCTTCACGGAAATTAAACGTGGGAAGCGCACT
>CAZWPI010000204.1:0-2824 GCA_964636055.1 uncultured Candidatus Bathyarchaeia archaeon
GGTGGCTTGTGCGTGACATCGTAAACTACGCGGGTGACTTCTGGTATCTCGTTGGTTATCCTTGTGGAGATTGTCTCCAGGACAGCGTAGGGGATTTGGGCGAAGCTGGCGGTCATGGCTTCGCGGCTTTCCACGGCTCGGACGGCGACCACGTAGCCGTAGGCTCTGGCGTCCCCTTTCACGCCCGTGGCTTTGGTGTCCGTTAACACCGCAAAGTACTGCCAGAGGCGTTCCGCTAAACCGTTCTTCTCGATTTCATCCGTCACTATCTTGTCTGCTTTCTTCGCGATTCTAACTTTTTCCTCGGTTAACTCGCCAATAATTCTAACTGCCAACCCAGGTCCGGGAAACGGCTGCCTATGGACGATTTCTTTGGGCAAGCCCAGCATCTCGGCGACCTTCCTCACCTCGTCCTTGTACAGATCGCGCAGCGGCTCCAAGATTTTTTTGAACTTGATTTTCGCTGGGAGCCCAGCCACGTTGTGGTGGGTTTTTATCTTGTCCGAGTGCTTCCTGAAGCCCGACTCGATTCTGTCGGGGTAAATGGTTCCCTGGATTAGGTAATCAGCGCCAGCCGTCTCGGCTTTTTCTTCGAAAACTCGAATGAACTCTTCTCCGATAATCTTACGTTTCTTTTCTGGGTCAGTTACGTCCTTCAGCTTAGCCATAAACCTGTCTTGCGCATTTGCCATTACAAAGTTGATTTTGAATTTTTGAAACGTGTCTCTGATCGCTTCGGGTTCGCCTTCTCGCATGAAGCCGTGATCCACGAAAACCGCGGTAAGCCGGTCATTCAACGCCTCTGCCGCAAGCGCCGTGGCGACGCTGGAGTCTATGCCTCCGCTCAAGCCTATTATGGCTCTGCCTCCGCCCACTTCCGCTTTCAACTCGTTAACCATCTTCGCTATTATGTCGCCCATCTGCCAGTTCGCCTCGCACCTGCAGACTTCAAAGATGAAGTTGCGGAGCATGCGCTCGCCGTGTTCCGTGTGAATAACCTCCGGATGCCACTGCAACCCGTAAATAGGCTTCGTCTTATGCCTAAACGCGGCGACCGGGCAGCTTTCCGTGTGCGCCAACACCTCAAACTCGGGCGGCAACGAGAAAACCGTGTCGCCGTGGCTCATCCAAACCTTTTCTTTTCCGCCTAAGCCTTCCAGCACGCCCACTGGCTTGTCAACCGCGACATGAGCTATTCCGTACTCTTTGCAGGCTGCGGGCTCCACTTTTCCGTTGACGAGTTGAGCAACAAGCTGATGCCCATAGCACAAGCCCAAGACTGGCAGGTTCAGCGTCAGAATTCGCGGGTCAAGCCTCGGCGCGTTCGGCTCATACACGCTTGAGGGACCGCCCGACAGGATCAAGCCTTTAACGTTGAGTTTCTCGTTCAGCTTTCTAATCTCGTCTGGGGTTATGTCCTGCGGCACGATTTCCGAGTAGACGCCGTGCTCCCTGACTCTTCTGCCAATGAGGTGGCAGTACTGCCCCCCGAAGTCCAGCACGAGTATGGTGTCGTATTTAGTCTGCATTTTGACGTGACTCACGCTTATTTGGGGGCTTGCTCTAGTAATTTAATATTGCTATCTGGTTGTTGTCAAACGCGGATGCACATAGCTTTCAACGAGCCGCCTAGCATACTTTTCTCTTTTTTAAGGCTGTCGCGTTCCATTTTCAGCGGAGAAAACTAAACTTATATAAATCTAATCGGTTGATTATCAGAAGCATGTTTCGAAAAGCTTGATTTGACTGGAAAAACGTGCAAGAGGCAACAGTTATGGAGTTAAACGAAACTGACAAAAAAATCTTAAAGAACCTTTTGGAAGACGCCCGGTTTTCCAGCAGGCAAATAGCGAAAAACGTGGGTGTCTCTGTTGGCACCGTGCTTTCGCGAATCAAGAAGATGGAAGAAGACGGAATAATAAAAGGCTACTCGGTAATTTTGGATCACGAAAAACTCGGATACGAACTTACTGTCGTGACGGAGATAACCGTTTCCAAAGGCAGGCTCACGGAAATGGAAAACGAGATAGCAAAAATCCCGAACGTGTGCGGCGTCTACGACGTCACGGGCTTAACCGACGCTATTATCGTCGCAAAATTCAAGACCCGAGAGGACCTCGGCAAATTCACGAAGCAACTGCTGGCTCTACCTTATATCGAGCGGACAAACACGCATGTTGCGTTGACAACGGTGAAAGAGAACTTCCGCCTCCTCTGACACGGGCAGAACCGTTCAACGTTTCACTTTTTCCTTTTTGTACTTGAGCTCTGGACGGGCAATGGTTATCTGCGTACCCGACGCAACCGGGCTGGTAATCCACACGTTTCCGCCTATAACCACGTTGTCGCCGACCACCGCGTCAGCGCCCAGAAGCGTCGCCCCCGAATAAATCACCACGTTGTTTCCAACGGTTGGATGCCTCTTTCTTCCTTTGATTATCTGTCCTTTTTCATCCTTTGGAAAGCTCAAAGCGCCAAGCGTCACTCCCTGGTACAGCTTCACGTCGTCGCCGATTTCCGTGGTTTCCCCGATCACCACGCCCGTGCCGTGGTCGATGAAGAAGTTTTTGCCGATTTTCGCGCCAGGATGAATGTCAATACCCGTTAACGAGTGCATGTGCTCGCTCATTATCCGAGGGATTAACGGGATTCCGCGCAGGTAGAGTTCGTGGGCTATCCTGTAAGTTGCTATCGCCAAAACGCATGGGTAGCTGAGGATCACCTCTTCGGTGCTTACCGCCGCGGGATCTCCGCCGTAAGCCGCCTCGACGTCTCCGCTGAGAACCTTTCTTATCTCAGGAATCTCCTCCAAAAGCTCTTTCAC
>CAZWPI010000205.1:0-2787 GCA_964636055.1 uncultured Candidatus Bathyarchaeia archaeon
CATCTAAGTCGCAATTAATCAGATTAATTTTTAACTTAGAAGTGACATAAGTATTAGCTAGAGGGTGTGTTGTGGATGGCTAAAGCTAAACTTGCCCTCGAATGCCCAAACTGTCACTGGATTTTTGAAGCTGCGCCTCCAGATAAGATTCACGCCGCATATTCCTTTGAAAAACCTTTGAAAGGCAGTTTTCATGGCGAAGCCCTCGAACAGGATCTGGTTTGCCGAAATCCCAAATGCAAGAAAGCATTCACGATCTATTGGTACGCGCCACTTAACTACTTCAACAGAATTTAAGCAGCCAACAAAACTTCCTTTTTTGTTCGGTTTTCCAGCTATTCCGCAACGTTTCTGTGAAGAAAGCAAAAAGAATAATTCAACAGATTTAAATAACTTAGAGTAATTTAAAATTACCATTTCTCTGTGTGGTGAATCAGGATGGAAGATTTCTCAAACGAAGCCTACTACATGTTTTTCTCAGCCCTAGCAAACCGAACACGCTTAGCTATAATCGACATTCTGAAAGAAGAAGCCAAAACCCTTTCCGAAATTTCAAACGCTTTAAAGCAAGAACCAAAAGTCATACGCCAAAACATGGAGGTACTAGAACATTGCGTATTAATTCTCTCAGAAAGTTCGGGAAAAGAGAAGCGTTACTCTCTGAACAAGGAAGTTCTTGAACCTCTCTCCGAAATTTTAGCTTTTCACACTAGCAAACATTGCCCGGGATTAAAGGAATGCATACCTGAAGAGAAACTCAAGGAATACATGAAGCAGGAAGCAGCAAAAAAGACGTACATAGAACATGGATAAGCCTGCTGAAACGTTGCTTAATTACGATTACAGTTTGACGGTTATTTCGAGCCCGTCCACACCCATGGGCACGTATCTGCTGCTGTACTTTCCTGAAGTCCTCACATAATCCAAGTAATCTGCCATTTGGTTGGCGAAAATTCCCGCGTTGTCAGCAACTATCACAGTGCGCTTACGCAGCTTATCCTCAGCCAGCCGCAAGTAATCTAAATACTCGGTTTTCGCAGCGTCGATGAAAACAAAGTCGAAAACACCATCCAACTGGGGTATGACCTGAATTGCGTCGCCAGTTATCACTTCAACTTTTGGAGGTATCTTCGCTTTTCGTATGTTTTCCTCGGCGGTTTTCGCCTCGTTCGCATGAATTTCAATGGTGATCAGCTGGGCGGTTTTGTCCAGTTCCTTACCCATCACAATAGCTGAGTAGCCTATCAACGTGCCGACTTCCAAAACGCGTTTTGGTTTGGCATTTCTGACTTCTTCGGCAAGAACACGCCCTTTTTCCAGACCCACAATCGGTAGAAATTCGTTATGCGCCTTTTTTTCGATTTCTCGCAGGATAATTTTAGCCTTGTCCAAATCTGCCCACCAAACCACAGTTTGTTTTTCCAGTTCATGCTCTGACTGCTGCATTTCTCACGGCACCTTAAGCTTTCCTAAGAACCTCTTTTGCAATTTGATGAGTTTAGGCGTGATGACCTGCTGGCAGTAGGGCTGATTTGGATGCTTCTTGTAGTAGTCCTTATGGTAAGTTTCAGCCCTGTAAAAAACCCTTAACGGCTCCACCTGCGTAACAATCGGGGCGTCCCAAATTCCCTCTTGCTCTAGCTCTGCGATAACTTTCTCCGCCGTTGCTTTTTGCTCTTCATCATGGTAAAATATCGCTGAACGATATTGAGTGCCAACGTCAGGACCCTGACGGTTAAGCGTTGTCGGGTCGTGTGTTGCAAAGAATATTTCAAGAATTTCTCTGAAAGAGATTACGCTGGGGTCAAAAGTTATCTGCGCAGCCTCTGCATGCCCAGTTGCTCCCGTGGAAACTTGCTCATACGTGGGATTCGGCACCGAGCCGCCAGTATAGCCAGGCTCAACTTTCTCTACGCCTTTAACTATGCTGAAAACCGCTTCGGTGCACCAAAAGCAGCCCCCAGCAAGTGTAGCAACTTCCTTTGCTTCGTTTTTAACGTGTTCCTCATTCATAAGCTTCCATCAATCCTTTTTTAACTGATGTATGTTTCCAGAGCTTGTGCTGGGAGTTAATACCGTGATGCTCATGTGAAGCTCGCACTTAATGCTTTGTGGCTGTCATGATGTAGTCACAAGATACGCCGCATCAGCGGAACGTTTTTACTTTCATGCCCGTTTTAGCCGTTGTCGAAAGGCATGTTCGCGCCAGCATTGATGCTGCCTGAAAAGTGGACGGAGGAGCTGAAAATGGTGCTACGCAAAATTAAGGTAACGCCTTTAGCGGCGGAAAGTTTCGGCGTCAGGTCTATGTGTACGTTAGTTGAAACGCCTGATGTTACAATGCTCTTGGACGCTGGAGTCTCGCTTTGCCCGTACCGTTTCGGTTTGCCACCGCATCCCATCGAATTCAAAACCATTGACAAGCTTCGCAGACGCATTGCAGAAGCAGCGGACAAGGCAGAGGTAGTCACGATCAGCCATTATCATTTTGACCATCACACGCCTTCATACGAAGATTGGCTGGTCAACTGGACTGAAGCACATGAAACAGCACGGCAGATTTACCAAGGCAAAAGGGTGCTGATGAAGAACCCGCGAGAGAAAATCAACGCCAGCCAAAGGCAACGAGCGTGGCTGTTCCAGAAGACAGGCGGCAAACACGCTAAGGCACTGGAGACTGCAGATGGCAAAACCTTTGTCTTCGGAAAAGAAACGGTTTTGCGTTTTTCAGAAGCTGTTCCTCATGGACCCGACGACTCCATGCTCGGGTGGGTTGTAATGGCGCTT
>CAZWPI010000206.1:0-2787 GCA_964636055.1 uncultured Candidatus Bathyarchaeia archaeon
TTCACAAGCTCTCTTTTCTTCCATCGCAAGTTCTTGCCTTTACACTTTCTGCACTTCAACGCAGTCGCAGCGTTTCGGACCCCGCAGTCCCTGCAGATCTTCATGTACAGCCTGTGCTTTTGCGCAATGGACTTCTTAACAGGATCTAATATCGGCATTTAGCGAACCTCTATTCTGATGCTTAGACTCAGATGGCTCTCTGTCAAATATACTTTTTGTCTCAAAACGTTCGGGTGCCAGCTACCAAGAGCACGCTAGGGTTCCATGGCTTTTGCCAACAACTCGGCTACCTCACTCGGCTTCTCAGCCACCTTCACACCCGCACTTTCAAAAGCCCTAATCTTGTTTTCCGCCGTACCCGATTCACCCATTATTATCGCACCTGCGTGCCCCATGCGTTTTTCAGGAGGCGCAGACCGTCCAGCGACGTAGGCTACAACGGGTTTCGGATAGCCTTGCGCTATGTATTCTGCGGTCAGCTCTTCAATGTTGCCGCCGATTTCTCCGATCAGGACCACGGCTTTCGTCTGCGTATCCTCCCTGAACAATTCTAACGCATCAATGAAGTTCAAGCCCGTTACCGGGTCTCCGCCAACTCCGACGCATGCGGATTGCCCGATTTGGTTTTTGGTGAGGCTGGCTGCTATCTCGTACGTTAAGGTGCCGCTTCTGGATGCTACGCCTACGCTGCCAGCCGTGAATACGTGTGCGGGCATTATTCCCAGCTTGCACCGTCCAGGCGCAATTATCCCTGGCGTGTTCGGTCCGATTATGGTTGCGTTCGCTTGACGCGCATGGGCAATCAGCGCCACAGAGTCTTTTATTGGGACGTGTTCGGTTATCATAACAACCGTTTGGATGCCGCTGTCTATGGCTTCAAGCGCTGCGTCTGCGGCGAAGGGAGCGGGCACAAAAATTATGGAAGCGTTCGGCGAATGGTTTTCTCGCGCCTCTTCCACCGTGTCATAAACGGGTACGCCATGGATCGCTTCACCGCCTTTGCCGGGAGTTACGCCTGCCACAATTTTTGTCCCGTATTCCAGCATAAGGCGTGTGTGGAGGCTTCCCTGCGTCCCTGTTATTCCCTGAACAATCGCCCGTGTGTTCTCGTCAACTATTATTCCCATATCAATCTGCCTTTTTGACCGCTTCAACCACCTGACTTGCGGCTTCTTCCATGCTGTCCAAAACAGGTATTTCAGCTTCTGCCAGCAACCGTTTTCCTTCCTCTTCGTTTGTCCCGACAAGCCTGACGACGATGGGTATTGCGATTGTAACCTTCTTTGCTGCCTCTATGATTCCGCGTGCCACATCATCACAGCGAGTTATTCCGCCGAGAATGTTCACGAACAAGGCTTTCACGTTCGGGTCTGACAAAACAATTTCAAGCGCCGAGGCAATTCGCTCGGCAGGTGCACCGCCGCCTACATCCAAAAAGTTCGCGGGTTTTCCACCATAAGCCTGTATTATGTCCAGTGTTGCCATTACGAGGCCTGCGCCGTTGCCGATGACGCCTATGTTTCCTTCAAGTTTTACGTAAGCCAAATCGTTTCTTATGGCTTCGGTTTCTTGGGGAGCGCGGTCTCTTTCCTCTTCCAGCAGTCTCTCTTTGTATTCTTGGTGTCTGAACAGCGCGTTATCGTCCATTATGATGCGGGCATCCAAAGCAACGAACGCGTCGTCATCTGTTTCTGCAAGGGGATTCATCTCAATAAGCTCTGCATCGTAGTCCATGCAGGCTTGGTAAAGTTTCTCAAAAATTCTCGCCAATTCCAAAAGGCTGGTGCCGTGGTAACCGAGTTTTCTTGCAAGCTGTGTGGCATGAAAGGAGCGGAAGCCTTGCTGCGGATTTACCAAGATTTTCAGAACTGCTTGAGGCTTTTTTGCCGCCATCTCTTCTATGTCCATGCCGCCTGACGCGGACGCAATAAAAACGTAGCTACGGGCAAATCGGTCTATTGTTACACCACAGTACAGCTCTTTTGTAATCGGAAGTTTTTCTTCAATCAACACTTTCTTTACGGGTATGCCTTTAATCTCTGCTTTCAGCAGTTTTTCCGCGGTTTTTTCTGCTTCTTCCGCGGAGTCAGCGAACAAGATGCCTCCAGCTTTGCCTCTTCCAGCTACCAAAACTTGAGATTTGACCGCGAATGGCGGTTTTAACTTTGCCACTGCCTCTATTGTTCGGCTGGCGTTTGTGATTAATGCCCCTTGTGGAACAAGTATACCGTATTTTGCGAGTATGTTCTTTGCTTCGAACTCATAAAGTTTCAAAAAACGGTTAAGCCTCATTTGATGGTTTCAATTGTGACGTAAGACCGTGTGTCTTGAATTCCATCTATGTCGCACAGTTTTTTGAGGATGACGTCCAATTTTTCTCTTTCCACGATTATTAAACCGTCAACTTCTCCAGCTATCCTGAAGGCTTGCGTAACTGCAATTTCCTTTATTTTGTCGTACACTTGAATCCTTTTGGTGGGTGACACTTTGATAAGGATGAAGGCTGGCGTGTTTGAAATTCCGAGGGCGCTTAGTCCTTTGTCGGTGACGTCGATGAAGCCTCGGCCTGTGCGGATGTATCCTCTGTTTTTTAGCTTTCTGAGGTGCACGTTTAAGGCTTGTCGGCTTATGCCCAATTGTGCCGATAATTCGTCTTGCTTGGCGCTTAGAGTGTAAGTGTTTGTGGATCTGCTTTTCTCGTACAGCTTCCTCAAAAGTTGAACTGAACGCTTAGTAAGTGGTTCCAATGCTTTCACTTTCATGTTAGTTTGTTAAGCTAATCCTTTA
>CAZWPI010000207.1:0-2743 GCA_964636055.1 uncultured Candidatus Bathyarchaeia archaeon
GTCATTGCGCATCTGCCGCTCCTCTGCGAAGAAAGAAAAATTCCCTACGTTTTCGTGCCAAACAAAGACAAACTGGGCAGTGCAGTAGGCATAGATGTCCCATGTGCTTCAGCGTGCATCATCAAAGAGGGAGAAGCCACAGGATTAATCAAAGAACTCATCAAGCGGATTGAGCAGGTGAAAAGAGGAGCTCAGTGATGAGCAGAGACGAGAAAGCAGCGGAACAGGAACTTACACCTTCAGAAGTTATTCAAATAATCGGACGCACAGGCGTAACCGGCGAAATCACGCAGGTTCGGGTGCGCATCCTAGAAGGAAAAGATAAAGGACGCATTATAACCAGAAATGTCAAAGGACCAATCCGAGTTCAAGACGTTTTGATGCTTAGAGAAACCGAAAGAGAAGCCAAGAAAATCACCAGATAAAAAAGCTGTCTAAGAGGAAACGCCAATGCCCAAACCCCGAAAATGTTCATTTTGCGGTAACAACTTCCCAGCCGGCACAGGCATGATGTACATCAAAAACGACGGAACCGTCCTGTGGTTCTGCTCAGGCAAATGCAAAAAAAGCTCACTGAAATTCAAAAGGGACGCACGCAAGCTCAAGTGGACCAAGTACTTCGGCAAAGAAGAGAAAGGAAGAGGCTAAAAACCGCAAGCAGCGTTTATCGGCCACGGTTTCCAACAATTTTTTCCCATATCGGCTTGTTGTGAATACAGCCGATGTCAGGCTTTGTCACGTCTCCGTTGAAGTAACTGTAAGCTCTGGCTCGGCACCCTCCGCATATGTACTTGTCCGGGCAAGACCCGCATCCAACTGCTTTACCGTCAACCACGCAGTCCTCAAGAAGCTCTCTGCTGCGAATTTGCCACAGAAGCGGATTGTTATCCCATATCTCCTCAAAATCGTCCTTCAAAACGTTACCAAGCACAGTGCGGCTGCTTGTGGGAAAGAAAACGCACGGCTTAAAGTCGCCGTTGGGTTCCATGCAGCAGTACAAGCGTCCGGCTCCGCATCCTCCGAGAAAGTCAGCCACATCTTCGACTCCTCGCTGAGCAGCGTAGTGTGCTTCAACCATGAAATCCGCGCCATGCTTATGCGAAAGGTCTCTTGTTACGCTCGCGTACTGAGGACAGGTGCTGAAAAACTTATCAGACCGCACATTCGACTTCCCAAACCGCATCTCCTCCTCTTTCTGCTGCAGGTACAAGCTCATTATCTCTTTGCCCAAAGTTTCAAGCACATAAAAGCGTTCATCGGGCGTCAAATCCAGCTGGACATTGGCTTTAGCTCTGCCCGTGGGGATGTAATTGAAGTGCATGAATCTGGTGCCTAACTCCTTGGATAAGCCTATGAGCTTATCAAGCTCGCCCAGATTGTTTCGGTGCATCACGGTTGCGATACAAGTATCTATTCCTGCTTCCACGCAGTTTTTAACGCCGTCCATAGTGCGGGCAAAAGCGTTCGGTATGCCCCTGAACTCGTCATGAACGTCCGGCGACGCGCCATCCACACTTATCTCCACGTAGTCAACCCCGATATCTTTTATCAACTCCGCGTTATCCTTGGAGAGCAAAGTCCCATTCGAAGCGATGCTAACGTAGCCAATGCGTTTTCTCGCGTAAGCCACCAACTCAAAGAAGTCTTTCCGCGCTAAAGGCTCGCCTCCGCTGAAAGAAAGCGCCGGCAAGCCCACACCTGCCAGCTTAGAAAGCTTGTCTATAACCTGTTTTGCCTCATCAGTGGACAGCTCGGCGCGTTTCCCAACGCCAGCGTCTTCATAACAGTGTTTGCATCTCAGATTACATTGGTATGTGACGTTCCACACTATTTCGAAAGGTCCAGCTGGAGTGAAGGGGAAGCGGATACCGTATTTCTTAACGCCCTTCATCATCAACCCGAACCCCTTGAACCAGGATTCACCGTATCGCTTGTCCAAAAACTTGCTGTGCATGAATTCACGGTCAGCATGCAAAAAACGGCTTCCAAGTTCGTAGACAGGAAAAGCGGCTTTGCCACTTATTTCTCGGCATCTTGAGCATAAAGACCCAGGTTCCCCTAAGAAATACCTAAGAGAGTTGAGAAGCAAACCCCCGCATTCTGGACACTCTTTGTCAAACCGACCAATTATGGTCTTAAGTAGCGGATTCAAGGTAACAGACAGGAGGGCGTTTTCGGCCGCAACCACCTTCATGCATATCACCTACCAGTGCAGAACCCGCAGAAATGTGGGTTAAAAAATCTCCTCAACTGCGATTCTTCTGCCTAAACGGTGCGTATTATCTTAACCAATGAGAATTCATAAGGTTATGTGATTGTATAAGTACAACCACAAACCGCCTTCCCTGACGCAATAGACAGGGCGAGTATATCCGATTTTGATATGTGTCACCCCCTGAAAGAACGGATTTATTAATACACGCGATATTTCCGTAAAGGGAAAAAAGATGAGCACAAAAAAGAAACCATCAAAACCAAAAAAAGTAGATTTCCTTGAACTATCGTCTTCCAAAAAGGCTCGTCTCCTCAAGAAAGCCAAAGAGAACCTGCGACAGAAACTGATGGAAGCAGAATTTTGGCAGTCGTTTGCTAAAACCGAGAGAATTACGATAAACGGGCAAACAATCCAGTTTTGAAAATGCAGGTCACAAAAGGTTAACATAACAGTTAACAGCTTGATTAACGCGTTCAAAACTGCACTGCGATTTTGGTACCGTAGAAGATGTTTGGTAGCGGGGACTAG
>CAZWPI010000208.1:0-2729 GCA_964636055.1 uncultured Candidatus Bathyarchaeia archaeon
GCAATTTTTTGATTTCATAAAACGTAATCATCATTTCACCTTTGTCTAATCTTTCCTGGCTTCTTCTCACTCTTCTAGCGATTTCAGCCACCTGTTGAGGGGTTGCTTTTATTCCCTGCAGGTCCAAGTAAGCCTGAACGGTTGCTTCTCCGAGGTGTCTGCCCATGTACAGCATGGTGTGTCTGTCAATCATTTTTGGGGGAAACGGCTCATACGAAAGCGGATGCATCAGCATTCCTTGAACCTGCTTGTCGGATGCGTGTGAAAAAGCATCCTCGCCAACAATCGGTTTTTGAAACGCTAATGGCCATGTGAAACTTTTTTCGACAAACTGGCTTAGACGGTGAAGCTTGTGTGCGTCTATGCCTGTGTCTCTTCCGTAAAGCAGTTCTAAAGCTACAGCCACTTCTTCCATTGGTGCAAGGCCTGTTCTTTCGCCGTATCCGGCGACGCATACTTGCGGGTAGGTGATGCCCTCTTCTATGGCAGTTAGCGTGTTGGCGGTTGCCAAACCGAAGTCGTTATGGCACCTTATGGATAACAACTTGTCGTCCTTGGTTAACTCTGAGAGTCCGTCTCTGACTCTGGAGATAAGGTAACTTGTTGATAAGGGTCTTAAGATGCCTACGGTGTCCTCGATTACTAGGCGGTCTGCCCCCGCTTTTATAGCGGTGTCGTAAATTTTTATGATGCCTTCAAGAGGAGTTCGTGAGGCGTCTTCAAGTATGAAGTTGACTGCGAAGCCGTGTTTTTTGGCGTATTCGACGCAGTCAGCCGTCTGCTTTATGATCTGTTCCTGCGTGGCTTTCAGTATGTACTTGAGGTTCAGCTGGTTGAATGGCGTGGACAGGGCAATTTCTCGGATTTGAGAGTTTAAGCAGGCGTCAATGTCTTCCTTTTTTGTACGTGCTGAAGCGGCTAATCTTGCCTGTGTAAAACTTTCGTTGGAGAGCCGTCTGACAGCCTCTTTTTCCTCTTCAGAGAAGCCTGGAAAACCGATGTTGACGATTGCCACGCCCAATTCGTCCATGGACTTAGCTAGTCTGACTCTTTCGGAGTACGTTAGGAAAACGGTTGGGGTGTTTTCGCCTTCTATCAGGGTTTCGTCCCAGATGAAAACTCTCTTGGGAAGTTTTGATGGAAGCGTTTTTCTGAAACGGTTATAGTTTTCTATAAGGTGTTGATTTCTAAGTTTCCTGAATACGGTCTTCTTCACAAACTCACCCCATTTACAAAAGCTCGCCCATGAGATTAAGTACTTTCGCACTATTAAAGTTCGCAATAATCCTTTTCTTTCTTCTCACAAATCGGTGCTCCTGATGTCAACGGTTCTAGGATAATTGTGAAAGGATGACGATTAGGCTGAGGATTACTAGAAGCAGCATTTTTCTCCTTCAATTTCAACTTCAGAGGAAAGATATACAAGCTCTGTCTTCTCAAGCAACTCCTCAACTTTGGCAGCTTCACGGTAGGTTACGGTTACTTCAATTTTCTTCACAAGGCATCAACGTTTTTCATTTTAGCAAACAAGCTTTTATTGGGAAAGCGTGTGATTAAGGCGGAATTTCTTCAGATTTTCCTCTCACACAGTAGTATTCCATATCCAAATTGTACTTGTCAAATACCACGCAATCCCAACACATGCAACCAGCTTGCAAAATGTCTTCCTCTTCTTCCGTGGCTTTTCCATTTGCACAGAAAAGGCCAACACTTAACTCTGAGTTTTTGAAGGTCGGGCAGTCTCGGCACGAGCACATTTTCAGGTTTTCTTCATTATCGTGAACTTTAGCGCCCATGCAATCATCCGATAACACATCCACTTGACCATCCATTTAAGTTTTTGTAGCTGTGCCTTGTATGCAACAACTTCACATCAAACAGGTTTCTCACCCTTTTTTCTTATTTTTGGTAGCTGTTACAAACCCGAGAAGGCTGTTTCGTAAGCTCGGCAGCATATACGCCGGGTTTTCAAAGTGCGCAAAGTTTTTATATGGTTGACTTTTCAAGTACTCAAGAGGGTTTAGTTTTGACTAGCAAACCAAGTGCGACAGGACCGACATTTAGAAAGTCGGTTATGAAAAAAGAGCTTGTCTCCAAGATTTTGAGAAGTGTTCCCGAGAGCGAAGGGTTCCATTTCTATTTAGCCATAGGAGAGCCAACTGGAGAAACGGCGGTTAGCTTGGCAGATTTCGTTGAGAAACTGGCGGTTGTGGATGTGAAATCTGTTAATTTTCACTATCCTCGTAAAGACTTCGAGAAGTGGATACGCGGCGTCTTCGGAGATGTCGAGTTGGCTCTGAGACTGGCCAGAATAGGCAAGGTACGCTTGGGCGTACGCGGTGAAGCTCTTAGGAGCGAGATAATACGGGCTGTGAAAGTGCGCTTGAGTGAACTCAAAGCGGCACTATAGTTTGACTACTACACGCTTTCCCATTTCCTGTGCGGCATGCGAAGTGTACCAGAAGAATATGGATTTGCTCTGCCAACGTTGTAGAAGTCGGCTTTGCGGAAACCCGTTATAACACCTATGCAAATCCATCAAGCACCCATCCAACAGGTGCGAAGTTTTATCTTTTGAATTTTATGTCGCCGTGATCTAACACTTTGTAGAAACGCACTTTTACCAAGTCTATTATTAGAAAAACTGTAAATGCTTCTCCCCAAACAAGACCCGCTAACGCCCAGCCCATGGCAGGCAACAAAATGCCGTAAACGGTGATCAGGGTTGC
>CAZWPI010000209.1:0-2696 GCA_964636055.1 uncultured Candidatus Bathyarchaeia archaeon
TACATGCTTTACGCTTTGCTGGGGCTGCCTTTGCCTCTGCTTGTGGTTCAGGTTTTAGCCATAGACCTCGCCATAGACGTGATTCCGTCGTTGGCGCTTAGCCGTGAGCCGCCGGAAGCAGGAATCATGCAGGAGCCGCCTCGCAGCCTTAAGGAGAGACTGTTCACCGCCAAAGTTTTCATGCGTTCTTTCTACGTCGGCGTGATAATTGCTATCGGTGCCATGTTCGGGTGCTTAAGCACTTGGATGGCTGGCGGCTGGCATCTTGGAATGCCTTTGCCTTCGGACAGCCCAGTTTACATTAAAGGTGTTACGATGACCTTTGCTGGAATAGTTGTAGCTCAAGTGGGCAATGTTCTCGCATGCCGGACCAGCAAGGTGTCCGTTTTCAAAACAAAGCTTTCAACTAACAAGTGGATTATTTTTGGTATTGTGGCGCAGCTTTCCATCTTATCCTTCTTGATTTACGCGCCCTTCATGCAACCGTTCTTTGGGACGACAGCGCTTGGAATAGGAGACTGGGTGTTTCTGGCTTCGCTTGCGTTAATAGTTGTTTTTGCTGAGGAAATCCGAAAATTCCTCACCAGAAGATGGTCTAAAAGCTCTATGAACTGATGCTCCCTGAAAATGTTCGTTCTATACTTTTATGTTATGCTGTTTTCTTTGAAGTTGTTTTTCTGCGTTTCAGCAGCAGATATCCCGCTGCAACTGCTATGGTTATGGTCACGGCTACGGCTACAACCAGAACCGTAGGGAATGGCGCAATATCAAAGTAAACCGTTTTTGAGGCTCCAATGTTTCCAACAAGGTCTATGGCGTAAAACGTTATGTGATGAGAACCTTCTGACAGCGCAGCCAAAGTAACGTTTCCTGTGACGGTCACGTTGTCTTGCCCGTCCAAGCTGTAGCCCATCCACTCCACGGGTTCATTCACCGTAAAATCTGATTGAATGTCAATCTCGCCATAAGTTCTGTTCTCAGGGGAGAAAACCACAATCCGCGGAGGAACCGTATCCACAGAAAAGTCAACAGCACTGGAGGAAACCATGTTTCCAAAAGTGTCATTAACGTAGACGGTTATGCTGTGCGCGCCCTCAGACAAGTCAGACACTTCAGTGTCTCCCGTAACTGTCACGTTCGCTTGGCCATCCAAGCTGTACCCCATCCAATTCGTTGGCCTGTTCACAGAAAAAACCAGCTGAATGTTTTTAGAGTTATACGTTTTATTTTCAGGAGATAAAACATGTAGTTCTGGCGGCACAGTCCCATAGCCAAGCGGCATATACTGCTCATTTACATTCAGCCAGTTTTTGCTATCGAACCCTCCGATTGCGTATAAAATATCATCTACGACGGCGACGCCTAAGTACACACGAGGTGTCGGCATCGCAGCGGCAGTGCTCCAAACGTTGCCTTTCGAATCATATACGTAAGTAATTTCGCTATAATTGGTCTGGTTGGAGCCGCCTACGACGTAGATTTTTTTAGGCGCCGTGACACCACTGGTCGCGCCCGCAGCAGCGTAACTTTCTGTTACGCCATTGGGGAGGCTAGCTCGGGTGCTCCATGCGTCGTTTTCAGGATCATAAACTTGGGTGGAACCCACAGTAGAAAGTTCCCACCCCTGCTGGAAGTGGCGCGCGCCTCCAATAATGTAGATTTTGCCGTCAAGTACCGCTGAAGCAGCGCCTAAGACAGGGATAGGCATTGGCGATTTTGTGGTCCAAGAATTGCTGGCTGGATTATAGGCTTCCGTTACGTTAAGTTCCTGATAAAACGGATCAACTCCCCAGTACTTTTTTCCGCCTATGCAGTAGATTGTGCCGTTCACGATGCTTGCGCATAGGTCAGCTCTGGGAGTGGGCATAGGCATTTTGGTCGCCCACGTATCCGTTGCAGGATCATAAACCTCGTTCACTCCAGTGAACCCCGAGACAAAATTATCGCTGCTACCTGTTGTTCCTCCTATGCAGTAGATCTTGTTTTGGTAAACGGCAATGGCGAAACCGCTTCTGGCAATAGGCATCGGCGTTTTAGTAGTCCATGCATCCGTAACCGGATTGTACTCTTCATTGACAGCAAGCTGAGTGTTGTTGTTTGAGCCTCCAATCGCGTAAATCATGCCATTCACAACCGCAACCCCAAGCCCGCCTCTTGCGGTTGGCATAGGGGCTTTAGTCGTCCAAGAGTTTCCAGCTGCGCTGACAACGGGAAACTGGAAGGTGGACAGAAGCATGGAGACAGCTAGTATGACGATTAGAAATGGAATCAGCTTCTTATTCATGAACGAAGAGTCTCCCACTTTCTTCAGTAATAAAGTGCACTTTACCTTTATATGGTTGCATGCTTTTTCCCGTCAACTCACCGACTTGCTTTGCCAAATAGACTCATCACAGCATTTACAGAAACGTGTTAACAAAGATAAAAACACAAACCAACCAAGTCATTACTAAAGAGAACTGAAACTCAATGTACCGAACCGGCGTCGCCAGCTTACCACTTCACGGGGGCAAAGCGCCAGCGTGGCTTACTGTCCGCATGCGCAAACTAGCCAAGGAGATAGCAGACATAATGATTGACGAGCAGGGCACAGACGCCTTCTTAACGCGCTTATCTGACCCTTACTGGTTTCAAGCGTTAGGCTGCGTTCTAGGCTACGACTGGCACAGCTCAGGCGTGACCACCGTGCTCACGGG
>CAZWPI010000210.1:0-2694 GCA_964636055.1 uncultured Candidatus Bathyarchaeia archaeon
GCGGACCACTCGTAGACGCCCAGGGCAAGTTGATAGGCATAAACACCGCTTACGTCTGGTCACGCGGCATAGCCATCCCCGTGAACAAGGTTAAAGCCATTGCGGACAGGCTAATGAGCGGGCGCGTCATCAAAAAGGCTTATTTAGGCATCGTCGCCAACAGCGTCGCCATCCCCAGAGAAATCCAAGAGCAAACAGGCTTAGACCAGCACAGCGGAGTCATGATCTTCTCGGTTGAACGCGGCTCACCAGCGAAAAACGCGGGCTTAGCCATGGGCGACGTGATAGTGGGATTCAACGGAAAAACCGTCACCAACTTCTACGATCTGCCACGGTTATTAGCTGAAGACGTCATCGGAAAAGAAACCAAGCTCGCCATAATCCGCCGAGAAAAACTGCTGGAACTCAGCGTCACCCCAACAGCATATGGAGGCGAAAACCACGATTAACCAGTCCATGATAGAACTCGACCCGCCGCAACCGTTGCCCACGCCTTCCCCTCTCCGCCCTTTCCCCTCGCCCACTCCCAACATACCCGTCGACCCCAATCCGCAGCCCCGCTTTCTTTTTTAAGCAGAACATAGCGAAGCGGCTCAGGAAAAACCGAACCCGCTGAAGCCACAGTTCGCTCAAAGCAAAGCACTGCAAAACTTATAGAGGACACGCCACTATTTCACACGCATAGTGAAAAGACATGCACCCAGCACTGACCTTCATTGCAGCAGCATGCATAGTAATTGCAGTGTTACTTTTGCTCTCCGCTTTTCAAGGCGCAAGCTACTACGGCGTCACCCCGCAAGCTCAACTTGCCCTCGCCATCGTCACCCTCATCGTAGCCGCCATAATCTTCTGGATAATCTACAAGGCAGCCCAAGCAAAACTTTCCAAGATTAAGACAGGAAAGGAAGCCTTAATCGGCTCAGTAGGCGTCGCAGTCACCGACCTCAAACCCAAGGGTGAAATCCGCGTGCTGGGCGAGTTCTGGCAAGCCACCGCCAAAGAGGAGTGGATAAAGAACGGCGAAAAAGTGGAAGTTGTGGGCATGGAAGGCATGCTCCTCATCGTAAGACCAGTCAAGGAAAAAGCTTAACTCGCTCAAGTAAATTAGCATATGCTTGAGGCTTAATTGTATGATCGACATACTAGCTCCTCTTGTAACGTTCGTAGGCATCGTGATTGCACTTTTCTTGCTAAGCGGCATCAGAATCCTTAAAGAATGGGAAAGAATGCCCGTCCTGAGGCTCGGCCGCTACGTTGGACTAAGAGGACCAGGAATAACCTATCTCATACCCTTGATTGACAGAGCACCCCTCAGAATCTCAACGAGGCTAGACACCATTCAATTCAGGACCGAGTCAACGCTGACTTCAGACAACGTTCCCGTAAACGTGGATTCAGTGCTTTACATGAGACCCGTAGACTTGGAGAAAGCCGTCCTGCAAGTGGAAAACTACTACCAAGCCACACAGTTAGCCGCCCAAACAACCCTCAGAGAAGTCATAGGCAAAGTCTCCCTCAACGAACTGCTCGCGGAACGCGAAAAAGTCGGCGCTCACCTGCGCGAAATCATAGACGAAAAAACCGAATCGTGGGGCATAAAAGCCACAGCCGTCGAAGTACGCGACGTCCTAATACCAAGCAACCTGCAGGACGCCATGTCCAGACAAGCACAAGCGGAAAGAGAACGAATAGCCAGAGTCACATTAGCCACCGCAGAGTACGAAGCATCCCAGAAGATGATAGAAGCAGCCAAAAACTACGAGAAAAGCCACGAAGGCTTAAGGCTCCGATGGATGAACATCCTGTACGAGCTGGGTCAACAGTCAGGCACAAACACCATAATGCTGGTGCCCTCGGTCATGCCCGAAGCAGGATGGCCACCGATAGGCATGTACGGATTCAAAGAACTGCCCAAAAACGGCAACAAACAAGCAGCAAAAAAACAAGAATAAACTAGGCACGCACTTTTTTTCCCTATTTCTTTTGTATTCTAATTTCATAATGTCCAGATGTCAGCAGCTTTTTAACGCTTTCACAGTTTTCTCCAACAGCAAACACGCTGCTTCTTGACTGGGCCAACTTCCAACCCCGCAGTCAGGACCCGTAAACGTCATACGCTCCCCGAACTTCTCCTTGGCTGCAAGGTACCGTTTCCTTATCACCGCCTCATCGTCAACCAGCTGCTCCGCCGTCGGCTTCGCCACGCCCCTGTCATACAGTTCCGCCACAATAGAGTCTATATCCGTCCTCGAAACGCCCACGCGTATGTGCTTGTCCGCGGCTTCCAGCATTTTTTTGGAGACGCCTTCAATGTTTTTCGGCGACGCAGCGTACTCGAAAGACACCACGTCGATGTTTTTTACCTCCAGCACTTCGGGCAGCCTTGCCGGTGAATGCAGGTGAATCTGCCTTACGGCGCCTTGAAAGTCAAAGGCCTTCTCCAAAACGTCACGTATCACGTCGCTTCCAGCGGCGATTGTTTGGAACCCGAAGCTTGGCTCGTCTATGGACACCACTTCGGTTTTGACGTGCTTGGAGTCTAAGAGGGCGTTTTTGGCGAAACGCCGTATGGTTTCCGCGAAGCTCTCCAGGACGTCGCTGTAGGGCGTTTTTCCCACTTCCTTCAAGTACTGCTCTAACGGTCCAAAAATGGCGACGCGCAACGGGATTCTTTTGCCAAACTCTTCGCTGAGG
>CAZWPI010000211.1:0-2689 GCA_964636055.1 uncultured Candidatus Bathyarchaeia archaeon
AGCGCAAAGTCCACGGCGTACAGCACGCTGGATTTTCCAGTGCCCAAGCCGCCGACGAGACAGTTGAAGCCCCGCGTGAAAGGCACCGTGGACTTAACATGCGAACGGATGTTCTCCAGCTGAACTATCTCGATTTTCATTGCAGAAGCTCCTCTATGGTCTGCTTGACCTTTTCCTCCTGCTTCTTCGTCAACGGCTCTATCAGCGCTATGGCGGAACGCGCAATTTTATCCGCTTCTTCACGGCTGTACCGCTCGCCGAAAATCTGCAGAAAATACTCAAACGCCTTCGTCTTCAAATCCTTAAACTCGCTCTCAAAAATTGACCGCACAATCTCGTCGGAAACCGCGCTCTCCTTAAGCAAGACAACCGGATGCACCAGCAAAGCTTTTTCCGCAGCGCCTCTGATTCGCGCTATGTCCACTTCTGCGCGGCTTGCCTCAGCGGGCAACACACCCCTCAAAACAGGAATTATCACGGCGCCTTCCTCGTCTGCGCCCTTGACAAGCTGGACCGCAAGATCGGTGATTTTCGCCGAGGTCATGCCTGAAAATTCCTGTTCCAGAATCGCGAACCTGCGGGGAGAGCTGAGCTCCACGAATTCAGGCGACACCTTGCCTTTCTCGTTCACCTTGACGTGATAGAAGCCCTTTTCCTGTTTAGCCTCGTCGTAGCTGACCGTTTCCGTTGACCCGCTGTACGCCAAAAGCCCAGTTTTAAACTTGCCCACGAACCGCTTGTGCACGTGACCCGCAGCGTAATAATCGAAGCCGTCAGGCAGCAGTTCGGGTGATGCTTCAGCCTCGATGTAAGGCGGCTTCACGCTCGGCAGATCCACAGCCATGTGGAAAACGAAAATGTTGCTGACTGCCGGGTCAGGCGTCGGCGGGTTTTCGGCCATAAAAGCGGGAAGCGCCTCTTCCGTCTTGCGCCTACTTCTAAAGTTTGGAACGCCGTAGACGTAGCAGCAGCCGGGTTTCCGCCAGCACGCGCCCTCGTGTCTGGGCAGGTGGTAGATTAAGCCGGCGCTGTCCAGCGGGTACAAGATGGTGCCGGTTATGGTGTTGGGTGCTGAGTCGTGCGAGCCATCCACGGTTAAAACTTGGATTCCTGCGTCCCTGAGGCGCTTGAAGCTTCGTATGGCGTTCTCCAGCGTGACGTTGGATGGACGCGCCTGATGGAACAGGTCACCCGCGATTATCATGAAGTCGGGTTTTAATTCGATGGTTTTTTCCACTATCTCTGCGAAGGCGTTGTCAAAGTCTTGGCGCCTAGCTTCTAAGCCGTACTGCGCGTAGCCTAAGTGCAGGTCTGAGGCGTGGACGAAACTGAAAGCCTTCAAGTGATTGGTTAACTCTCCTGTAAATTATTGGTTTTTGCTTTCTGGATTTAGTTCTGAGTTGACTGTTTTAAGCGTTTGGCACAATCTCATGTTGTTATCTGTCGATTTTTGGAGGGAAATATATAAGCGCCTACTTGCTTTTTACCGTGAAAAGGCGCGCGTAACGTATGAAATGCCGAAAGTGCGGACAGGAAACATTTCTTCCTTTTCGTTGCCCTTACTGCGGAGACCAATTCTGCAGTGAGCATCGATTGCCCGAAAACCACGACTGTCCCCGAATGGATATTGCTCGCGCGCAAAGACAGGAAGACGCCGTGGTGCTTCAGGGACCTAACTCGTACGAGTACAGGGTCACTTACGGAGCGCCTCGCAGGACCAGAGGACGCGTTTACTTCAGCCCTAAAGAGCTTAAGCACTTAGCAGTTGCCGTGCTGCTTGTCATCGGAGTTGGCGTATCCTACATTTTTTTCACGGGTTCTTTAGGCGGCGATTTGGTGCTTGTTGCCTCCGTCTCAGCGGCTATTTTCACCGCGTCTTTTGTGGTACACGAAATAGCCCACAAAGTAACCGCGCAAAGGCGAGGCTTATGGGCGGAGTTCCGTTTGACACTTTGGGGCAGCGTGCTAACCGCGGTCTTTATGGTCTTACCCGTGGCTTTCAAAGTAATCTCTCCAGGCGCGGTTATGGTTTCTGGACCCGCCAGCATGGATGAAATAGGAAAAATTTCAATCGCGGGACCCACAACCAACATTATCTTGTCCACTGCGCTTGTGTCTGCTGCTTTTGTCCCCACGCCTATTTCATGGATTTTCGTGTTGGGTGCCCTTTTCAACGGCTACATTGCTGTTTTCAATCTCATACCCATTGGGATTCTTGACGGTTTCAAAATTTTTAACTGGAACAAATCAGTCTGGGCTTTGGCGTTCGTTGCAAGCGCAGCGTTGACAGCCATTTCCTATATTTTGTTTTTATCCGTTTTTTAAACGAAGTTAGCTAAAAAGGCGCTTTCAAAATCTAAATGAGCTCTATTGTGACGTGGACTTCCTCGGGCACGCGGATGCGCATGATGCGCCGCATAACACGTTCCTCCGAGTCAATGTCGATTAACCGCTTGTGGATGCGCATCTCCCACCTGTCCCACGTGGCTGTTCCCTCACCAGACGGCGCTTTCAAAACTGGAACCTTAAGCCGCTTTGTGGGCAGCGGGACTGGACCGTTCATTTTTGCGCCTGTTTTCTGGGCGATCGCTTTCAGTTCTTCGCATACCTCTTCTAGCTTGTGGTAATCGGTGCTTGTTAAGCGGATTCGCGCTTTTCTTACCATTTTTCGCCCATCAATCCTAAGCTT
>CAZWPI010000212.1:0-2686 GCA_964636055.1 uncultured Candidatus Bathyarchaeia archaeon
GTCGCCGGGATTTGAACCCGGGTCGTCAACGTGGCAGGCTGATGTCCTAAACCAGGCTAGACTACGACCGCTTTCTGCTGGATTATGCACCTGTGGCGTTGATGATTGTTTTCGAGGTTTATTTCTTTTTCCCAAAGGCTTCTTCTACTGTTGTTGTTGAGCCACAGTCACATATTGTTATTTTCCAGATGCCACGACTTAACTGTGAGAAGGCTTATGTCCGACATAATAACCGTAAAGGACCTAGTCGAAGTTTACTCTGACGGCACAAAAGCCGTTGACAACATATCCTTCAACGTAAAGGAAGGCGAGTTCTTCGGTTTTCTCGGACCCAACGGCGCAGGAAAAAGCACGACCATAAAGATACTCACCACGCTCCTGAGGAAAACGTCTGGCTCAGTCATCGTGGCAGGGCACGACATCGACACAGAGGCAGCTGACATTCGCAAGATAATTGGCGTCCAAAGCCAAGATACAACCGTTGACGGCGATCTCACTGGCAGAGAAAACCTGATGCTGCAAGGGCATTTTCAACAATTGGAAAGCAGCAAGATAAAGGAGCGCATTAGCGAATTACTGAAACTTGTAGAGCTTGAATCTGCTGCGGACAAGCGTGCGCGGAACTACTCAGGCGGCATGAAAAAACGATTGGATCTTGCCACCGCGCTTATTCACGAGCCAAAACTGCTCTTCTTAGATGAGCCGACAACAGGGTTGGATCCTCAATCGCGAACAGCCATATGGACTTATCTGGAGAAACTCAACAAAGAAGAAGGCACAACCGTCTTCCTAACTACCCAGTACCTAGAAGAAGCGGACAGGCTCTGCAAGCGCCTTTCAATAATAGACTTTGGAAAAATAGTAGCCAGCGGAACCCCAGCCGAACTCAAGCGAGAAGTGGGCGCAGATTCCATAAAAGTAGAACTTGAAAACTGCGAAAAAGACAAGCCTCAAGCAAAAGAACTTCTGGAAAGCATGACAGGGGTCACAGAAGTTATGGAGACTCCTGATGAATGCCTAGTCGTCTACGCTAAGAACGCAGGGCTCCTAATCGCCGACATCGTGCGAGCGCTCGACAGCAGCGACATACGGCTTACATCGGTCACGTTTTCTTCGCCTTCTCTGGATGACGTTTTCATAAGGCACACCGGCAGGCGAATAAGAACAGAAGGACTCGTCAAGGCTCCCAGCAGAATGTTCGGCGGGAGGCGCTAAAATGACTCTTCTTTCCGACACAGGTTATATATTCGTAAGGTACATGAAAAAGCTCATTCGAACGCCAATCCTGCTTTTCTTTTCTCTCTTCCAGCCTATCTTATTTCTAGTGCTATTCACGCAACTACTAACAAGGCTTGGCAACTTTCCAGGCATATTACCTGCGGGAGTAAGTTATCTGGAGTTTGCGACGGCTGGGATTCTGCTGCAAAACGCGTTTGGGAGCGCGTTACAGTCAGGGAACTCTATAGTGGCTGATATTGATTCTGGGTTTTTGCAGAAAATGCTTGTAACGCCAGTAAGTCGTCCTGCGATTCTTCTAGGCAGGCTAAGCAGCGACGCTTTTAGAGTGGTAATTCAATCAGCTATAATTCTAGGCTTAGCATACGCTTTAGGTGCCTATGTCACTACTGGAGTCGTCGGAATTCTGGGTATCTTCTTCACGCTTGCATTCTTCGGACTTGCGTGGTCAGGAATTTCTCTTGCATTAGGCATGAAAACTAGAAGCGCTGAAACAGTCTTTGCAATAGGTGGAGTTCTCACGTTTCCGCTACTTTTCCTGAGTCCGGCATTATTCCCAATTAATTTCCTGCCAACATGGGTGAAAGACGTGTCTATGTTTAACCCTGTAAGCTACGCCGTTAACGCTAGCCGAGCATTCATGGTCAATGGGTATGACTGGAGCACGATACTTCCCGCATGGGGCATAATCGGACTAGTTGCTCTAATAACGCTAAGCGCCACATTGTACCAGTTCAGAAAAGTAGTCAGCTAAGCCCATTTAGCTCCTGCATCGAATTCAGCAGAAATTCGTAATCGCCGATGTGGAATAGGTGGCTTCTGCAGTTGCAGTCTGAGCAGCCGAAGTCGTCAACTGGTTCGCCTTTCGCGTTTAGTGCCTTGGCAAGTGTGCATTCTTCAGTTTTGTCTGCTTTCTTGTGGAGCACCTTCACGACTTTCGCTGCGTCATTGTCGAGCAGGTAGTCGACATGCCAGAATAGGCGCTTTTCTTTCCTGAGGTGGCGTTTTATCCGCTGTTCCAGATTAGTCTGCGCGGAACCAACGTAAGCGTATAAGCCCTTTGTGAAAGCTATCCTGCCTAATGCACCTATGTTCACGTTGATGTCTTTGTTTACGTGGATGATTAGGACGTAGATGCCTTTCATCGGCTCAACCGATTCCCATTCAGCTTCGTCAAGGATAAGTGTGTGCGTCCACTTCAACTGGCTTGGATAGTTTCTTAATTTTCACTTCCATCGTTTCTGGAACTGTATCTAATCCTTTGAGTGTTTTCGAAAAACCCAACACGACGTTGGCTATTGTTTCCTGGACAAAATGATTCAGCGGCATTTTTTGCCCGTCAACCCACATCTCCGTCTCAAAATTTTTCTTCACCATTCTATGGCTTTCACCCAAAACAAACACCTCAACCATTCCTTAGCGTTTCTAAACTGATAAAGAATTCCCTGCC
>CAZWPI010000213.1:0-2680 GCA_964636055.1 uncultured Candidatus Bathyarchaeia archaeon
TTTTGGATGATATAATGTTTTCCCTTTATTTCCGATAATACGGTCTTCGAATATAGGCATACGCTTCGAGGGCGGCGGTGATGCCTTGTCCAACGGCGGTTCCAATCTGTTTGACAGGATGGTTCGTCACATCGCCAGCCGCATACACGCCCCCTATGTTGGTTCGCTGAAAAATGTCTGTTTTGATGTACCCGTGTTCGTTGACTTCCACGCCTGCCTCGCGGGCGATTTGACTGTTTGGTGCCTCGCCAATTTGGACGAAAACTGCGTCAACCGCGATTTCCCTCGTTTCTCCTGCCTTGTTATCGTATAAGTCAACTTTAGTGACGAGTTTGTCACCTTTGATTTCTCTGACTTCGGTGTTCCAGAAAACCTGCACGTTCTTTTTGGAAGCTATATCCTTCACGAGGGCTTCTTCAGCGCGAAAAGCGTTCCTGCGGTGAGTCACCACGACTTCGGCAGCGATACCAGAAAGGTAAAGAGTGGTGGTGGCTGCGGAGTTGCCGCCTCCGATTACGAGCACACGTTTGCCCTTGAAGAAGGGACCGTCGCAGACGCCGCAGTAGCTTACGCCTTTTCCACGGAATTCTTTTTCACCTTTAACCCCGATTTCGCGGTAATGAGAACCCGTGGCGACGATAACAGCCTGAGCTTCGTAGGATGCTCGGTTGGTTTTCACGATTTTCCCTTCGCCCGCCAAGTCTAAGCCAGTCACGGTTTCAACTTCATGAATGGCTACGCCCACCTTTTTGCAGTGAACCACCATTTTTTCCGCCAGCTCGCCACCGCCTATTTGCGAGAAACCGGGGTAATTCTCCACGACTGGAGCGTCCGCGGTGGTGCCCCCAGCCAGTTTTTCATCAATGATAAGGGTTTTCAGTCCGCTTCTAGCGCCGTAGATTCCAGCGGCTAAGCCAGCCGCGCCAGCGCCAATAATTATCAATTCCCAGCTTTCCATAATCAAACAACCCTTTAAACGGAATAAGTGATGCGGGGCTGTTTATGAATTATTCGGAGAACGGTCTCTCGCAGTTTTATCCAACTGAGAGCTCTCGGAAACGCTACCCCCTCCCTTTTAAATAGACTGGACTGAGGGTTAACGTTTTGATGAGGTTGCCGAACGTTGTTTTTCGGTCTTTTGGCTGAGAAAGAGTTTGTTCACATACTCCCTTACAGTTGCCTTTTGCTTCTTGGCTAATTTCTTGAGGGCGTTGTTTATCCCTGTAGCGTACTGCACAGCCTTTTTCGGCTTCTCCGTTATTGAAGCGGGCAAGCCCATGTTCTCAGCCACTTTCCTCAACACCAGTTTTCTAAGGGAATCCGCCTTGCGTTCGATTTTCAATTCCGTGGGCAGTGCCACGGCAAATTCTGCGATTTGATATGCGGCAAAGGGCAAACGTAGCTCCACATCGTGGAAACTGCAGATTTTCACGTCTCTTTCGATGTTGCTCTCATGAAGCCGAACCACGTCGTCAAACATGCTTTTTCTAACCCTTTCCGCTCCATGCAGCAAGTATTCGTTAACGTAGCGTTGATAGCCTCCGAAAAGCTCATCCGCACCCTGCCCAGCCAGCAGCACCTCGAATCCTGCTTCCGCAGCTTTTTCCGCCGTCCAGTAAAACGGCACTCCAATGCTTGTCTTGACGGGGTCAGGCTCCTCGATAAGCTCCACAACCTTAGAAACGACTTTTTCAACATCCGCCTCCCTGAACAGACAAACCTTTATAGGCAGATTCAATGCGTCCGCCGCTCTCTTCGCTTCTTCCGTTTCACGCTGATTTTCCAAGCTCACATGGACCAGGTGAACATCCACAGGGCACTTTTTTGCCAGAAACGCCACAACGCTGCTGTCTAATCCGCCAGAGAAAGCAACTGCAACCTCCTTTGTCCCCCGAACTCGCTTTCGGACAGACTGCTCCAGCAGCTTCTGCAGGGTTCCCGCCGCTTCTTGCATTGTCACAGGTTTTGGCTGCGCGTAGGCAAGCGTTTTAACAGGCTTAAACTTGAAGCCTTCTCGGCTGACAAGCGCCAAGTGCCCAGGCGGAAACGACCGCGTTTTGTCTATTCCAAGTTGCCACAAGGCTTTTCGGTTCGAAGCGAGAGCAGCCACGGTCCTGTTCTCGCCATAGTATAGCGGTTGAACACCGACAGGGGCTCTTCCTGCAATGATTCGCTCTGGCTCAGCAATAATGAATGAGAAGTCGCCCTCAACCTCCTTAAGAAATGCCTCGCTTGCCTTGACGCGGTCTGCCTGTTGGAGCTTTTTGGCAATGACTTCTGTAGCTGAAGCGCCCAGAGTTGGCGAGTAAATTCTCCCATCAAAGAGCACTGTTGCATCTCCTAAACGCACACGATGCTGCTTATCATAGGAGCTGAGTGTTGCGTTGCCGCCTCTTTTGTCGAACACCACAATTGTTGTTTTCATACCCAAGCGACCTTCCCGTCTAGCGTTACTCTGCTATTGCTGTGGTAAAACATTAATCTTTAATCCACGTATCCTTCTGTCGAGGGAAAATAGTTTGCCTATCCTGCCCATAGACACAGGTCGTTATGGAACCCCCGAGATGCTCAGAGTCTTCGAGGAAGAGGCGCGTGTCCAAAGATTACTTGACGTTGAAGCGGCGCTGGCTTTGGCGCACGCTGAAGTCGGCGACATCCCGCGGAAGGACGCGGAAAAAAT
>CAZWPI010000214.1:0-2679 GCA_964636055.1 uncultured Candidatus Bathyarchaeia archaeon
TTTTTTAATCTTCCTCAGGAAATCGGACTGCTAAGGTCTTCGAAATTTTGTGTCCGACGGTCTAGCCGTTTGTAGAACCAGACTTTTATGAAGTCTGTGATGACAAACGCCGCCAAAGCATAAGCCCATACAAAACCTGCCAGTCCCCAGCCAATAGGCGAGACAAATACACCATAAACCACGACCAGAGTCGCCATTATTTTGGTGACGACGGCAGACCAAAACAGGAGACCGCTGGGTCTAATAGACCAGAAGTGGCCTCGCGTTCGGGTCACAAAAATCGTCAAATGCCCAGCGACTGCCAACTTGAGGAAGATGAAGGCTTGAAGCATTCCCAGGTTTAACTGCAAAAAGACGTTACCAATGTAGAATATTATGAAAGATGAGAAGACGCCAATGATTCCCAAGAGCGAGGACACCATCAAGACCGTTCGCATGTTCCACTTTTCAGGCCTATTCGCGTAACGAACTCTGTCGTAGGCGATAGCCATTATGGGCACATCGTTGAAAAGTGCCAGCAAAACTATCATGACTGCATTAACAGGATAGAAGTTGAACACAATGATAGACGCTACTATGAAAAACAGCACGCGAATAGTTTCCGCAATTCGGTAGATTGCGTAGTTGTTCATACGCTGAAAAGTCTTGCGGCTCTCTTTAATGGAGTCAATGATCACAGACAAACCTGGCTTCGTGAGCACTATGTCTGCTGCTGATTTTGCTGCGTCTGTGGCTCCGGCAACAGCGATTCCTGCATCAGCCTTCTTCAGTGCGGGGGCATCGTTCACGCCGTCTCCCGTCATGCCCACAATGTGGCCCCTTTCCTGAAGCAACTGCACTATGCGGTACTTGTGTTCAGGGAAAACTTGAGCGAAACCATCAGCATTTTCAACAGCACTTTTCGCTTCGTCGTCAGCTTTATCCAAGAAGGCAGAAGCTGAAAGGATGTTCGTGCCTAGGTTCACCTCATGGGAAATCTCCCTAGCTATGGCGATGTGGTCACCTGTAACCATTTTGACGTTGATGCCCATTTCCTGCGCGGTCTTGATTGTTTCCGCTGAATCTTCCCGCGGCGGATCATAAATGGCTAGCAGCCCAACGTACTGCCATGTGCTACGTGCATCAGTTCTAGCGACGCCTAAAGCGCGGTAACCCTTAGCTGCA
This sequence comes from uncultured Candidatus Bathyarchaeia archaeon, assembly GCA_964636055.1. Lineage (GTDB taxonomy): Archaea > Thermoproteota > Bathyarchaeia > Bathyarchaeales > Bathycorpusculaceae > SG8-32-3. Next base: position 1,165 of record CAZWPI010000214.1, read on the forward strand.
AAGGCGTTTACAATTTCATTAACCCTATTTTCTAATTCATTTTCATTTGGTACAAGAGACAAAATCACTTGCGGCGCGCCTTTGGAAACTTTGAACTGCTCGCCCGCTGCGCTTTCCAACGTTGCTTCAGTTCTTTTTGACACCGGGTCAAACGGTTTAAAATCAAGCACGTTATATCTGCCGAGAGCGTCGGTAACCTCATTCATGGTCTTGGCTTTGGCTATGATCGCATCGTCAATTGGGTCCTGATTTTCCTCTCTAGACGCTAACGTTCCAAATAACAGCAAATCGTCAATTTTGAACTCTCCAAACATCTGCATTGTTGCGACTGTAAGCTCATTCTTAGTTATAGTGCCTGTTTTATCGGAGCATAACACGTCTACTCCAGCCATTTCTTCAGTTGAAACCAACCTGCTTACGATGGCTTCTTTTTTGGCGAGGGCGACGGCTCCGATAGCCATGGTAACGGTCAGCACCGCAGGCAGTGCCACCGGTATTGCCGCCACCACCAAAACCAACGCGAACTGCAACATTCCAAGCGGAGCAACCTGCCGAAGCAACGCCACAACAAATATCGCAGAAACCATTATGGCCGCAAGAACAATCAAGTAGTTGCCTATTCTGATGACGGCTTTCTGGAAGTGGCTGCCGGTCTTGGCTTCAGCCACCAGCTTTGTGGTTCTGCCAAAGAAACTGCTGATGCCCGTTGCCACAACATAAGCGTCCATTTCGCCTTGTTTGACTATTGACCCTGAATAAGCAAGGTCGGAAATGTGTTTTTCCACGGGCAAAGACTCGCCAGTCAGGGCTGATTCGTCCGTGAGCAGGTAATCGCCTTTCATGAGTTTAACATCAGCGGGAACAATATCGCCTAAACGTACTCTGACTACATCGCCAGGAACCAGATCCCTTGCGGCGATTTCACTCCATTTACCGTCTCTGAGCACTCGGGCTTTCGGCGCGAGCCTTTTCTTCAACAGTTCTATCGCGTTGTCAGCTTTGTGTTCCTGCCAGAATCCAACTACAGCATTTACTAATAGCAACGTAAAGATTATCGCAAAGTCTTCCCAATGTTGGATGAGTATGGACAGAACCGCAGCCGCTTCAATCATCCAAGGGATAGGACCCCAAAAATAGCCTAAAAACTTGGTAAGGGGATTAACTTTCTTTTCAGGAATATCATTAGAACCATAAAATTCACGTGTCCTTTCTACTTCTTCAGAAGAAAGTCCGTTCTTAGCATACAGTTCGAATGCTGTTTCGCCTTTAGAAGCTTTTTTTGATCCTTCAGAGCTCACTAATAGAAGCGCCTTCTGTCGTACTGCCGAAATGGCTCGGCTCTAGCTTTTTAAGTTTTCTTTCAGTTTATAGAAAAAGCTACTTATTTTCGCATCTTTATAGAAGTGATTCGTAGATTTTGAGTGTTTCTTCAGCGGCCTTTCTCCATGTGAAGTATTCCAGCACTCTTTTGCGTCCGTTCTCGCCCCAATTTCTCGCTTTTTCAGGGTTTTTAAG
>CAZWPI010000215.1:0-2668 GCA_964636055.1 uncultured Candidatus Bathyarchaeia archaeon
GTTGAATGCAAACTGTGCATTAAGGTGTGTCCAACCAACGCGTTGTACTGGAAGGCTGGCGAAATCGGGATTGTTGACGATTTATGCGTTTACTGCGGTGCCTGCGTATTATGCTGCATGGTGGATGACTGCATAAAAGTGAAGAGAAAACGGGAAGACGGCAAGACTGAACGCTTTAGCAAGCCGAAGGAAGTTGTGAAACTTCAGGACAAAATTAACGCGAAAAAACGCTTTGACCGTGTGAAAGAAGTTTTCCCTAGCAGTGAAGAGTATTGTGAACGGTACAAATATTCTCCGTGATCTTTGCAGCGGGCGTAGCCTGCTGTGCCGAGTTGCCCTCTCCCTTATATATGGGTTGAACTAATGCATGAAGATATTAGGATGCCTGCGGGTTCAGCCTAAGTTAGCAACATGATAGTGCGGTGTCAGAGTGCTTTCACCAGTGAGGAAGTTTGACTTCGGAAGGGAATTGCTCAAGATAATCGCAATCGTGACTATGGTGAGCGACCACGTTGGCAAGATTCTTTACCCTGACCTCTTATTTCTCCAAGTTATCGGCAGACTCGCTTTTCCCTTGTTCGCTTACCTCGTAGTGTTAGGCGTTGAAAGCACCAAGAAACCAAGAAAGTACATGGCTACGCTGCTTTCGTTTGCCGTGATTTCTCAGGTTCCCTATTTTCTCGCTTTCGGCATCCAGCCTTTTGACCGATTAAACATACTCTTTTCGCTGTTTCTATGCGCCGTAACCATATATTTTTACAACAAGAGAAGCATGCTGGCGTTCGTTCCCTTGCTGCTTTCAATTTTTTTGATGACCGAAGGGAGTTATTACGTGGTGTTAACCGCGGTGGGCATGAAACTTCTAAAGGACAATCCGAAACTCGGCGTTCTCGCTTTGGTCGGCCTTAACCTCCAATTCCTGTTCATCTCGGACATTGAATCCCAAATCCAGATACTGTCGCTTCTTGCAGTCCCGCTAATTTTTCTCCACATAAGCAACAGGCTAAAAAAGGAAATCGTCATTCCCGAAAACTCTCGTGCATACTCAACTAGAAAATACTTTTTCTACGTTTTTTACCCACTGCATCTGGCGTTGCTGTTTTTAATAAAACTGTTCTTTTTCTGAGCACAGCCATCTCAGCGTTTTTCGATAAGTGTTATTACCCTTATTTCATGATTTACTGGTAAGGTTCGTGTATCCTGTGCAAGCGAAAAATAAGCCTTGGTTTAGCTCATGGCCGAAAAACGTACCCAGAAACCTCGAATACCCAAAGATGGCATTGCACAAGATTCTTGAAAAGACGGCGAAAGAGCATCCTGAAAAAGCTGCCGTAGCCTATTCAGAAAGGAGCATCACTTATGCCGAGCTGGACGTGCTTTGCAACCGGTTCGCCGCGGCGCTTGCAGCTTTAGGCGTTAAAAAAGGCGACAGGGTCGCGGTTTTTCTGCCCAACATCCCCCAGTTCGTAATCGCGTATTACGGCGTTCTAAAAGCTGGCGCGGTTTTAACCGCCATAAGCCCCCTACACAAAGAACGGGAAGTGGCGTATCAGCTGAGCGATTCCGAAGCCGAAACCGTCGTCGCTTTGGACGCGCTTTACCCAATCGTGGAGAAGGTTTGGCAGAAAACCAAGCTGAAGAACGCCGTAGTCACCAGTCTGGAAGAGTACGCCTCCAAAACCGCAGTTACGCCCAGCACAGTTGAGAAGCCAAACGTCTACTATTTCCAGGAACTGGTGAAAGAAGCCGCAAAGCCTCCGAGAGTGAGCATCAACCCCAGAGACGATTTGGCGGCGTTGCAGTACACGGGCGGAACCACAGGCACAGCCAAAGGCGCCATGCTAACCCACCTCAACTTGGTCTCAAACGCCCTCGCTTTTGCGGCTTGGATAAAAGGCGCCACCGCAGAAGAAACGTTTTTGACAGCTTTGCCGCTGTTCCACATTTACGGCATGACCACCAGCATGAACGTGCCCATCAGCCTCGCAGCAAAAATGGTGCTGGTTCCCCGCTTCGAACCCGCAGTAGCCTTAGAAACAATCCAGCGGCATAGGGTCACGGTTTTCTGCGGCGTCCCCACAATGTACTCGGTACTGCTCGCCAACCCAGACTTGGGCAAGTATGACTTAACCAGCATCCGCGTCTGCATCTCAGGTGCCTCACCGCTTCCGCCGCAAGTCCAGAAAAAATTCATGCAAATCACAGGTGGTTTTCTCGCGGAAGGCTACGGCTTAACCGAAGCATCGCCTGTCACGCACTGCAACCCCGTGGACAAGACCATGCGCACGGTGCGGTTAGGCTCCATCGGCTTGCCTCTGCCCGACACAGACGCCCGAATAGTTGATGTGGAAACAGGCGAGAAAACGCTTGAGCCTGACGAAACAGGCGAACTCGCAGTCAAAGGACCCCAAGTGATGCGTGGCTACTGGCGGAAGCCAGAAGAAACCGCGCTTGTGCTCCGCGACGGGTGGCTGCTGACGGGCGACATCGCACGAATGGACACGGACGGCTACTTCTACATCACCGACCGAAAGAAAGACCTCATCAAATACAAGGATTACAGCGTGTACCCGCGCGAACTTGAAGACGTGCTTTACGAGCATCCAGCAGTGAAGCTCTGCGCCGTAGTCGGCAAGCCAAGCCCAGTGGTAGGCGAGCTTCCGAAAGC
>CAZWPI010000216.1:0-2641 GCA_964636055.1 uncultured Candidatus Bathyarchaeia archaeon
AAAAAAGAAAGAAAGGGGAAGTTCGCGTGCTATTTTTCCATGACTTTTTTGGTGGCTATTTCTATGTCTTCGGCTTTGATGGTCTTGCGTCCAGCGTGCATGGCGAAATCTAAAGCTTCTTTTGCGATTTTGACGCCGATTCCTTCTAGTGCCTTCGCTAGTTCTTTCGCTGCGGCTTCGCTTACTCTGTCTGCTCCCGCTTTTTTGCACAGCCTGTGCATGGGAGCTACAGCTAATTCTAAATTAGTCATAAAGACTTCTCCGTCGCTTCTTTTTCTTTTTAAAGCTATATTTAACCTTTTTTGTCTTCTACTTCTTTAAATTACCCTTTAAGACAGAGGTTCTTCACATAAAGAAGAAAATTATAAAACGCCCTGCTGAATATAATGCGGCTAAGGGCTAAAGAATGAAGTTGATTGACGCGCACATCCACCTTTCAGACGCAGAATACGCTAAACGCACGGATGAACTTGTGGAGGCTGCCAAAAGCTCCAACGTTGTCGCGTTGGTTTCGAACTCCATGGACCTTGAAACAAGCATCGGAAGCCTAAAACTAGCTGAAAAACATCCTGGCACGGTTTATCCTGCCTTAGGCATTCACCCATGGAACGTGAATGTGCTGAAAGAAAACGAGCTTGAAGAGACCTTACAGTTGATTTCTGAGCAACACCAAAAAAACGCGGTAACAGCAATAGGCGAAATTGGATTGGACTACAAGTACGAGGCGATATGGGAAAAGCAACTGATGGTTTTCGACAAGATGCTGCGCTTAGCTGAAAAGCTTGACCTTCCAGCCATAATCCACTCGCGCGGAACAACCGCCCAAATCGTAGACATGCTCCCATCCTACAATCTCAAGCGTGTCCTGCTGCACTGGTTCAGCCACCCCATGAGCGCATTATACAAAGCAGTAGACCACGGATACTTTATCACCGAAGGACCACCAGCAGCGTACTCCAACGGTATCCGCCAAGTCGTGAAAAAAGTGCCGCTGACAAACCTGTTGACGGAAACCGATGGACCAGTGACTTACTATAAGCCTCCTTTTAACGGCAAGTTAACGAGCCCTGCATTCATACCCACAGTGGTTGAGGCAGTGGCTGAAGTAAAGAACATGGCTGTTGTTGATGTGGCAGACCAGATAGCTAAAAACTTTGAAGGTTTCTTCAATATAAAACTGAATTAGATTTTAATCCAGTCAAACAGCTGTGGGAAAAGGAAGTAAAGCACCACAAGCACTACGACTATCACCACGATTACGCCAATGGCTAAAACGTACTTACGAGTTGAACGTTTCGGCTGCTTCGGCTGATCCGCATCAGACCGCTTTTTTCTCCATCTTCCAGATTTGGTTCTTTCCCTCTCTTTAGACCATTTGCCCTTCTTAACCTTAGGAACAGGCAAAATTTACACCTTCACTTGTTGACTTTTCTGCTTTACTCCTTTATATATTTAACAACGCAGATAGGGTACCGCAGCTTTCTGAGAAGTTTAACAGAACACAAGAGGCGTAAGCTTAAATTAAGCCTCCTCTTCTAGTGAAAACTGCTTTTACGCTTTCAAGCGGTGGAAGACAAAAAGGCGGTACATAATCGGAGGAACCAGCGTAGTTGGGAAAAGTTAAGACAGAACACATCAAACGGCTAGGCCAAGAACTCATGTCACGTTTTCCAGATAAATTCTCCAGCAATTTTGACGACAACAAACATGCAGTTGACGCGCTCACGCACGGTGCGACCACGAAAGTGAGAAACCAGGTTGCCGGATACATAACGCATACCCTTTCTTTAACTCAAGCCGGTTCTCCAAGTGAAACCGACGAGGAGATGCCAGCTTAGACACAGGTGGGACAAGGAACCCTTATGATGGATGAATACAGAAAGGGATGGGCACTGAGATACCTGCGTGAGGCAAAAGCGGAGTTGGAAGCAGCACGCAAGATACCCTACATGGCCCCCACTTTGGTGTTGGAATCAATTAGGAAAGCCCGAAACGCGATATACTACAGTCTGGGCGAACCCGCCTTCATCGAGGTTCTCGTACGCGAAGAAGCAGGAAAAGCCCAGCCCGCAAACGATTCAGTTCTGCGTTTTCTCATGGAGATCGAAGGAATCGTACAGCAGCTAGCGCAGCTGGAGGAGGTAAACAGCGAAGCAGTGATGAAGCAGGCTGACACGCTGGTCCAGATAGCCACCGACATCGTAGAGACCTTGACTGAAGAAAGATTCGAAAATTAAACCATCCAGCATCTTCCCTGTCCTTTAAGGCGCTTCCATTTTTCAATTACATTTAAACTCTGAGAAATCGTTTATTAGCATTACATTTTATAACATAGGCTGGATGCGAAGATGGCAATAACTGTGAAGTTTGTCGGTGCTTTACGCCATTTTTCAGGCACAGGCGAACTTGCCTTGGGCTGTAAAGGCTGCATCTCTATGAGAGAGTTGATGAACAAAATAATCAAAGAACTGCCTAAGCTCAAACGAAGCTTGATCGACCAGCAGCTTGAGGATCCGAGGCCGAACGCGTTGATGCTTGTGAACGGCAGGGAAATCAGCGTCTTAGACGGGTTAGAGACGAAATTGAAGGATGGTGATGAAATAGTTCTTGTTCCCTTCGTGCACGGAGGTTGAAAGCGTGC
>CAZWPI010000217.1:0-2619 GCA_964636055.1 uncultured Candidatus Bathyarchaeia archaeon
ATGAACCGACAATCTGAATTCGAGAATCACTATCACCCCCTGCCCTAGAAAATACAGAAACAACATATACCAACGATGAGCAAATTACAAAGCGCCTCTTTTAGAAGCAAAAACAGAAATCCATGTTTCAAAACAGGATACTGCGACAAGAGCATTTTCTTCACACAACCGTTAACCCCATGCCTCGAAAATCAGTTTTTCAGCAACCAAAACACTCTAACAATTGAATACTATTAACAATTATCCATAATCTTATTCAATTAAGATGGATGCTCTTGAGTTCCAACAAAAAGAACACGATTAGAATCGCCGCTTCCCTCGCCGTTGGCATCCTCCTACTGCTATGCGGTTACTACGTACATCTCTCATGCCTTTTTGCGTAATGTACGTGGTGAGCTAGAAGAAGCTTCCTTAATTTATTGAAGTATCATGCGAAAAATGAGAAAACATTTCGACGTATTAGGAACTTGTATGATCTTACTACGTAATTTTAGAACCGCCATCTATGTGTACGTAGTGAAAGAAAGGAAGAATTGACTGGCAATAGTTACTGGTTCAAATCAGATAGATTATTATAGGTTTGATTAATGCTCAGTTTTCGCAGGTTAGCTTTGATTGCTCCGCTAATTCGAGGGTCTCTAGGCGGTGGGAACATCGTCATTGAATTAGATGCTCAATTCTTGTTTCATTCTTTCTAAAGCGTGATTGATTTGTAAGGGCTTATTTTTCAGTGTTTGCTGAGCTTTTAAAGTGTCAAGCGAGGAGTCTTTTGGTCTTTCGGCAGCCCACGAAAACTCTGCTGAGGTGGCGGGGCTTATCAGGTTCGAGTCCAAATTGAAGCTTTCTGCTATTTGTTTGGCGAAATCATAGCGGCTTATGCGTGTCGCACCAGAGAGATGAAAGATTCCCGTTAGTTTGCGCTCTATGACTTCCAGCGTCATGTCAGCCAGGTTTGTGTTCAAGGTGGGCGAGTTCCACTGGTCAGTCACGATTCTTGCTTGTTCGCTCCTTTCGAGTTTATTGAGTAGCCACAACGCAAAGTTGACCTTGCCCGCGGCTGGAGTTGAGCCGTAGATGACGCTGGCTCTTGCTATGCAGTATTCGCCAATCAGGTCTTTAACAAGTTCTTCCGCTTTTAGCTTGGTGAGTCCATAATAATTGATTGGGTCGGGCTTGTCAGCCTCCTTATATCGACCTGTTTCCCCGTTGAATACGTAGTCCGTGGATATGTAGATTAGAAAAGCGCGGCTTGTTTTAACTGCTTCAGCGATGTTTCGGGTGCCTTCAACGTTTATTTTCCAAGCAAGTTCTTTATTTAATTCGCATTTGTCAACATCGGTCAGTGCGGCAGCGTGCACCACGACTTCTGGACCTACTTTTTCGAATATCTCTTCGACCCGATTTTTGTCTGCAACATCAAACTGAACTGGAGTGCCATAAGCAGGTTGGTCTCGGCTGTATCCAGAATAGACCTCGTAGTTTTTGGCGGTAGCTATCTCGGCTAGTTTTGAGCCATATAGACCGCTTGCGCCTGTGATGAGGAGTTTCAATGGGCACCACTCAGTTTCCATGGTGTCGAATGAAGAATGGCGTCTGTAGCCAGCGGGGTCCACCATTGTTCATTTTCAACGTACCATCTGACGGTTGATTCCAGCGATTGCTCGAAAGAATACTTGGGTTTCCATCCCAGCGTGGACCTGGCTTTGGTTGAGTCCAAACTGTATCTTACATCGTGGCCTGGACGATCTTCCACAAAGGTAATCAGGCTTTCTGGTTTGTGCAGCAGAGCCAAGATTTTTTTGGCGATTTCAACATTGGCGGTTTCATTTCCAGCTGAGACGTTATACACTTCACCAGCTTTTCCTTCCCGCAGAACCTCATCTATGGCTTCGCAGTGATCTTGCACGTAGATCCAGTCTCGGATGTTGGTTCCTGAGCCATAAATTGGGACAGGCAGGTTTCTCAAGGCGCGGATAATCGTTTTGGGAATGAGTTTTTCTGGAAGCTGATAAGGCCCAAAGTTGTTTGTGCATCTTGTGATGGAAACGTTCAAGCCATAGGTTTTGTGATACGCTAACACGAACATATCAGCGGCAGCTTTTGAGGCTGAATAGGGGTTCGATGGGTGAAGCGGATCGTTTTCTGTGAACGAACCTTCAAGCGCTTGCCCATAGACTTCGTCGGTTGACACATGAACAAGTTTGGCTTTTTTGTTGTGCTTTTGTATAGCGTCTAAGATTGTGAAAGTGCCTACAGTGTTATTTTGCAGAAACATATAGGGATCAGTTATGCTTCGATCTACATGGGTTTCCGCGGCGATGTTCACGACGGCATCCACATCACGGATTAATTTATGCAGAAGCTGAGGGTTACACACGTCCCCTTTCACAAAAGTATACCTTTTGTCGTCCTCTACATCGCGCAGGTTTGCGGGGTTGGCGCCTATGCCTACCTTGTCTACGTTTATAAGTTCACAATCATTGTGCTCATTAAGCATGTACCTGCAGAAGTTGCTCCCGATGAAGCCTAAGCCGCCAGTTACGAGAAGTCTCATACTGTTCACTTGTGAGGTGGTTGGTTCCAATCCCAAGGTTTGCCGACGCGTGGGTCGTCTGCTTT
>CAZWPI010000218.1:0-2606 GCA_964636055.1 uncultured Candidatus Bathyarchaeia archaeon
AGGTTTAAATGTGAAAAGCTCAAGTAGTACATGGCATAAAGGTACATGAGGGTTCAAAATGAGCGAAATGACGACCGAAATCCTTGAACAGAATTTGGGCAAAATCGTGCTCGTCCGCTTAAAGGGTGGAAAAAGCCTGCGTGGACGGCTAAAGGGTTTCGACCAGCACCTAAATCTTGTTTTGGAAGAAACAGATGACACCACAAACATCGAAAACACGAGGAAACTGGGACTAATAATCGTCCGCGGAGACAACGTAGTCCTTATTTCGCCTCCGCCTAGGTGACAACTTGTGGGAAAGGGCACACCATCCTTCGGCAAACGTGCAGGCAAAGTCGTGCACATACGGTGTAGACGTTGCGGAAGACGCGCTTATCATGTGCGCAAAAAACGATGCGCAGCCTGCGGTTACGGAGAAAGCACAACCATAAGGAAATATTCGTGGCAGACCAAAACGCTTCAAAGACAAAGAATAGCCTAAACCAGTTTCTATTTAATAATCGAAGTGCGCTTTTGCAGCTGGTTAACAACCTTTACAATGTGCAGCATAAAAACAAAAAGGTGAAGTTTTGCTTGTTTACTAGCTTGTCGCGCCGTAGTAGCCTTTGTCGATTTTGACGAAGATAAGCGGACCCTGGCTTTGAGCCATTCCCCTTGCTTTTCTCAAAGCGTTGTTCACGACAGTAAAGATTCTCTCTTTGTCTTTGAGATGCTTGACGCGTTTTTCGCCAAACTCCATTTTTAGAAGGTTCTCTGAGAGGATTTCTGTGCCACATATTTCGCCATTTTTTATGAGAGTGGCCACTACAACCTCTTGGATTTCTTGTTTGCGTTCAACTTTTTTCCAGAATGGTTCTGCGTTGCGAAGGTTTTTCGAAGCTTGACGCCATTTATCCGCGTTTTGCGTGCCTATAAGCAGTTTAACGCGTTGCTTCCATTTTTTAAGCCACATGCCAGTCCAGACAGTCAGGAATTCTTCTAGTTCGACAGGATTTTCTTTGAAAAGTTTTTCCAGTTTCTCCACTAGTTCACATTGACTTGCTTCTTTTCCTATAAGGTTCCAATGGAACTTGAGGAAGTTTGTGAAGTCTTGGCAAGCTACGTGTAGAACTTTGCGGTCTGAGCCAGTCACGTCTAAGGCTGGATCCGCATCTTTAAGTTTCTCCCCTAACATTATTTCTACGAAATTCATTTGAATCCCGCTCTAAAGCCCTCTCCAAATTAATTAGAGTTGGAGGTTTATATTTAAACTTTATTTTCCTAAACACATATAACTGCTTTAGGCGGTTTTTAGCAATATTCCGTTCTCAGAAATATGATTAGTCCGTGACTTGAGCGGTTATTCGATGAAGTTTGGAAGCGCTGTGGCGTCTCTTATGATTAAATCAGGGTGTTCCTTAACGACCTCTTCACGGGAGAAAAGCCCTGACAGAACCGCCACGGTTTTGATGCCTGCTGCTTTTCCCGCTTTTATGTCGTTAATCGAGTCGCCCACGATGATGCAGTCACGCATTTGAACATCTAACGCTTTTACGCATTGTATCAGCGCTTCAGGTGAAGGCTTCGGTTTGTGCGTGTCCAAAGCGGTCACGACATAAGTGAAGTATTTCGCTATGCTAAAACGTTCTAGTTCCTTTATGATGTTTTCTGTTGGAACGGAGCGCATGGTTATTAACGCGAGTTTTGCCTTTGTAGAAAGGATTTTCAGCACGGTTGAAACATTGGGCACAAGCTTGGTCTTCTCAGTTGTTACGGAGTAGTAGGTTTTGAGGTAGACTTGCAGGAATTTGCGTGTGTCGCCTTTAATGATGTCGCTGATTGGCTGCTTCTGTTCGAGCCTTCGAGGAATCTCCAGAGCAGCTTTCGTTTCAGGTGGTTCTTGACCCATTGCCTGAAACGCGACTCGTGCTGCTTCATAATAAGCTTCTCGCGAATCCACGATGGTGCCGTCCAAATCAAAGAAAATGCACTTTGCCTTCAATTTTGTTACGTTCATGCTCTGTTGTCTCTGCCTTGCCTTGTGTTGATTGACTTTTTCTTTCATAAACCTTTCTTGCATTCAAAAATGAAATTGCATGGTATGGAGACGCCATGCGTGCTTTTGGGAGAACTAGCTTGATCTGTGGTGACTACCTCTTATAAAGAGTGAAATTCTAGGTGGAGCATCTTTATTCAGGGTGAGTGGTTGAGGAAGTGGATGAAAGCCTTAAGAATGAAGTATGAAAGAGATAGAGGTTGAAACGGCATAAAATGAGGAGAATAGTTGATGAGTTTAGAACTAATCGTTATAGTTAGCAATACGCTGGTTGTTTTTGCAACTTTTCTGGCAACACTTTATAGAATAAAAATAGAACGTGATCAAATACAAACCGTTAAACGAAATGTAACAGCTAAGGAATGTTTGGAATCTCTTCGGAAATATATAAAAACGGAGCGCAAATTGATAACTTCCATGAATAAAGAAGAATTGAAAGAATTTCTGGACTATCTAGAAAAGCTAGGCAAGTAGCAAAGCGTACATAGGAAGAGTTATTATGCTACTGATATTACTCAAATGTGGTTAGCATGAGTGAAGCATTTGAAGCTGAGATGGTAGGAGTAGCTGC
>CAZWPI010000219.1:0-2602 GCA_964636055.1 uncultured Candidatus Bathyarchaeia archaeon
TATTGGAACCAAAGTTAGTTACGAATAATTCACCCTTGGCAGAATCATATGCTATTCCCGAAGGCGTTCTTCCTACGGGTATGGTTGCAACTACAGTATTATTGCTGTCTGATATTGCATAAACCAAATCGAAATCCCCATTAGTTAAGAAGATTTCGTTTTTGTCAGAATCATAAGCTACGCCATAATAGCCACCTGGATTTTCCAAAGTTATCGTGGCGGTCACTTCAACAGCGTGAACAGTGGCTAAAGACAAAACAAGAATTAAGGTTATTAGAAATGAGGCTAACGAGGTCTTCTTTAGTTCCTTCATAGTAAGTGCTGCCTGGAATGTTTTTTTACTCATGCCATCAAGTGACTATGGGTTTAACTTTCCTAAAAAGGTGTTTGTAGCGCGCTGTTATTTCGGTAACGTTCAGATGAAAGTGCGCGGTTTTTGTGACACACTGTTTAAGTAATCATTTACGTTTTTTTCCAGCGGCAAAAATTTCTGGAGTGCCACTCTTCACCTGCGTTCGCGTGTGCTCGTGTACACATGCGTGCACTGGTGTAGGTGTAGGTGAAGAGTGAGTGACAGACTGAGACAGGTACGCACGCACGTGTACGTATGTGGGATAAAGAAAATGGCACTGTGCAATGAGACTGTAGCAACCCGCAGTTCAAAAAAGACTCGTCCTTGTATTTGCAGGCTGAATTATCGTAAAGAATATTATTGATGTTGCGGCTAATTCTTCATATGTCAGCGCCGAACTGTCCTTGCCCCGAAAAAGACTGCGTTCGCCACAGCGACTGCGAAGCGTGCGTCAAGCACCACAAGGAAAAGGACGAACTGCCATACTGCGCAAGGTGAGCAAACAAGCCTGTACATATTTGTTGTGAACATGGTGCTAAGAGACCTGCAAATGGGCGACTCTTTCCACTAACAAGATTCATATAATTTGAGGCAACTAGTGCCTTTAATGATTGTATGACCAAAGTTTCAAAACGGGAAGACTTCAAGAAAAGGGAAAAGATGCAAAATCACTTCTGGAACGAAGTCGGCGCTGTCGAACACATTTCATTACCTAAGCTGAAAAACGCAGTGGAAAAAGAATTCAAATGCAAAGACGACAGATTTATCCAAACGCAGATCGAACTGATGCAAACAGAGGCAAGAATCAGAATAGAAAGCAGAGTCAAAGTCTGGATCAAAAAACCACAAACCAATGATTCATAGGAGACACTTGCAGTCAACGAAACAGAATTTTCTAATTTATAATTTCCAATCAAATTAAAAATTTGGAAAAACAATTCACCTTTTCTTCCGATTGAAAATTTAGAATTTAGAAATTCACTTGGGCTTAGTCAAGAAAACTTGACTAAGGTTTACGCTGCTTGGTCAAGAAATCTTGACAAAAACCCTTTTACCGCGGAAACAGCCCAGTATTAAGCAGGGATTGCCTGTGGAAAAGAAGACCCTCCTAACAGCAGCCTTCATCTCAGCGCTCTTTTTAATGGCAATAGCTGAGGCACTTTTCGTCAAATTCGCACAGGCAAACCCGTACCTGTATCATGAGTCGGGACCGCCCCCAGCAGGTGTAACTCCACTCGTAATCTCCATATCATCTCCAAAAAACAATACCCTATACAGAGTAAATAACATCACTTTTGCCTTTAGTATACAGAATAATGACGCAAATGCCCAATTTCCTTCTAGAGATTCCTTCGCGGTTCCAAGTATTCATTACTTGTTAGATGCCTATCTCAAGGCAGATTGGATGGAAGACAACGTAACTGTTTACAAGCAGAATACGTATAGCCCTGAATTCCCCACATTTTGGGACTACAATGAAACTTTTTGGAACATTCCTAACGGTGAACACAGCGTAGTCATCACTGCTTTGGGAGGCGGTGGCTATGCTAAAGACGGATTGACATGGTATTCTTTTCAAATAGCAACTATCTCAGTGATAAATTTCACCGTTGATGCCACTCCTCCAGAGGTTTCGATTCTTTCTCCGATGAATGCAACGTACTACTCGTCTGAAATTCCATTTAATTTCACCGTGAGTGAAAAGCCTTCTCTCATTAGATACAGTTTAGACGGACAAAAGAATTCGACTTTGTATGGAAACACTACTTTGACTAATTTGCCTAATGGAGAACACAAGCTCATAGTTTATGTTTGGGATGTCGCTGGCAACGTTGGAGTCTCCGAAACAGCATTCAACATAGAACCTTTCCCAACCGCACTTGTGGCAACTGCTTCTGGTGCGTCAGTGGCTGTTATTGGCGTGGGTCTGCTGGTCTACTTCAAGAAACGCAAACACTAAGCAGGAAATGTTTGTTCACTTCCGCTTTCTGAATATCACGAGGGCAATCACCAAACTTATAACATAGAACTTCCATCGCATGCCCTCGGATGTAAATACACTTGAGAAACAAACACAGCCTCGTTCTCTACGTCGATAAAGATATAATTGAAAAGTCACGTAATCTTGGCTTCAATTTAAGTAAAACATTTGAAAACCACTTAAAACACCTAATAACGCAATTCTCAACGTGTAATTCAATGAATAACGTTGATTTCACAGAGGAAAATGTTAGTTGGTGCAGTCGCCGG
>CAZWPI010000220.1:0-2554 GCA_964636055.1 uncultured Candidatus Bathyarchaeia archaeon
CGCTCACCTATTTTTGTTCAGAAGTGTGGAGTTTCTGCTTAGTTTTGCGAGTGGCAGCCGTGTTTTTTCAACGTTCTAGTTAATATTGACATAAAAAGACTGCTTGTTCAGCAGGTCATCCATACACCGTTTGCCTATTGTGCTAAAAAGTTCGGCGATGCGGGATTACTGCCAAGCCTTTCTTAACAAGCTTATTGAAAGCTCCTCGGATGTTGGGCGACAGTCTCACACCATCCACCAGCAAAACAGGTATGCAACGTCTGCGGAAATAAGAGTGACGTAAGTTGACTTTGCACCTGCATAACTTTTATTTAGACGCGCCCACATTGAAAAAAGAGGTGCGATAGTTTTTGCTGGATGCTACTATTATGGTACCGTTTGACCGCTTCCTTTTCGCCTTTACGATCGCATCTCACATTATACTTGTTTCCATGAGCATAGCATTGATTGTTGTGATTTCGATATCAGAATTCCTCGCACTACGCAGAAGTGACAGATACTACAGCGCTCTATCAAGGCGACTCTCCAAGGTGTTCGTGATAATTTTCGGCGTTGGAACAGCCAGCGGCATAGTCATGGCGGTTGAGCTTGTGACCTTGTTCCCCACTTTCATGACACTCGTATCCCAGACTGGAGCAATCTCAATCTTGTATGCAGAAATCTTCGCTTTCTTCCTAGAAACCATCGCGCTCGTCATGTACATCTACTATGCCGACTACTTCAGCAAGTACACCCACTGGGTGCTGTCGATTTTCATTGCAGCAGGCGCAATACTTTCAGCTGTGTTCATCACCATGGTCAATGCTTGGATGAACACGCCCAACGGGTTTGATGCCTCTGTCTTCATTCAGAGCGGGAATGTAACTGGGATTGATATTTGGGCGCCATTCGTCACGTCTTCAACCTTCGCCGAGGTGGTTCATGTGCTTCCGACGGTGTTATTTGCAGGTGTGATGCTCGTTGGAGGCTACTTTGCATGGCGGCACATCAAGTCAAAAGACCTCGAAGAAAAAAAGATGCTCACAAAAGGGTTGAAAATCGCCGCCGCACTCGGGATGGTCATGATATTCCTGGCGATAATAACCGGCATAAACGAGATTACGACACTGCTCCAACTTCAGCCGCTGAAGTACTCAGCGATTGAGCTGAACCCGACGCCCGGAACCAACTTACCCGAAAAATTGTTCGGTACTTTGGTGAATGGCCAGTTTTACGGTGGCATTGCGATTCCTCATCTTCAATCATTCCTTGTGCAAATCGAAACTGGAATCACATCGCTTCCGGGGCTATCACAGTTTCCATCTTCGACATGGCCTCCGCTCTACGTGCATATAACATTCGATATAATGGTCATTGGAGGCTTTGCCCTTGGCTTGTTCTTTCTGGCATATTTTGTCGATTGGGCATTTTTGAAAAGAAAACCACACGAGTCCAAACTCTTTCTCTACAGCTGGATTCCCCTCGTGTTCGTCGCTTTAATCATTATGGAGTTGGGATGGGTGACGGACGAGGTCGGCAGGCAACCTTGGATAGTCTACAACGTTATGACTGCCCAGCAGGCGGCAAACTATAGCTCGGCTTTTCTGGTTCCGGGCATTCTGATAATCGCTTTCTATGTCATCTTGCTGCCTCTGACGTTCTACTTTTTCTCACGAGTCTTCAATTCCAGTTCGATGTCTGAGGAAGAGGAACAGAAGCAAGAAGGCGCCAGTGGGATGGGTGTGAACTATTGAACATCATCTTCGAGGTATACTACGCAGTCTTCGCCATATTCGCCTCTCTACTGATAACAGAGTTAATGGGCGCAGTCGTTTTGCTTCTTTTCTGGAAACAGGCAAAGTCAAAGGTTCTTGAGTACATTGTTCCCATCTGGGAAGTGACAGGTACGTTCGCGGCGCTCGTGGTCGTGATGGGAGACTTCGCTTATCCTTCTCTTTTGGTTCCAATCGCTTCGATCTTCGCGCCGTTGCTTACCGTATTCCTGATACTCTTTGTTGCAAGGAACGCGTCATTGGCTTTTGCAGAGTTCTTAATCAAGAGAAAGTGGCTCGATACGGTGAAGCTTTATAGGATTTATGCTTTCTCGACGTTGGTTCTTGGTTTTACTGTTCTCGTGCTTCTTTCAGTTCTGGTCAGCGGTACCAGCGTTAATTTTTCTAAAGGGACATTTTCACTTGGTGCTTGGTTTTCTTCCCCAGGATCCCTCCTTTTCGTGATAGGTACGCTTGGAATAGGTGTCGGCGTTGCACCTGTATTCTTTTCTCTCAATCCTATGAAAAAAATCGTTCTGCCTTTGACTGGGGCAGGCATTGGTCTCTCGGTTCTTGCTTACTACCTGTATTCCCCGTCGTTTGTCTCTGGTTTGATGCTGATACCGGTCACTCTTACTCTGCTGGTCGGAGTTCTATTCGTGACATCGAAAAAGACCGCAACAATAGTGTCAAACAAGGCAATTTTCATAACTATTCTTAGCGTCATAATATTCTCCCTTCAGTTTCTAGTTTATCCTTCTGCAATCGGAGGGGCAATCCATGTTGACGCCGTGACGACATCA
>CAZWPI010000221.1:0-2544 GCA_964636055.1 uncultured Candidatus Bathyarchaeia archaeon
TCTTTCATGTAGCCGCTGCCTACGATTATGAATTTGGCGTTAACTTTCCCCAAAACTTTGGGCACAGCGTTGATTAGTATGTGGATGCCTTTTTCGTAAACTAGCCTTCCAACGTAGAGCACGATTTTCTCTTCAGGCAAAGCGTACTTGGCTCGGAAAGAAGTCAAGTCTTTCTCGATTCCGTCGTAAACGCTTACGTTCACGCCGTTAGGAATCATGACCAACTTGTCTTCGGGAAGCCCGAAAGCCCATTTGACATGGGAAACCATGTAATTGCTGCAGCAGATTACCTTCCAAGCCTCATACGTAAGCCACGCTTCGGTCTCATGAATCATTCTTTCTGTGTCGGTGTGAAGCCCATCCCTCCGCCCAATCTCAGTAGAGTGCATAGTGACCAGGAGCGGCTTTCTGAAAACATGTTTCAGTCCTATGCCTGCTGTTGCAACCAGCCAATCATGGGCATGAAAAACATCGATTTTGTCCGCCAAATTGTTTACGATTGCGGCTGCCTCCTTCTGCATGTTCAAGTTCATCAAGTAAACCCATGTGGCAAAATCCGGTGCGGGATTTTTGTATGAATCTATGCGGTAAACTTCCACTCCGTCGATGACTTCGTGTGCGGGCGCGCCTGGAAAATCACAGGTCACCACGTAAACTTTCACGTCTTCTTTAGCTAAACTTTTGGACAGGAAGTACACGTGGGGCGATATGCCGCCTATGACTCTCGGCGGAAACTCCCATGTGAACATCATGACGCTTAACTTGTTTTTCATTTTCTGTTCAGGTCTCCCGCCGCAGTGTTGTATAGCTCCAACACATCCTTCATCCAAGAGTCCGCGCTGGGCGAAACAACTTTTATTTTTTCCTTAGGAACACGGTATATTCTAATAATGTCGTCTCGCATCCATTCTGACTTAACGCTCACTTTTTTTGCTTCGTAAAAGCCTAGCCACTCGATGCTTTTGATGGACATGTTGTAAGGCGTGTTCGAGTTTGGAGAGCGGTGGTCCTCTAAGCTCTCCGCAGAGTAAACAAACGGTATGTTGAGCGCGTTTTTCAGGGTCACCGCCGCTGGTATGAAATGCCAGTCATAGACGTTTATGAGGTCAATCTGCTTACCTACGTGGTAGTAAATGTTTGCTGCGGCTCTCTCCACCTCTTGGTTCAGAGTCAAATCCCAAGTTAAAACGCCGATGTTAGTGCGCACTGGATTCGTTACTCTCACAACTTTCACTCCGCTCGCCTCTTCAGCAGCTCCAGTCCAAGAGTCATGGTACGTGACGACGTAAGTCTCAACCTTGTTCTTAACCAGCTGGGTTGCCAATGCGCTTATGTACTCTGCGAGTTTCCCCACCACTCGTGGCGGATACTCCCACGAAAAAATTATGACGCGCATCGCCTTTCACTACGTGAAAAGAGAACAGACTTTGATTATTCCTCTCGCGTTAAGATAATATCTTTTTTTTCCTTCGTTATCAACAAAGCTCTCGGCGAACCCCTCAGCCTTGTACTTGTCAAGGATGCCTTCAATCTCTGCTGGATCCCGTTGCAGAATCCGCGCCACTTCTTCGCCTCGTCTAGCCAAATCAGCCGCAGTCGCGCATAAGTTGTGCAGTGTCTGCAAAACCTTTTCTGGAAAAGGAAGTTCCTCTCTCATTTAGCGTGCACCTCGCTTGCAAGTGATTATTGTAGGCTCAACTTATAAACACATGCGCATCTGCGCTCGTTCAGAAAAGCTTTACTGCCGCCTGCACCTGTGCGCTCAGTTTCTCGAATCTTTTTTCCGCCGCGTCAAGAAGCGCTTTTCTTAGCACTTCCCCCTTAAGCTTTAAGGCTCTGATCCCTTTGAGTTGACTTGCCAAAGTCTTGTCCTGCAATGAGTGTTCTGCCCATCTTTCAAAATCTCCTCGGCGATTATGGAATTCCACAGCTTTCATATCGACCGTTTGAAGCGCCTTTGCGAATCCCTTTAGGCTCCACGTCATTACGCCCGTGAAATGTTTTTCGTCAGCTTTCGTGCAGAACAGGAAGGGTTCATTCGCCGTCAGCGTGGCGAGTCTAAGCCTGTTTTCAAAGTCGAACAGCAAAGATTGGGCTGCCACGAAGGCGTCCATAGGCGACTGGAAAGGACTGAAATACGAGTGAACTTCTCCTGGACCTCCACCCGCAGTGAACATGTAATAGAGATGGTCGCTCGTTTGGAAATAACGCCATAGCTTGAGAAACTCGGCGTCTTCAGCCTCTTTAATAAGGGACTCAAGTCTCCGCAGATTTGTGAAGTAAGCCCATTGCATGGCGTTCCCGAGCCAGCCGCTTGAGTCTCTTTCAAGGTCAGCCCATGAAACGGTGCCGCCCGTTTCGGGGACATCAATCTCGCCTGCTGGCGCATGTTTATCGACAACTTCTGAAGGCGTAGCCATGTTCAGGTGTTCCCACTTCAGGATTTCTTCAGGCAGATGCTTCAGAAAGTTGTGTATGCCTGTTTCTGGCCAGTGGTGCTCTCCGAAGGTTTCGTAGTCTGGGAAGATGTTGATGCAGTCGCCC
>CAZWPI010000222.1:0-2538 GCA_964636055.1 uncultured Candidatus Bathyarchaeia archaeon
TTTCGAATTCTGGCTTCGAATCCATCAAGCTTAAACCTTTTCTCAGATCAAGAAGATGCCGAATCTCAGGCGTGTATTTGCGCAGCAGCCTGAACGTCATCTGCAGGATCTTATGGGTTGGTATTCCGTCATACAATCGGTTTTCGACTTTTTCTGCAACCTCATCGGCAATTTTCCTGTCTGCGCCCATTCTCAAACAAGTTTTGACGACTTTCTCTCTGTCAAACAACTGCCTTGTGCCATCCGCCTTCGTCACATAAACGCCCAACGTTCACACCACACAACGGTCACTAAAATTGATCAGCAAATACCTTTTAAATATAATTTCCGCAAACCGCAAAGACTTCTTAACAAAAGAAGCCATCAGCTAAAGTTCTCTTGACAGAAAAACTGAACTGCGTTTCCGTCTTCATACAATGGGCTATGGTCTTTCCCGAGCAGTGGAGAGCACTAAAGAACACGCGCTTTAACGAAAAACAAGTTTAGAGTTCTTGGATTTCGCATTTGAGCTTCTTAATGATTTCTTCCGCGTTTAATGGCTCCACTTTCAAAGTGTAGAGCCTGTTTGGTGTGCGAAGCTTCAGCTTCACAGTTTCCTTTAGCCTTTTGACTGAGCAGTATTTGGCTTTGGCGCTCATCGCCACGAACTTATCCACATCAAAGATTTCAGATGGCATATGTAGTACTCACTTTAGATGCTGTCATGGATGCAAGCGAGTTTTTATCTGTTTTGGTTCAGTTCCAACGTAGAACAGCTTAAATCTGAATTGCCTAAACTAGGCATTGAGGCTGGAAACATGAGTCAAGATAACGTTTTGGTCGCGATAACTGCAAGCAGAGAGAAAGGAGAAATAGTGTATCGAATCGAATGCTCCAGCGACCTGTCGGAGGAAGAGCTTGAATATTATATTGGCGAAATAATTGATGGCATATGCAAATGGAAAAAAAACGTTTGCAAAGAAAGCATTAGAAGCTTTAAAGGGAAAATCAAAGAAAAGAAAAAATAAGGCGCTTTGACTATTTTTCCTTAGCTTTAGGTTTAATGCCTAACTTCACCGTAATTTCAACAGTGTACTCTTTTTCCGTTTTTCCGACAGCGAAATTCCAGTCTTTAACGTCTACTTCCATATCCTTAAACTTGCTAACTACAGCATCCTTATATTCTTGAACAGTTTGACCGATTTTCTGCAGCCTTTCGGTGATGTTAATCTCAGTTTCAGACATTCCTAGCACACCTCCTAGAAGGTAAACACATACGTTAATAGCTATACTAACCGAGAACTCTTTTTAAGAATATGTGACTGTACAACTACAACAGCAACTAAGCCTAGTAGTACAGTTAAATATGAGGCAAAAGTTTGGCTTTTCTAGGTGACAAAAATGCCCGCGATGATTGGAGACGAGTTCCAGAAAAACACAAAACACTCTCGAGAGAGACTTCTTGGTGGTTATCTGGACTGGCCAAATAAACCAGATGCCTACAAGAAATATCCATCAGCCAAACTAATCCCTCTCTCCCGAAAATTTCCCGCCAACTCTCTTCCCGTTGTTGAAGTGTTAAAAAGGCGTAAAAGCGTCCGTTCTTTCTCGCCTAAGCCGCTATCTATGGATGACCTGTCTTTTCTTCTCTGGGCTTCTACGGGTGTTCAGAGAACTGAACGCGGTTACGAATTCCGCACAGCACCATCGGCTGGAGCACTGTACCCCATCGAAACGTACCTTATTGCCAACAACGTGGAAAACTTGGAGAAAGCCTTGTGTCACTATGACATAGAAGCGCATGCACTAGAAGAATTGAAAGTTGGAAATTTCGCAAAAGAAATCGCTCATGCGGCTTTGGAACAGAAAATGTGCATTAACGCGTCGGTTGTGCTAATCTGGACAGCGGTTTTTGAACGGTCAAAATGGAAATACGCACAAAGAGCTTACCGATACGTGTACTTAGAAGCCGGACACATTGCACACAACCTTGCCTTAGCTGCAACAGGTATTGGCTTGGGATCCTGCCAAATCGGCGCATTCTTCGACGACGAAGTCAACCAAATCTTAGAAGTAGACGGCACACACGAAAGTGCGATATACCTCAGCGTAGTCGGACATCCCCAATAGCAGTTGATTGAGATGTGAAAATTCAGAGCATAAGATCTGAGCCGATAGCTCTTCTAGAGCTGATGTGCTCTCGGTGACTACCCCCCTCCCTTTTAAATAGATTGAAATCCAGCTTCACTTGCAATTAGAATCTGTTTCGATTTGTTTTTGCTCATTATTCTATAGCATTTTTAAGTAGCAGTGTTTGTTACTGCGCTATCACAGCCACACACGATTTTAAGCAAGCCCGAGAGTAAAATTATAGTTGGAAGTTAGAACGGTGCCATAGCTTCTTGGGGGCACTGTTGAGTGTGTTTAAAACCATGTTGTCTAAAGAAAAGCCTTTCATGAGTTCTTTTTTCGAGAGTTTCCAAAGAAAAAGAAGGGACATGGGAATTCTGTTTGAGGATGTAGCTGCGATTAAACCATGCTTGTTTAAAACATGTTTTT
>CAZWPI010000223.1:0-2531 GCA_964636055.1 uncultured Candidatus Bathyarchaeia archaeon
GGCGTTAGCCTTGTAAGCTGAAGGTCCTGGGTTCGAATCCCAGCGGAGGCTCCACCGTCAACGTTTTAAATAATCAAGGCCACTTCGCAGAGCAGTTTTTTGGTTTGTGACTGCGCTTGTGGTTTTCTGGTTTTATGAAGCGGGCAGTAAACGTCTGCTACATAATTCTTTTAAGCCACTGCTGACTAGTTAATACGGTACATGTACCGTAAGTGTACGTTATGGTGCGATGTAGTCGCGTTTCACGTGCCGAATGTACGCTGAGCGGACACGGTAGGTTGAGAAAGAATGCTTCCCGAACCGATACCGCCCCTGACTGAAGAGCAGTGGGCTGCGATTAAGAAGGAACTGAAGCGGAAGCCATCAAAAGCAGACATCGAACGTATCAAGCGGGCGAAAGAAACTTTTAAGAATTGTCCCTTATAATAAACATCTTTTATGGTTAGTGGTTGTCAAGGTATTCGGGGCATAACTCCAAAGATTTTGGATGCGAGCGATAGGACTGTTGAGTTTTGTTGTGGAGAAAAGGGTATAGACGAGTTTATCCGTAAGGAAGCGTGGGAGTTCCAAAAGGAACGTCTAGGGGTAACGTATCTTTTCAAACGTGAAGGTGAACTGGTTGGTTTTGTGACGTTGTCGATGGCGGATTTGAAGAGGGCGAAAATGGATGTTGGGGATAGGCTTGCGATAGGGATAGAGAATTACCCGGCTCTTTTAATTGGGCAGTTAGCGGTTTGTAAGCAGATGCAATCACAGGATGTTGGGACATTTCTATGTGACTTCTGTCTTGACCGAGCACTGCGATTCTCAGAGAGGATTGGGTGCCGATTCATTGTGGTAAACGCGATAGAGTCCGCTATCGGCTTTTACCGGAGATACGGTTTTATTTTGCTTCCTAGCCAAAAAGAAAGAAAACAAAAAATAATGTTTCTGAACATACTCGGCAAAGCACTTGAAACTTGAAGCTTCTACGAAGCAGCCGCGCTGCGTGGCTGAACTATCGAGGCACGCAATAACCTTTTCACCCAACAAATAAAAACTTTCACCATACAAATTTCGTTCCAGATAAGTTCTGTCTTCGGCTGCAAAGGTGAGCCTTCCAGTGGCAAAACTCCCAAACTCATAACACATAAGGACAGTTGCGTATTCGAATCATAATAGCCAATAACGCTTAAATTAGAACAGCGCAGAAAAAGCCTAAACATGCAATTCCCAATCTGGGCATTGATAGACTTTCTTATTCTCGACACTTCTCTCTTTGAACTTTAACTGAAGCTACTGAAAACCCACAATCAAAATAGAAACAACAGCGTATCCTAACAACCAAACACTCTCACACTTATCAAGGATACCACATACTCTTCGTAAGTGAAAATATTCTAATCACAAAGAAAAGGGTAATGGTTGGGCTTTTTTTAGCTCTACCACTTAATAGCGGTTCATGGTTTTAGCTAGGTGAGAAAAGCGACTCAGGTAATGAAGGATTAACCGAAATATCATAGATTATGACATTAGTGGTAACTCCCCCGCTTGTCGTAGTGTATGTGTAAGTATCCCCAGTGCCATTCCAGTTTTCAAGAGCAGTCACTTCCCCTGTCCATCTCTCGCCCCACGTTGAATTGTCAGCGGCGAAAGAAGAATCTAAAGTCCATGTTTTACCATTATCGAGACTTTGCCAAGATTTTTGCTGCCCATAATTCAAGATAAAGCTTGTATTACCCGCAGGATAGTCAATTCTTATGGTATAGTTTGATGTTTGGAGATTTTCCCCTGCGAAATTGAGAGTCGATGTTGTCCCTGAAGAAGTAGCATTAGCGACGAACTGTAAACTATTTGCATCTGCTACATTAACTGTGGGAGTTCCAGAACTCTTCCCATTGTTGTATATTAGGTATGCTCCTATGCCTGCTACAATGATAATAACCACTACAACCGCCACAATAACGTATTTTGTCTTCGTGTTCACTTGAATCACCGATTGTCCTCCATGTCCGATGAAAAGCGCACGGTATAAAGTTTTTTCAGAATTCGGCTCTGCGCGAGTCTGGAACTTTGTAGACAAAAAGTCACACCTCAATCCACTCTCCCTGCAAAAGCACAAAAAGTTACTGGAAATTATCAATTTGTTTTTCACAGTCTCTGCGCAACCGCCACAAAAACTGCAATCCCCGCAAACCCGCACCCCAACAACCCGCCATTCAAAACCCTTATAGCATGGGACGCAATCCTTATATTAGCGAAACTCGCTTCTAAAACAATCCAGCAACATAAAATACGCTTTCAAAAAGAGATGCAACTCCGCACCCACACGGATGCAGGAGCGAAGCGGTGAACGAGCCACAAAGCTCACATGACACCACACACAGGCAAAAAACGACGCACCAACAAAAGGTGTTCACCAAACGCCAAACAGACACCACCAAACGGCCCGACCACGCCAACGCCGTCTGGAGAATGGCTCGGCTTGAGAGCCGATGAAGGGCGCGGCAAGCCGCGAAACCGCCCCGGGTAGGCGCATGCAGCCTTCGAAC
>CAZWPI010000224.1:0-2527 GCA_964636055.1 uncultured Candidatus Bathyarchaeia archaeon
TATCCAAGTTCGCGCTGAACCAGCCTATATGCAAGTGTTCAGCATCTTTGAAGCCAACCATGCCATCAAGCGTGTTGACGGCTCTGAAGGCGACTGCGCCTGAAACTCCGAAGAGAGCATATGAGAGTATGGGCGAGATTTTGAAGTCGATCAGGTTTTCCGCCATGGACTCTATGACTGCGGAGCTAATTTGCGGTCCAGTCAGGTCTGTGGAGTCTCTACGTGAGAAATGCGAGTATTTTTTGGCTTCAACCATGTCTTCTGACGCGATAGCTTTGGCTGCCGCTTTAGCCCAATCAGTTTCAAGCTTTATGCATATTGTAAGCTTCAAGAGTATGATGGCGAAAAAAGCGTAAACCACGATGCTGAGGAAGACGTAGATGGCCCACAGCCCAAAGTAGACGGGAAGCGTGAACGCGACGATCACGGTTAAAGCCAAAAGAACGCCGTTTAACTTGGCTATTTTCGGGTCGGGGTTTTTGAAGTACGGTTCCAACGCCTTGGTCAGCTTGCCCATCAACACGGTTGGATGCAACTTGAACGCGGTTTTCTCTGGGTTATTTGGAGACGGATCGCCCAGAAGCAGGTCTAAGACTATAGCCAACACGAGGACGATAACAGCGATTAACACAACGATTATGCGAATCACCAGTGCTGAGATAGTTACACTTCTAAGGAGTGGAAAATTTATCTGTATCGATTAGCTGTGGGCTTTGCCGTGCTCTAGTGTTCGGAAAAGACTATAGCCCCCTTATATAAAGAAAAATGCAGACACACGTGGGCGTGCGCGTTTGGGTTTGGGATTAAATTTTAATCCAACCAACCAAATTGGACGTTACGACTCCGTTGGATACGGTTGCAAAGGTTAACCATTCCAAACAATGGCTAACAGAGGCGTATACTCGATTCAGCACACACATATGGCACAAGGAATAGAAGAGGAAGGAGTATAGTGTGACATGTCGAAAACGAGTATACACTTCACTAGTTTTGGTATTTTTTTAGTATAGCTATATTTTTGGTTTAATATTTGCCAAGTTTACGGCATCAAAAAAATTAAAAAGCTAATTGCGGTATAGATGAATCAAAATAACTTGGGGGTAAATTGGTTATGCCACTTTTCGAGGAAAACATCTAATATGCTTCGAAATATTTCAAGCATTTCTTCAGTAGAAAACCTTATCTTCAACAAGGGGTTTATTGCAGGAGTTTCGGCGCCAGTTAAAGAGGGCATATTTTGTCTCTTAGACAAACGAATCCGGAACTAAGAAAAGAAGGCTTTCCTTGAGTAGGATCTAAATAATGTCTGAACATAAACCTGAGTGGCCTGAATTTGGCGAACTTGTAATCGCTACGATAGAGAAGCTGATGGATTACGGAGCCTATGCTAAGCTTGACGAGTACAACAGACAAGGTTTCCTTCACGTCTCCGAAATTGCTAACGCCCGGATTAGAAGAATACGCGACTATGTTCGAGAAAACCAAAAAATGGTTCTCAAAGTTATCCGTGTAGACGTTGAAAAAGGACACATTAACTTGTCGCTTAGACGCGTCACAAAACGCGAAAGAATTGAAAAAAACAAAAGCTGGAAAAAAGACCGCAAAGGTGAGGCGCTCCTGAAGGAAGTAGCAGAAGAAGTTGGCTTACCTATACATGAAGTCTACCAGAAAGCTGGAGTAATTCTCGAAGAAAAATATGGTTTATACGAAGGGTTCGAAAAAGTAGTGAAAGAAGGCGTAGAAGTCCTAACTGAGCTCGACATACCTGAAGATCTCGCTAAAGTCATTGCCCAAGTTGCAGAAGAACGCATAAGAGTCAAGATGGTAAAAGTCAGGGGCGTGCTTGAAGTTCGTTGCAGTAAGCCCAACGGTGTTAAATGTATCCAAAATGCATTTATTGGCGCCGGGAAATCACATAGAGCTAAAGACGTCAAAATCGAATTCTACGTAATTGCTGCTCCCAGATACAGTGTGGAAGTTTCAGCTGATAATTGGAAACGTGCGGAAGAGCTTTTCGAAAAGGTATGCGAAAGGGTGGTTACGAACATTACCAAGGCGGGCGGACATGGGTCTTTTATGAGGAAGAAATAGAAGGGTGAAAACTTGAGTATATACTATCAAATCTTGAGAAAAAATTATTAGCTATCAGGTAATTGCGGTAGTCGTTCATTCAGAATCTTCAATAATTCTTTTGTTTTAGCGAGAATAGTCTTTCTAAATTTCTCATCTTTGTTGCACTCACTTATGAGTCTGTTTTCGTGCAATCTGGATTTAGAGGTGCCGAAACTGAGAGATTGATTTTGGATTCTTGGCTCAATTGCTATTCGCAAAGCTAACTCTTCCAGCTTGGATATGAGAATATTTGTCAGCGCATAATCGACTTTCTCTTCGGCAGAAGGATGTGTCATATGGAGGTTTAGGGCACTTAGCATATCTTCAAGCCATTTCTGGGCTTCATCTTCTGAAGGCGCGCGCTTTTATAGTCCCCAGCTTTGTACAGCGGTTTGGTGGGGCATGCTTTTCTTGT
>CAZWPI010000225.1:0-2506 GCA_964636055.1 uncultured Candidatus Bathyarchaeia archaeon
TCGAAGCCGGGACGATACAAAACCTGACGAAAGGCAAAAGCGTTCAAGCAGCCAAGCTTCCACCGTTTATCCTAGAGATACTGGCGGACGGAGGATTAATAGAGAACTTACGAAGGAGACTGAACAAGAAATGACCGAATACACAATATCCCTGATCCGAGGCGACGGCATTGGTCCAGAACTGACCGACGCCACCCTGAAAGTTCTAGAAGCAGCCCAGCGGAAATTCGGTTTAAAACTTAACTTGATTGAGGCGGAAGCTGGCGACGCATGTCTTGAGAAAAGAGGTGTAGCCCTGCCCGAAGATAGCATACAGAAGATCAAGGCGTCTCACGCATGCCTGAAAGGTCCTGTGGGCGAAACAGCTGCAGACGTAGTCGTACGGCTTAGGCTGATGTTTGACCTTTACGCCAATCTGCGCCCCATAAAAGCGTATCCAGCGGCTGCCGTGGCGCGGCCAGACATTGACATGTTTTTCGTCAGAGAGAACACGGAGGACGTTTACAAGGGTCAAGAGTTCACCATAGGCAACGACACCACCATATGCCTAAGAGTCATCACGCGGAGAAGCTGCGAGCGCATAGCCAAAAAAGGCTTCGAAACCGCGAGAAGACGCAACGGAAAAAAGAAAGTCACAGCCATCCACAAAGCCAACGTCATGCGCGTAACCGACGGCCTCTTCGCAAGCGTCTGCCGAGAAACAGCAAAGCAGTATCCAGACATCGCCTTCAACGAGTTATACGTTGATGCAGCATCCATGCGCCTCATTAAAGAACCACAAGACTTCGACGTGCTGGTCACTCCAAACATGTTCGGTGACATCCTTTCAGACGAAGCAGCGCAACTTATCGGCGGGTTAGGCATGGCGCCAGGCGCAAACATGGGGGACACTTTCGCCCTTTTCGAGCCGATTCACGGTTCAGCGCCCAACAGGGCGGGCAAACAAACAGCAAATCCCATCTCGATGATTCTGGCAGCTAAGATGATGTTGAACTGGCTGGGTGAACGGTACAGCGACCCGAAGTGCTTAGAAGCAGCAACCGCCATAGAAGAAGCCGTGGTCAAAACGCTGCGTGCCCGCAACACGGTTCCAGACTTGGGCGGCAAAACCACGACGATTGGCATGGCTGAAGCCATAGCCGCAGCTTTAACAACGGAAGTTGGTTGAACATCATGAACGCGAAAAGCAAGGATTACATCCGAATTTTTGACACCACCCTGAGAGATGGCGAGCAAACACCAGGGGTATCGCTGACTATAGAGGATAAGATTGAGATTGCGCGTCAGCTGAGCAAGTTAGGGGTTGATGTTATCGAAGCGGGTTCGCCCATGTCCTCTGAGGGCGAAAAGAGAGTGGTTAAAGAAATAGCGAAGGCTGGGTTGGAAACTGAAGTTTGCGGTTTAGCCCGCGCCACACGAGGTGATATTGACGATGCAATCGATTGTGACGTTGACGTTGTTCACATTTTCATTCCCACGTCGTCTGTGCAGATGAAATACGCCGTTAATATGACTCGTGAACAGGTGCTATCCGCAACAGTGGATCATATCGAGTACATTAAGAAGCACGGGTTGAAATGCGAGTTTTCGCCCATGGACGCTACCCGATCTGAACTGGGCTTTCTGAAGCAAGTGTGCCAAGCTGCAGAGAAAGCCGGGGCTGACATGATAAACATCCCTGACACCGTGGGGATAATGATACCGCGGACCATGCGTAAGCTCATTGAAGATGTCAAAAAAGTAGTTAAAGTTCCAATAAGCATTCACTGTCATGACGATTTTGGAATGGCAGTGGCGAATTCTTTAGCTGCTGTTGAAGCAGGCGCAACTCAGGTTCACGCAACCATAAACGGCTTGGGCGAGAGAGCAGGAAACGCCGCTTTAGAAGAACTTGTTATGGCGTTGCACATGATTTACAAATTGAAAACAGGTGTCAACTCGCGTTTGCTCTACAGCACTTCCAGAATGGTCTCCACGTTAACAGGCATATCCGTTCAGGCGAACAAGGCTATTGTCGGCGAAAACGCCTTCGCTCATGAATCAGGCATTCACACTCGAGGAGTGACGGTTAAACCCTTAACATTCGAGCCCATAAAGCCCGAATTGGTAGGACGCACAAGAAAACTCGTCGCTGGCAAGCTTGCGGGAACCCGCGGTATCAAAGCAGAACTCGAAGATGCAGGAATACATCCCACTGAAGATCAGCTGAAAGAAATTGTCCACAGAGTCAAAGAGTTAGGCGACAAGGGCAAAATGGTGACTGATGCTGATTTGCTCGCGCTGACCTCTGCAGTTATAGGCGAAGTGATTGCGGAAGAAAAAATCGTTGACTTATGCGACTTAGCCGTTGTAACTGGAATTAAGGTGATTCCAACAGCATCAGTCCGACTGGTCTTAGATGGGAAAGAGTACATCGCAGCGGAAACAGGAGTGGGCCCAGTGGACGCCGTGTTGAAGGCTATACAGAAGCTTACCAGCAACCTAGCGCAAATCAGACTAAACGAAT
>CAZWPI010000226.1:0-2462 GCA_964636055.1 uncultured Candidatus Bathyarchaeia archaeon
ACTATGACATAAGATACTGAGGTCTTGAAAGGCTGCCATAGTAACCCACTCATTCTTTGAGTTGAGCTTCGTTCTCAAATCCTCCCAGTATTTCTGGTCGGGATCACTCAGGCTAACTTGACCTGAAGATGGCGGAGGTCTCATAGCTTCAACAAAAGAGGAAACTACTCTCTTTCCGGATTCTGTGAGCCTGATATACTTGAAGGGTCTACCGCGTTCTCGTTCAACCTCCCTAGCTTCGATGAGCGCCTCATCATTTGGTAGTTTGAAATCGAGAAGCCCGCGAATGTTTTTTGCGCCTGCCACCATTTTTGAGAGATTCCCGGTGTCTATTCCAGTTTCCTCACTCAACTCAGTTAAAGTGAATTCTCTGTCGGGATAAAGCGTTTCCAGTATTTCGTACCGCAATTCAACAAGTTTGGCCAATTTTTTGCCCTCTAATTGATGTGGGCTTGTCATTCTTGTTACCTCTTTACTTGTAATTACATAATAACAAATTTATACTTTTCTCCATTATTAATTCCCAGGGCGAAACTCTTGAAAGGATACTTTGAGGCTCACTTCATAATTCTTGAGATCTTGTGGCGGCAGTTCCAAGGTATACTACCAGATCTGGGCTACTCTATCGCATCAGATTTTTTGAGAGATGCGGCAAGGGTGGCAGTAGGAGAGGCGCCAGAATGCAGGGAGGACTATTGGAGGGCAACCGGAGTTACTGGTGGAAATGGTACAAACGGTCTAATATGCAGGCTGGAGAGGCGCGCGAGTCAAGGTGAACAGAATGCTGCGGGATCGCTGAAGAGTAGAACCGTTCAGGTTCATTTTAACCTTCCCGAAAAACTTTGGAAACATCTTCTAGCTAAACTGCCTGATCTTGGGTACTCGACTGCCTCAGAGTTCTTCCGTGCCAGGATTAGGGAAGCTATTGCGGAAGTGGAGCTCGCAAGCTTAAGGAAGAGTTTCAACCTCTCAAAGCGAAAGAAAAGCCAATATTGCAAAGGAGTTGAGGCAGATGGAGACTAACCGTGCCGGTATAACTGAAGCAACTGGAAACGAGCAGACGGTTCAACAATCATGCAGATACAGGCATGATCAATGTGGTTGTCTGGATTCTACTGGAAAGGTGATCCTGCTCACCATGTTGAATTTCGGTTTGACCAGTTGGTTTATTCACTACGAGAAATGTCAGAGTAAACAATTTTGACAGAAGGGTGAAAAAAATTGTGAGCGAAGCCCCCGCTGTTAGCTGTCCTCAATGCGGCAGTCAAAGGCTCTATCGAGACGGTTGGAGACCTCTTTCCAGCGGAGAATCTGTTCAACGTTATCTCTGTCGGGACTGTGGTTTTCGTTTCTCTCTTGGAAGAGCAGACGGCGTTAGAAATAACATTCTTAAGCCTGTCAGGCGACATTGTAAAAGCAGCCAATTATGCGTCTTAAATGAGGCGAAAAAATTGGACACTGCAACAGAAAACAAGACTGTTGCGGGAGAAAAAAGCTGCCAAGACACCGAAGGCTTGATCACGCAATTCATGGCTTACCTCGAAAGAGAAGGCTACGACCAAGGAACCCGATACCTCTACCTAATCAGAAGACTAACGAGACAAGGCGCTAACCTGCTGAACCCCGAGAGCGTCAAAGAAGCGATCGGCAGACAGAAAATCAAGGACGGCACAAAAATCCAGTACGTCTACGCCTACAACGCTTTCACGAAAATGCTAAAGATTTCCTGGGAACTCCCGAAATACACACAAGAAGAAAACCTGCCCTTCATTCCAGAAGAAAACGAGTTAGACGCCCTCATCGCATCCTGCCGCAGCAAAAGAATGGCCGCCTACCTGCAATGCCTCAAAGAAACATTCGCAGATCCAGGAGAAGCCCTCAAACTACAATGGATAGACATTACAGGAAACATAATCACCATAAACCATCCAGTAAAAGGACACCTGCCCAGACAGCTCGAAGTTTCCAACAAACTAATCTCAATGCTCAACGCGCTTCCGAAGACTTCAGAGAGAATCTTTCCAACATCATACATGACAATGGTGAGTTGCTTCATACAAGTCCGTAAAAAAGCCGCTGAACTGCAAAAAAACCCACGACTGCTGTCAATACAGCTTAGAACCTTCAGGCACTGGGGCGGAACAATGATAGCGCATTACACCAACGGCAACGTCTTAACGGTTAAAAAGCTCCTCGGACATAAAAGAATCGAAAACACCATGAAGTACATAGGCATGATCCACTTCAAAGACGACGAATTTGAAGTAACAACAGCAACAACCGTCGAGGAAGCAAAACAAATCCTCAGCGCTGGCTTCGACTACGTCACGGAAAAGAACGGCATAATGCTGTTTAGACGACCAAAGAGGTTCTCAAAATACATATAGAGTATAAACGCAGAACCACTAGGGTAAACGTTTATATTTTCGTTGGGTTTCTGCTTATTTCCGATTGAAAATAAG
>CAZWPI010000227.1:0-2420 GCA_964636055.1 uncultured Candidatus Bathyarchaeia archaeon
ACGCCTGGAAGCTTCTTGCCCATGAGAAACTCAATCAACGCTCCGCCAGCAGTGCTTATGTAGCTGATTTTCTCGGTCAAACCGTACTCCTGTATCGCCGCAATCGTGTTTCCGCCTCCAGCAAGCGAAAACGCCTTCGAATCTGCTATGGCTTCAAAGACTTTCTTGGTGCCATAATTGAACTCCGGATTTTCGTAAACGCCCATCGGTCCGCTGACCACTATGGACTTAGCTTTGCTGATGATTCCAGCATAGTTCTCCACGGTTTTCGCACCTATGTCAAAAATCGAATACTCAGTCGGCAACTCATCCACGCTGATCTCCTTCCGCTTACCGTCCACATCCAACGCAACGTCAACAGGAACCACAACTTCACCAGGATACTTCTGCATCAACGCCTTAATTCCCGGAATCAAGCCAGTTAACTCCTTCTTCACCAAGAAATCCATGGTCTTCTTGCCCAAATCCACGCCTTTCGCCGCAAGAAACAACTGCGAAGTCACACCACCAACCACCACGTAATCCGCGATGCCATTGCCCAACACGTACTTGCTAATCTCCAACGAATCATCTGCCTTTGCACCACCCATCACATAAACACACGGTTTCTCAGGCTTCTCCAACGCCCTACCAAGCGACTTCAATTCACGCTCCATGATCCTCCCCGCAGCAGAAGGCAGCACCGCAGTGAACCCCACCATCGAAACGTGAGCCCTGTGAGCCGCCGCAAAAGCATCATTAACAAACAAATCCGCCAACGGCGCAAGATTCTGCACAAGCGGAGTTTTCGCGTGTTCCTCCGGTGTACCACTCTTAGTTTCTCCATCGAACCCTCTGACGTTGCCTAAAACAAGAATCTCGCCACTCTGCAAGCTTTTGATAGCAGTCTGCGCTTTTTCACCGTAAATGTCGTCAACATATTTCACTGGGCACTTCAAGATTTTGCCGAGAATCTCCGCGTGCTGCTTCAACGGCGTAAAGTCCGCTTCACCTTTGCGTCCCTGATGCGCCAAAATCACGACTTTGGCACCTTTCTCCGCAAGCTCCTTGATGGTTGTTTCCGCGTGCGCTCTGATGCGTACGTCGCTTGTGACTCTTTTGGTTTCAGGATCAATCTCTGAGTTAAAGTCTACTCGAACTAGGACAACTTTGTCTTTTACGTCAAAATCGTCTAATGTTAGGTACTTTGCCATGTTCTTCACTCTCTAATTGTCAAAAAGAAAAGGATGGGGAAAGGGTTTTTAAAGTTTCAGCATCTGGAGCGTTTAGAGCCCTGCTTTCTTGCCCACTAACTCGATGAACTCAACCATGCGATTGCTGAAGCCCCATTCGTTGTCGTACCACGCCAGAACCTTTACGAAGTTGCTTTTGTCACCCATAACCATCGTTGACTGCGCATCAAAGATCGCGGAGCATGTAGTGTGAAGCACATCAGACGAGACAATTGGATCTTCCGTGTAGTCCATTATACCCTTCAACGGTCCTTCAGAGGCTTTCTTCATAGCAGCATTTACTTCCTCTACAGTAACGTCTTTGCCAAGTATAGCTGTTAAATCCACGATAGAAACGTCCGGCGTTGGCACACGCAAAGCGATGCCGTTCATCTTTCCACTGCAAGCTGGCAGAACCAAACCAATTGCCCTTGCTGCACCTGTGCTTGTCGGAATAATGTTCACTGCTGCTGCTCTGGCTCTGCGCAGATCCTTATGCACGAGGTCCTGCACTTTCTGGTCGTTCGTGTATGAGTGCGCTGTGGTCATGAATGCTTTCTCAAGACCGAAGTTGTCAGCTAAGACTTTCGTCACTGGGGCTAAGCAGTTGGTGGTGCATGAGGCATTGCTAAGGATGCTGTGTTTCACTGGGTCATACGTCTCGTGGTTTACGCCTAGCACTATGGTCACGTCTGGATCTGGTGATGGTGCGCTGATGAGAACTTTCTTTGCTCCTGCCTGCAAGTGCTTTGATGCAGCTTCGCGTTTAGTGAACAGCCCTGTCGACTCTACAGCTAAGTACACGCCAAGATCTTTCCATGGAAGCGCTGCTGGGTCTCTTTCACTTAAGACCTTAAGCGGTTTTCCACACACGACTAAGTTGCCGTCTTGAACTTCCACGCTGCCTGGAAATCGTCCATGCACAGAATCGTATTTTAGCAAGTGCGCGTTCGTTTTAGCGTCTGCAAGGTCGTTTATGGCCACAAAATCAATGTTCGCGTTGCGTTCGATTGCTGCTCTGTAAAGGAGTCTTCCGATTCTTCCAAATCCGTTAATTCCTACTTTTATCGCCATTACAAATCACCTTTATTTTGCGGAGTTTATCACTTAGTCTTTCTTAATTAATTTTCCGACGTGAAAACAATAGTTGAATGTTACGGCAAAGCTGATACTCTAGCGCGTGGAAAAACTTATACCCCCTCTATATAT
>CAZWPI010000228.1:0-2414 GCA_964636055.1 uncultured Candidatus Bathyarchaeia archaeon
TCTATAGCCCCCTTATATAAAGGAACTATTAATAGACAATATTGCATAACTCGTTGTCTAACATAACTGGAGGGAGGTGAAAAAATGACTATTGAAGTGGCGACTTTGTTTACAGGTGTTGCGATAATAGTGGGAGCATGTATCGCAGGGGGAATAATATATGCTGGACTACAAAAACTGGCGGATGCGATAAATAAACAAAAATAAACGCCTTGTTGAAATAGGGGTTGCCCATATACGGGTTTGATCCAGTTTCCGCAAATTCTCTAAGGCTTGCGGAATAACAACAGAGGTTAAAAAATGTACAATGCGCTTAAAGGTTCAATTGCGAGACCTTCATTAATCGCTAAATGTGAGAAGCCATTAAATGGCAAAAAACTATTGCACTATAAAAAACGCGATTAAAGAGCCTCATCCATAAATAGCTCTGAAGAGAACCCGCAACGCACTTAATTTCCAGAGCAGCTTTTAATCCTAACGTAACTAAGTGTTTTTTGGATCAACCTTGATTATCTTTGGAATTTTGCCGGCTGTTCCAGTGAATCCTTTGTAGATGATGAGCACTCCTTCGACTCCCTGAATGGACAAGGCTTTACTTATCCCGGCTTGAATGGCGGCTTGGCAGTCCTCGCCTTTCACCACGTTGCATACTGCTGTTGCCGCGGCGTCTGCTAACCCAGCGTTTTTGCAGAAGACTGTTGCTGCTTCTGCGTCGCCGAAGCTTAGGGCGTGGCTGAACCGTCCCGAGCTCGTGGCGACGCCTATGGGGAATTCCGTGAGCCTGAAGCCGAACCGTTTTGACAGGGGCTCGTCTCCCGCGGCAACGGCCACGTCGATGGGTGTGTCAGATATAGCGGAGATTTCGCCTCCGTTTTCCACGACCGCCACCTCGCAGCCAGCATGGAGCATGTCTTTTACGGCTAGGTCCGCCAGAACGCCGGCGACGGCTGCCATGGGTCCGACGCTTGCTTTTTCGGCTGCTTCCGCCATCAGCTTGGCAACTAACGGCTCGGTGGGCGCGGGAATGGGCGTGAGGGTGTGAAAAAATTTGGGGTTGGCTTTGATGTATGCTTCCAATTGCTGCCGGTGACGCTTAAGCGAATCTTTGGCTGCCTTGATGCCTTCTTGCGTGTCGGCGATTACGTTGCACTGCGACTCTTTGAGGCAGAAGGCTTCTCGGATAAGGTTCTTCATCTCCGACGCTCTTCAGTGCGCGTTGTTGGCTGTGAGTTCCGAGTTGTTCTGCCTGATCGATTTTATGGCTCTGGATGGGCAAGCGTCCACGCAGGCGCTGCACACGCTGCCGATGCATTTCTCCTTGTCGAAAACCACCGTCGCGTCTTCATCCACAGTGATCGCTTCGACGGGGCACAGCGTGACGCAGGCGCCGCAGCTGACGCATTTCTCGCTGTCAACCTCGATGAGCTTCGGTATACTTACCCTTGCGCCTCGCTTGCGGAACGCTTTGACAACCTTGTCCAGCGACTCGTCTGGCACTTCAACCAAGACCTCGCCGCCCTTCGAGTTCACGTGCGCCGCGATTATGTTGATCGGCACCTTCAGCTCCAAGATTATCTGCGACGTTATGGGTTCCTCAACGATTTCCTCCGAGAATCTAAGCAGTATTCGCACCATTTTTGCGTTCACCTTCCCAGAAGCTTGGACACGTCCTCAGCCGTGACAATGCCCAACACCTTCTTCTCGTTATCTATCACGGGTAATGCAGAGATGTTGTGCTGCGCCATCCGCTTCGACGCGGTCTCCAAAGGCTCATCAAGCTTCGCCGTAATCACGCGTCTAGTCACGATGTCCGCCAGCGCTGTTTTGCCCTGAGCCAACGCACGCGTAATATCCCACGAAGTCACGATGCCCGTCAGCTTCCCAGTGCCGTCGACCACCACGATGTGGTTAACCGACCGCGTCACTATGCGCTCCGCTATGGCTTGCACCGCCTCGTCTTCGCTACACGTAACCGCCTTCTGCATCACGTTAGCCACAAACGGCACCTCCTCGGTCTGCCGCATAGGCTTGAACACGGTGTCAACAGGCAAACGCTCAACAGGCGCAGTCAAGAAGAACTCGCCGTTCTGAATCCACGACTTCAGCGTTCCAGCGATTTTCCGCGCCGTCTTCAAGCTAGACAGCGAACTGACCCTGATTCGCCTGTCGCCTACCGTTATCTTGCCCGACTTCAGCTCCTTGTAGCTTACCTTCGCCAGTTTCGGACGGTCCTTGCGCGGAACGCCATAATCAACCACGTTCGTGAAGATTTCCTCGTCACGTATGGCTGTCTTTTTCGCCAAGCCCTCGTTCAAGATGGGTATAGGTATGCCCAGCCCAACGTAAAGTGTGGTGCCGTACCGCGTGAACGCTGCGCCCCGCAGAAACTCTGGACTCATCTTCTTAGCGTCTCC
>CAZWPI010000229.1:0-2380 GCA_964636055.1 uncultured Candidatus Bathyarchaeia archaeon
TGTCTGGCTCTATATCGTCAGTGTTCAGCAGAAACGCGATGATAGGTCCTTCAGATGGCTTTTTCAGGGCTTCACAAATTTCGGTGACGTCATTTGCATCTGGTTCACGCAAGCCGCAGTCATGGAAATAGTTTCCGCAAGTCTCAAGCATGCGTGCACCTATTATTCCTTGAACCTCCTCCAAAGTTAGCTGCGGATTTGAGTACTCCACCGAACCTCTTAGAAAGAAGCTGGTTCCTTCAAAGCTCTGGTTAACTTTTTGTCCGTTTTTGAAGCGAAACAAGGATACTGGTTTACGCTGTTTGGCATCCTTCTTGAAGCCGCCAAGCTTTTCAACGATTGCTTTCACGGATGACCATGAGCTTTCAAGAAAATCCTCTAGGAGCATTCGGCACAAATCATCAGCCATTTAGCCTTCATCCTCTCTCCAAAGATTCTGCAGCATATATGCAATTTTCGGCTGTAGCTGGACCCAAAAACATTCTCACTACGCGAAAGTCTTCTTTAAGCCCCGCTTGGTATAGCATGTTAAGAAGTTCCACCTCTTTTTTTGGGATGTACATGAAAACTTCGAGTCCATCTAACCTGCTCAGAACGGTTTTGAGAAGCACTACGGCTTCCTCCATAAGGTTCGCGTGACATATTAAGGGTCCAACTTCACCAATTTTGTTATAAACCTTCGCGGCAACGTAGCCTGTAATCTCGCTGTTTTCAGTTGAGATATAACACATGTTGCCTTTATTAAGAAGGATGGGCTCTAACAACTTCTTTCTATTTGCTCCAAAGCATCTGCAGTCTAAGTCTATTAATTCAGGAATGTCCTGCCTCTTTGCCGCCCTTAACATCTCTTTAGGTGCGGGAAACGCAGTTTTTCCTTTCAAGACCAAAAAATCAATGTCGGGTTCAAAACCAAAGCGCTCATAGAATTTGACCAGATGCGGATAAGCGTAAAGCCCGATTGTCTCCACGCCCTTATGCTTCAAGTAGTCTATTGCATTCTTTATCAGAAGGCTGCCAGCGCCCTCTCCTCGGATGTCTTCTTTGACTATGAAGTTGCCGAACCATCCAACTTTTCCAAAAGCGATGCTTGTAGCTATACCCACACGTTCCTTATCATGAAACAGGGTAAAGCATCCTTGGGGTTCAAGCTTCACCATGAACTCGAAATCCTCCGCTGTCATATTCCAGTTCATCGTGTTAGCGAGTTTAACCGCAAAAGGAAAATCGTCAACTTCCATTTTCTCCACATGAAACATGCACATACTTTCTACCTCTGAAACATAAGCATATCAGCTCTACGTGACACAAAAGCAACGTACAAACGGAACGGTTTATTTATTCCTATACGCTCTTGTTAATACGAAGATGTTTTGCGGCTCGTACGAATCAATCTTTTCTAAGTGAAAAGTTAAGGTGAACTGAACTGCAGCAAAAAAAGAAAAGCTTCAAAACCGGCGCAGTTTTTCTGATACTGGTTTGGATACTTCTGTTTGCTGCTTCATTGTACTTTCTCCAAGTCCTATTAGCCCTGTTCTCCAGTAACTCTCAGGGCCAAGGTTTTGTAAGCACAGACTGGGCAGGATACATCGCTACCGCGGAATTAGAGAAACCCCAAGTGGTCGGTGTTAACGCGTCATGGACCGTGCCTAGAATAGGCGTCTTCTCATCGGATGCTTACTCCTCGGCCTGGATCGGCATTGGTGGGCAATCTGAAAAAACGTTAATTCAGGCTGGAACAGAGCACGACTCCATAAACGGTCAGGAGTATTATTCCGTTTGGTATGAGATGTTGCCTGATGACGCTGTTAGAATAAACAGTGTACGCATTTCGCCAGGAGATTTAATCACTGCATCTATAACTCTGGTTAATTCAAATATCAACCAATGGGCTATAAGAATACACGACGTTACAAGCGGTCAAGGTTTTTACCGAACTTTCACCTATAATTCTTCGCGTTTGTCGGCGGAATGGATATTGGAGAGACCACACGTAAAGTCCGGCGTTACGCTCCTAGCAAATTTCGGAACCATAAGATTCACAGATTCATACGCGAAGATTGGCGATAATGTCGGGAGCATCGCCAGTTTTCCCTATTCACAGATTATAATGACCAGCGGTCTGAGTAAACAGTTAACCGCTGTATCGCCTCTCGGCGAGGACGGAGCC
Organism: uncultured Candidatus Bathyarchaeia archaeon; assembly: GCA_964636055.1. Taxonomy (GTDB): domain Archaea; phylum Thermoproteota; class Bathyarchaeia; order Bathyarchaeales; family Bathycorpusculaceae; genus SG8-32-3. Next base: position 2,168 of record CAZWPI010000229.1, read on the forward strand.
AGCTTCAATGTTACATACCTGGGCAGTAGTTGAGCGCAGTAACGGTTGTTAAGCCGTGCAAATCAAGATTAGGTTTGTAAGAACTAACTTTTATTTTACTACTTGCCTGACTATTCGCTTGAGTTCTTCTTCTGATAATCCCTTTCGCAGTTGCCGCAGCAATTTTTTGATTTCATAAAACGTAATCATCATTTCACCTTTGTCTAATCTTTC
>CAZWPI010000230.1:0-2359 GCA_964636055.1 uncultured Candidatus Bathyarchaeia archaeon
TTTTTCTTAAACATCATGCAACTGGGAGAATCGCGAAATTCAATTTTCGCATCCCAATTTACTTATGTTCTGGATTACTTGTGCTTCTTTTGCACGGTAATTGATGATAAGAGCTGATATAAAAATAAGGGCTATAAACATCCAAAAAGTAAATCCAACTATAAGAAATTGTGACATTACTATACCTGCCACAATGCAATAAGCTACTACGAATGCTATCCTGTTTCTTTTCTCCCTTTTTATGTTCGTCAGTCTCTCTCTGAGTTCACTGCATGAACTTATCGTTTTTTCCACAAATACTCAAACCTTTGAAATTTTTTCAATTATCCTGTTCTTATCCGCTTTCGCTAATACAGCCATTATAAACCATGACAAATTACATAACGCCGTTATATTTAAAATTTCGTGACTGCTATACCACAACCACAATTCTAACACAATTGCAAGGAAGCCCGCATCCTGAAACAACATTCGCAGTGACAAGAAAGTGCGTGTAGCGGGAAAGTTTATTAGCCGAGTGTAAAAAGTTACATTCGAATGAAGCATGAAGCGCTTGCCAACAGCGAACACACTCATCGGTTTCCACATTTCCATCCTCAGATCACTGACAGCTAATCATTTGGAGCTGGTTTCATGACCACCTTAACCGATTTAGGCTTCTCAAAAAGGGTAATCGTGGAGACAATCGTCTCGGCTTACAGCGTCGATGGGCAACCCAACGCCGCACCCATGGGCGCAACAATGGAAAACCCCCAGCGCATGATCCTCAGGATTTACACTTCATCCTTAACCTACAAGAATCTCCAATCGAAAAAATGCGCAGTGGTAAACGTAACCTCTGACCCAGAAGTGTTTTACAGGACAGCTTTTAAAGAAGCCAATCCGAACGGCAGACTGCCGCAGGAGTGGTTTGAAAGGGCTGAGAAGGTTGACGCGCCAAGACTACGGGCGGCGGATGCGCACATAGAAGTTGCCGTCGCGGACATAGCGCCCTTTGACGTTGAAAGAGCCGAAGTCACATGCGAGGTTAAGCTTGTGCAAGCGTCAAGCGTTTTGCCGAAAGCCTACTGCCGCGCCCTGTCCGCCACCATCGAAGCCATTATTCACGCAACACGGGTTAAGGCGTTCCTCACGCATGCGGATAGGCAGAAAAGAGAGCAAGCCTTAAAGTTGCTGGAAAAAATTAGACAGTGCCGCAATGTCGTGAACCGTGTTGCTCCACGCTCGCGCTACTCTGAAATCATGGCGGATTTAAACCAGCGCGCCGATTCATGGAGGGTTAAAAGTGAAAGTCTACGTTAAAACTCCCGCAAGGCTCCATTTCGGATTAATAGACCTGAACGGCGATTTAGGGCGCTTGTTTGGAGGATTAGGCGTCGGCATAGACCGCCCAAACGTCATTCTCGAAGCCCAGCCGTCAGAAAGATTAACCGTAACAGGCGAGAAAACCGAGCGGGTAAAAGCGCTCGCTAAACGCTTCCTAGACGCTTACGGCATTAAGGCGAACGCCAGCATCAGCGTCAAGCAGGCAATCCCCGAACACTCAGGGCTAGGCTCTGGAACGCAATTAGCCTTAGCCGTAGCCACAGCGCTCTCAAAACTGTTCAACGTGGACGCCTCACCTCAAGAACTCGCAGAAGCCATGGGCAGAGGACAGAGAACAAGCGTGGGCACAACAATTTTCGAGCAGGGCGGCTTCGTGGTTGACGGAGGAAAAAGCACCAGCAAAAACGGCTTTCCCACCACGATTTTCCGTCAACCGTTCCCTCAAGAATGGAGTTTCGTCGTGGCAGTCCCTAATGGCAAGAAGGGATTAGCTAAAACCGAAGAAACCGCAGCGTTTAAAGCGCTGGCGCCGATGACGGCTGAAGAAGCCGGCAGGATGTGCCGCTTAACGATGATGAAGCTTCTTCCCTCGTTGGTTGAACGCGACATCAAAAGCTTCGGAGAAGCCTTAACCCAGATTCAAACGGTCATCGGAGACTACTTCGCGAAGGTTCAGGGAGGAACCTACTCCAGCCAAGCAGCCGCCGACGGCATAGCGCTCATGCAGAAACTCGGCGCGTACGGCGCAGGACAAAGCTCGTGGGGACCAGCATTTTACGGGTTAACGCAGAAGGAGGAAGCGAAAGAAATTCGCTCAAAGATGCAGGCTTTCCTCAGCGAAAGCGTGGGCGGACAGGCGTTCACTGCGAAGGCAAACAACAGAGGCGCCTACATCAAAGTCACCAAATAAGCCGGTGCGCAATTTGAAAGTTCTCCTGATAACAGGGTTGCTTGCGGAAAAAGCCGTGGAACGCTACGCCAAAGAAAGCAGCGTCGAAACCGAAGTTCTTGCGTTAAAGGTTCCTGTTGCCGC
>CAZWPI010000231.1:0-2311 GCA_964636055.1 uncultured Candidatus Bathyarchaeia archaeon
GAAAAAAAGGGTTTATCGGCTTGTTCTATTGTTCTCGGAGCACCTTTGGCACGTATGCGCATGCGGGGTCGCTTTCGAACAGGTCGCCCGTGTAGTACTCGGCGCGTGTTCTGCAGCCACCGCAGATCTCGCGGTACTCGCAGACACCGCACTTACCCTTAATATTGCTCTTGTCTCGCAGCTTGAGGTGGAGTTCAGAGTGCTGCAGTTCGTCCCACGTTTCGGACAACCCTTTCTCTTTTACGTTTCCAAGTCTATATCCTTCGTGGAACCCACATGACCTGTAGTCGCCGTTTTCCGTGATGCTGATGTAGTTTCCGCCAATCGTGCACTTGCCCAGAAAGCCGTTCTGGAACCAATCCCAGAAATCAACCGGGTTTCTCTGCCGCACAATCCTCGCGTAGAAAGGCGCGTAAACGTTAATTTTGACTTTGTTCGCCAACTTTACCTGCAGGTCATAAATTTCATGGAACGCTTTTTCGTACTCCTCCGGAGTGGGAGCCAAATCAGGCATGTTTGAGCCTGCTCTGCCAACGGGCACAAGATTGTGGTAAACAACCATCCTCGCTTTGTATTCTTCTCCTAACGCCGCTGGGTGAGCCATGTCTTTGATGTTGTACTTGGTCATGGTTGTTACTATGCAGTCCAAGATGCCGTTTTCCGACAGCTTCTTCATGGCGTAAAGAGCCTTGTCGTAGCTTCCTTTCCGTCGGATAATGTCGTTTGATTCCCTGTTTCCGTCCACGCTGACCGCAGTGTGCACCTCATGTTTCACGAGTTTGTCCAGTCTTTCTTGGTCGAAGACGAAGCCGCTGGTGATTAGGCTGACTTCCATGCCGTACTCCTTTCTAGCGTAAGCTATGATATCAAAAATGTCTTTCCTCACAAGAGGTTCTCCACCGCTTATTCCGAACCACGGTGAGCCAAACTTGTGAATTTCGTCAACCATTTTATAAGCGGTTTTTGTATTTATTTCAAAATCTTTGGCGTATTCTGGAGTGTAACTGCAATATAGGCAGCTACCTACACATCTTCTTGTACACCGCCAAGTCACCATGTACAATGGTGCTTTTTTTGAAGCCATCAAGCTCACAAGCAATGTTAGAGAAACATTTGCGATATAAGGGTTACGATAAAAAAGCAGATTTCGCTGCATTAACGTACTAAGCATAGGATGGCAAGCAGCTCCATGAAGTTGATTCCATTCCCAAGGCTGGTATCACTTCTCTAGCACAATTTTAACCGTCAACGCATCTATCGAAGGTCTCAGTGCCTAACGAGGTCAGTTTAAGCTCTTCCTCAGCTTAAAGCAGACCAGAGCCTGAGGTGAAGACTTATCGATGGAACCGCAGGCTTTATCATGCGATTTTGCTCTTTTAGCGGTGAAAACAGGTTCCTTTTGCGAAAGTTTATTAAGTTATCCTATGCTAAATTGAGTTCAGATTTCCATCGAGGAGATTGTGGAGAAATGTCTAAACCAAAAGAGTACTCATACATGACTAAAGACAAACTGATGACTTACACATTTGTTGCACTCGTGATTTTAGCGATATAAGCACAGTCATGTGGTGGGGTGTAGTCACAAAAGATGTGTCGGGAAACGTGGTAGGCTGGCAATACGGATATGCTGTTATCCTCGATTCTGTCGTTGCAGTGGCAGTCGCCGTCGGCATAGATGCTCTACTGTATAAAGTAGCGTCAGACAGCCCACTTAACATAATGTCAGCAGCAGTGTTCGGCATGATCGTCTCGCTCTCCTACACCATAGGAATACCTACAATGAATACTGGCGAAATACTTCCGCTCGTTGCGCCTGATTCTCTCGTCTACGTTGCATTAATCACTATAGTCGGCATGGTGTTATTCAAGAAACTTCAAGGACTCAGAGGCAGAAAATACGTGAATCCTGTAGCAGCAGCAAAACTTTTAGTCTTTGCATTCGTCGGGATTTTCACAATACTGATTCCAACCGACCACCTCATCTCAAGCGCTTTAGGCGTACCCTCGTTAGCTGGTCCAATCGGATATGACGTAATAGGCGGCAACGGTCTTGCTGGCTTTGGCTTTTATGTCTTTAGCTGCTTTGCGAACCCGACTGTGCAACTTCCCGCGACTATCTCACAGAGTGACGTATTCAACCTGCTGATAATCGACAAGTTCCACGGTTGGGTTGGTGGCGCTTCAAGCCTTGCGGTAATAATCGTTGGAATAGCATTTTTCATTCTTGCACGTCGATACATAAAATGGAGAATCACTGCATCTTACTTTGTAAGCGTCATAATAATGTCTGTGATCTTGAACTATGCTTATC
>CAZWPI010000232.1:0-2305 GCA_964636055.1 uncultured Candidatus Bathyarchaeia archaeon
AAGCTTATTGAGGCGGATGCAGAGGTCACGGTTTTGGATAGTTTGGACACGGGTCGAATGGAAAACATAGCTCAACATAAACGAAACCGTGACTTTCATTTTGTAAAAGGTGACATCCGCGACTTTAGCCTCGTTAAAAAATCAGTAAAAGATGTGGATGCTGTTGTTAATTTAGCTGCCATCGCAAGCGTGCAGCTTTCTGTTGAAAACCCCTTACTTGTCAACGACGTGAACGTGAAAGGCACGCTGAACCTGTTGAAGGCCAGCACGGATAGCGACGTGAAGCGGTTTGTTCAGGCTTCGTCGGCTGCGGTTTACGGCGATGCGCAGACGTTGCCGGTGCGTGAAGATTTTACGCCTAAGCCTCTTTCGCCTTATGCGGTTTCTAAGCTCGCAGCTGAGAGCTATGCCATGGTCTTTAATCATGTTTACGGGTTGGAAACTGTTTGCCTTCGTTTTTTCAACGTGTATGGGCCTAGGCAGGCGAACAGTCCCTATAGTGGTGCCATAACCATATTTGCGAATGATCTCTTGGGGAATCGTTCGCCGAGGATTTTTGGTGATGGTGAACAGACAAGAGACTTTGTTTTTGTGGAGGATGTCGTTTCAGCTACCATGCTTGCTTTGACGGAGAAGCGTGGTGTTGGGGAAATCTTCAACGTAGCGTCTGGCAAAGCAGCAACCATAAACGAGATAGTTCGGATTCTCCAGAAATTAATGGGCAAGGAAAATCTGAGTCCTGTTCATGAAGAGGCTAGAGGGGGCGACATTCGGCACAGTCGTGCGAGCATCGAGAAGGCGAGAGCGCTCTTGGGTTATGATCCTGTGTTTTCTCTGGAAAAAGGTCTGAAAGAACTAGTTCAGCACATGATTGACTCTGTTTAGAAGTGGGCTGTGGGCGCCTTTAGGTGTGTTTCGGTCGCGGTTTTTGCTCTCTCGTTTTTTTGGGTGGGGTCCCCCTAGGCTTTGATAAAAAAGATTTGTCGATTTCTTATTTGAGGTAGGAACGGCCCTGTTCAGTTTGTTTAGTGTGACGTTTATTCCCAAATTCTTTTTATGGACGGTACTCTGTCAAAATCTTTATCATTTGAATATATCTCGCTTATCTTGTTCTTTGCCAAAGTTTGGAGTGTAAGTTCGTCAACAAAGTCTATTTTGTGCTCATCCACGTCGTCCTGAGCGACGAGGAAGCTATCCCACGTAACGAAGAGTTTGTTCATAGTTAGATAGGAGTTGACTGCCGTCAGGAAGCTTCTGACTTCTTTCTTTCGGTTGTTGTATTCTAACCAGTCGACAACTTCTTGGATAATGACTAAGCTCGTGGCAGCTTCTTCGCCGTTTTCTATTCTTTTGAGAATTCCTTTTGAGATTTCGTAGTCTTGTTTGGGAGATTTCACTAGGACATAAATGAAAACGTTGGCGTCAACGAATCTCATTGTATCGTCCTCGAGCCTTTCTTCTTTATTCTTGCGGACGCCGCTTTTCTTAATTCTTGTTTCACTGGTTCTGTGACTTGAACGCCTTCTGCTAGTCCTATGAGAAGGTCTGTGGGGTTAGGAACTGTGTGCGGAGGTATGAGCACTAGTTTGCCGTCTATTATTTCTAGCTGTATGTAGTCGCCTTCGCTGATTCCTAATTTTTGTCTGATGTCGGCTGGGATGGTGATTTTTCCTTTTTGGAGCACCTTTATTTGTTCACCCAATTTGGTCACCTATTTTGTATGGCGTTTTGGTTACTTATGAGGATTACTATTTCAGGTTCTGTGAAGTCTCACGCCACTCGTAAGAACTTTTTTGACTGAGAAAGCTAACCTCACAAACTTTCAGCTATTTCTTCAATATTCACAAGCTTTTCGAATCGAAGCGGGTTAATGCATTTTGGAAGAAACTTGCTGTTTTCGGCTATGTTCCAGTGATTTCCATTTCGTCTTGAAATAATCTTTGATCAGCGCAACGAAACTGGGAGCCGCAGACCACAAAACAGGACAGTCTACAGCACGCCCTATCCTGCAGAAGACTTCTCTCCCATCGACCAGAAGCACACACGCCGGAAGAACAGTGGAAGTCCATCTTATCTCGAAGCAGTCAGTGTTCTCTAACACTGGGTCAAGATTGAGTTCTGGTTTTTCGTTTGGTCTTCTGCCTATTATAAACTTGAATTTCACTCCTCTCTCCACGGCGTTCTTCCAGACGTGCTCGTCCATACGCTTAATTTTGATGAAAAGGGGAAGCGTGGTTGAGCACATCACGTTTTTCTGAGCGTTATCCACCGCCTTTCCCAGCTTGTCTATGTGGGCTGTCGGGTT
>CAZWPI010000233.1:0-2295 GCA_964636055.1 uncultured Candidatus Bathyarchaeia archaeon
TTCGTGGTCACCGTCGTTGTTGCCGAAAACGCCTATGAGCTTCGCGTTTAACGCTTTGAATTTTGGGATTACAAAAGGCGCAACGTAGTCTCCTGCATGGAGAACGAGCGCTACGTTTTCTTCGTTTAAGCGTTTTACGGCTTTTTCAACCATTGGCAGGTTGTCGTGGGTGTCAGAAATTATGCCTATTAGCATCAGGTTTCACCTGTTTTGATTTTATCGTTGGCGGGAATAAAGGTTTTTGTTTGGGTTGTATGGAAGTGCGCCATAGAATATTCCAACATAGTAATATTCAGACTTGCGAAACATGACTTAAAATACTCTGCACCTAACTCAGTTATAGAAAATAGTTCTAAAAGAGGGACATAGAAGTGAACTCATGGAAAACAGACACAGCATCCAAAAGAAGAGATAAACTCAGCATAATCGCGGAAATCTTGGAAATCGCAAAAGGCGGAACCTTAAAAACTCAAATAATGTACAAAGCAAACCTAAGCTTCGCCCAACTCAAAGATTACCTAAAATTCATGTTGAAAACCAGTTTGCTAACCAAGTTCCGTGGCAACGGGAAAGATGTGTACGCGGCAACCGAAAAAGGCATCGACTTCCTGCAGCGGCACTTCGAATTGACGGAACTGCTGAAAGAGGACGAAAACAGTAAAAACGGCGTCAAGGTTCCCCCTCAAAAACTGCTTAAAAAGAATTAACGCTTTTCTCTTATCACGTACCTTTATTATTGGCAAAATCTGGGTCCTAACGCAAAAAACGCGAATTTTAAAACAGTTGAGATAGATTAGTTTTCTGCTGTTGCGACGTAGTTTCTGACTTTTCTTCTCAGCGTTGGAAATTCGTCCAGCATGGCTTTCACAACTTGCCAGCGGATTTCTTCTTTGTCGCGGTAATTCTTCATCTTGCCTTCCAACCCTATCACTGAAATCTTATGTCAGGCTATATCATATAAACCTTTTTCCCAAAACAGAATACTACGTCTGGAATATTGTTTTTTCGGGAATACGCTCTTTATTAGCCAACCACTACTGTCACCTGAGAAAGGAGAAAGGCTTCAAGGCGATTCACATATGAAGTTTCACACGCGCTTTAGGGTAATCTATTTAGCGTTCCTAGCACCGATTATCCTAGCTTTCCTTTCGTGGCTATACTTCCCAGCCGCAGCTCAATGGATCATAACAAACGTGTTTGGCTACACCGTTGCGGAACAAACCGCCAACCCCGCTTGGTACTGGACCATCCGATTCTTCTACACCTGGTACACGTTTGTAGCCATCGGCATCGCAGGCATATGGGTTATAGCAGCCGTTTTCGCGAGAAAACGACACACAGAGACTAAAAGCGAGTTCTATCCCATGGTCAGCTTCATCGTCCCCGCGTACAATCAAGAAAAAAACGTTACCCGCTGCATCACCAGCCTGTTCAAATGCGCAGAAAAATACGAAGGCAACTGCGAAATCATAGTAGTAGACGACGGCAGCAACGACTTCACATACGAGATGGCATGGTCAGCCATGCAACTAAGCCGCTCCAAACAGCCACGAGTCCGAGGCAAAGTAGTGCGGCACTCAGCGAATCTAGGCAAAATTGAAACTTTAAAGACCGGCATAAACCGAGCGTTAGGCGGCTTAGTGGCAATTGTGGACGCAGATTCAGAATGGTCAACAAACACGCTGGTCGAGCTTGTAGACTACAAGCTGTCAAATGGGAAACGAGCTGTAACCGGCTACGTGCATCCCGACGGTGAAAACTCAGAGGAAAATTTGATTGTACGCCTACAGCGGCTGGAGTACAGCCAAGGCTTAAGTGTGGGCCGTTGTGCACAAGGTTTAGGCAACAACGTGCTGGTAGTTTCAGGTGCCATAGGCCTTTATGACGCAGATTTGCTGCGTGAAGTCCTCTCGGAACGGAACATCCGCTCAGTAACAGAAGACTTGGAGATCACCTTAGAGATGCACAAGAAAGGCGCAGAAGTCGGCTACATGAGCTTTGTGCAGAGCGCCACGGTTGTTCCCATGGGCTTAAGCGCGTTGTGGCGCCAACGATTACGGTGGTTCACAGGCTGGCTACATAACACATTGGGAATCCACAGGGATTTGATGACTAAACGTTCCTGGCTCACAGCACTAATGTGGTACTGTTACGTGTTTGAGTACGCTGGCGCATTTGTAGATTTAGCCGCTGTGGTGACGTTTCCATTCTTATGGTTGTTTGCACCCGACGCAGCACTTTTCGGGCTTAACCTGCTGGTGTTTGTTCCGTACGGTTTGCTGATTGGCGTCATAA
>CAZWPI010000234.1:0-2287 GCA_964636055.1 uncultured Candidatus Bathyarchaeia archaeon
CCAATTAGAAGCGGTGAAAGTTATGCGAAGACTAATATCTCTCGATTTATGCTTATTCTCCCAAGTGAATCAATAATGCGGTATTGTCCTGAATGTGGTGGAGAAATGCAATATGCGATAGCCACCAAGCACTACATCTGCAAAAGCTGTGGGTTGTCGGTGACGCAGCAGGAAATCTGGGAGTTGCGAGAGAAACTGAGGCCTAACCTGGAGACGGCTGAGGAAGAAAAGCAGAAGCATAGAAAAGAATACTTGAAATGGTGGCTTAGCAAGAAAAAGTAACCGCTCAGCTTATTCTTACGTGCGGTTGGTTAGCAAACAGTATAAAGAGCAAACACTCATTCTTTTTGTTACGTTGCGGAAGCGTGAGAATCATGACCAGAGACATGGAGATAATCTGCGTAGGCAACGAACTGCTAATCGGCAAGACGCTTAACACGAACGCGCAGTGGATAGCCAAACAAGCCACAGCACTGGGAATAACCGTGAAACGCGTAACAGTGATAGCTGACGACGTAAACGAAATCGCCAACGCAGTACGCGAAACGCTCAAGCGCAAACCGCAGTTCGCCGTCACAACTGGAGGACTGGGACCAACTTTTGACGACAAAACATTACAGGGCATAGCGGAAGCACTGAACCGCAGACTCGCGGTCAACACGGAAGCGCTGAAAATGATCAGAGAAAAATACGAAGCATACGCAATGCAAAAAGGAACCTTGCCGGCTGAACTGACGCAAGCGCGAATAAAGATGGCAACGATACCAGAAAAAGCTGAGCCGATTCCCAACCCCGTTGGAACCGCACCTGGAGTTCAGATAGACCTGAAAGAAACCACGCTTATAGCGCTGCCAGGTGTTCCCTCAGAAATGAAAGCCATATTTCACAAAACCTTAGCGCCGCTGCTTAAGCAAGCGTCAGGCAAAAACGCTTTTCACGAAAAAAGCATTTACGCTGACGGCGTTATGGAGTCAAGTTTGGCGCCGCTTATCGACAAAGTTATGCAGGATAATCCGGGCGTTTACGTAAAATCGCACCCGAAAGGCAGAGAAGGCAAGCCTCACATCGAGATTCACGTGTCCACCACTGGGGATGACGCTGAAAAAGCTGAGGAGAAGCTGCGGATGGCGGTTGCGCAGCTTTCCAGTGTGATTGGGGAGATTGGTGGCAGGGTCATGGTTTGCGGGTAGTGGGTGTTTAGGTATTTTCTGTAGTAATCTGTTGTTCATAACGCCTAATAGGAAGTCGTGAATAGTAATATTCGATAAACCATGAAGCCTAGACTGGCAAAAACAGTCATACTACTCGCGACAACACTTGTTCTATTCTCCACCATATCACTAAGCAAGGCACAGGATACCACACTATCCTACCAACTCCTAAACAAGCCAGACGGCAACATAACCTACGAACTCAACGTGGCGGTTCCAGAAAATCTTCAACAGTATTACATGGAAAAAAGTCACAGCGTAACTTCAAGCAGCGACTTTTCAAACTTCGTGACCCCGTACGCTTTGCAGCCCATAGCCGACAGACTCAGAGAAATCTATAACAACGACGAAGACTTCGCCAACGGCGTGCTCATGCTTGTACACCAAATAACCTATGCGGAGACCACGCCTGAGAAATACCCCGTTGAAACAATGGTGGACGGCCAAGGCGACTGCGACCTTTTCTCCTTTATCGCCGCCTCGATAATGAAGGCTGGCGGCTTGGACGTGGTGCTTCTGTATTATGAAGAGCAGAGTCACATGAACATCGGCGTACACCTGTCCAGTGCCCCAAAAGACACCAGAGATAGCGTTTACTATGTGACAAATAATGGCACACGATATTATGTTGCGGAGTGCACGGGTGGGAACTGGAAAGACGGATGGAGAGTTGGCGAATGCCCAGCCGACTTGAAACAGGTCTCCGCTTCAGTGGTCACTCTTGAAAACGCGGAGCAGGTGGCGCCTGGACAGGTTTCCGCGAGCTTCACAGCCATGGCGCCAAGCACTCTGTCGCTGGAAGTTTCACCAAGCATCTCTCTCCAAAACAGCGCAATAGTCATCGACGGGCAACTTGCCCCTGCAATGCCAAACGAAAACGTAACACTTTACGCAAAAATTAACAGTTCGCCTTGGACAGTGATAGGCACAACTTTAACGCAGTCAAACGGACGCTTCGAATACGTTTGGACAGCTGAAACAGCAGGCTCAAACGTCATCCGCGCAGGATGGTCAGGTAACGATCTGTACACGGGCGCAATGAGCCCAACAAGAAGCGCAACCGTGCTACCTCCATT
>CAZWPI010000235.1:0-2265 GCA_964636055.1 uncultured Candidatus Bathyarchaeia archaeon
GTTTTTGTCGCTTCTGCCCAAGTGCGGGAGGAAGTTTTTGTCGAGGGCGGTTTCAGCCTTTTGCAGACGGTACTCTTCAACTTGCCCGTGGGCTACGCGGTTTCCAATGAACAGCATCGCGTCAGCGGGCGTGTCTACGCCTATAGCTTTTTCAAATGAAGGGCCAAGCACGCTTTGGACGTCCTTGTCGAGGGAGACTGCTTCAGCGATGTCTTTGTCTTTTTCCAAATCTAACGCGCGCATTATCACTACAAAGGGGATTTCGGTGGGCACTCCAGGCATGGTAACGTAGATGGCGTCGTCTGTCTTCAGTTTCAGCTCTATTCTTGCCCTGAAGCCGACGGTTGTTGAGAAGATTTTGGCTTGATAAACGGGCGAGGTCCCTTTCTCGTCTACGTCAACTATCACGCGGTTGGGCGCTAGGTCTTCCATGGCTACTATGACGCGTTCAGAACCGTTTACCACGAAGTAGCCGCCTGGGTCGTCTGGGTCTTCTCCCGCGGCGATAAGTTCTTCTCTTGAGAGCTGCGACAAGAAGCACAGCTTTGACTTGAGCATGACAGGGATGTTTCCGATGTAAACGAGTTCTGTGTCCTGTTCTCTTCCATCTATCACGGGCGTCATTTCAAGGGCTACTGGCGCCGCGTACGCCAAGTTTCGGAGTCTGCCTTCCAAGGGGTAGATTTCGTGTTTAGTGCCGTCCACTTCTGTGACGTATGGTCCCGTGATGCGTGATTGAGGGTCTATCACCCAGATTTGACCGAGCTTTACTTTGTAGGGGCTTTCGGGAACTTCAATGGCGATTTCGCCAACTTCGTCCACAACTTCCTGTAAGCCGTGGTCTATGAATTCGTTATAAGAGTCAAGGTGCTGCCTTACTAAGCCTTTCTCATTGAAGAAAGTTTTCAACAAAATATTGATGTCTTCTTTTTGAAATTCAGTCAATTTTACCATTCTCCCGCGAGCTTAAATTTGTAAGTGTGAAGGCGGATTTTTCTGATGCGGGTTTTTTTCAAACTTTTTGTTTCCTCCGATGTTGGAGTGGCCAACTCGAAAAAGGGTATCCTATGTTTTTTAAAGAGCACAAACACATGCTACCTAGCTCACTAATAAACTTTTTTATGTCTATGCGCCAACAAATTACGTCTTTCTAAACTTTTTAGAGTTGTTACGTGCTAATAACTTTTTTGAGTTGCGTGTGCCCCGCAAAACGTGAATAAAGAGTAAATCTTCAGTTTAAGGCTTAAAATCGCTGAGGGACTTCATGGTTTTTCGCGTTTTATGACTTCCAGCTTGCATTTTGTTGACTGCAAGGCTGTTTTCTTTCTTATCAGCGGAAGCAACGTTTCGTCTGTTTCGTAGCCTACGCTGCTTCTCTCGCTTTGCATCGCAAGCCTGATTGTGGTTCCTGAGCCTAAGAAGGGGTCAAGCACGGTGTCGCCTTTCACGCTGAACATCCTGATGAGCCTGTTCACGATTTCATCTGGAAAAGCCGCGATTCTCCTTTCGACCTGACCTGCCGTTTGATGTGTACCTATTATATCCCATATCTGCGAGAACCATTCGTCGCGTTGCTTCTTCGTAAAAGCGCTCTCGTAACGGCGCGGGTCATTAGGAGGGAACTTTCTAAGTTTTCCTTTTCTGAAGATTAGTATGAATTCGCAGTCTAAGGTGACATATGCGTTGGGCGGCAGGAAGCCTGAGCCGAGGAACGCGCCTTTTCCCTTGTATTTCGGTTTGGTGGTTGGCTTCTTCCACAGTATGTAGGGCAGAGTGGTGAAGCCTGCTTTCTCGCAGTGCGAGATGACTCGGGAGTGGTTGGGAAAAAGGCGGAACCTGCCGTTTACGGTGCGGGTTGCGTCACCTATGTTTATGCATGCCATGCCGCCGTCTATGAGCACGCGGTAGGTTTCGCGCCATGTTCTAGCAAGGGTTTCGTGCATGGCTTCGTAGATTTGCGTTACGGTTTCCTCTTTGCCAGTGGCTTTTAGCTCTTGCCATAGCGTGGCGATTTGCGGGTTTATCGTGGCAAACTGGCTGTCCCACATTTTTATCATCGGGTACGGCGGAGAAGTCACCATCAAGTGGATGCTGGAGTCGGATAGTTCAGGCATTTGTTGGCTGTTGGCGAGGATTATTTTGTGTTCTGTTTGCATGTGGTGTTCCTTGTTTTATACGTGGGGAAAGCGCTTTTACTTTTTTGGTTTCGAGGTTTCGGTGGAATTCGGATTCTGAATTCAGAGTCGGATTTCATAACAGATATGC
>CAZWPI010000236.1:0-2263 GCA_964636055.1 uncultured Candidatus Bathyarchaeia archaeon
TAAAATGCACCAAATGCGGATACCAATGGCACACAAGATCAAAACTGAAAATGGTAACCTGCCCCTCATGCAACCAAAAAATACGCAACACACATCCGCGTCCATGCCTAATCGAAAACTTTCTGCAGCAGAAGCGAGGCATAATAGGCTTAGAAGCTGCCATCGTGCTGATTGCCTTCGTAATCATTGCTGCCGCGTTCAGTTTCATGGTTGTGAACCAAGGGCTTTACGCCACGGAACGAGGCAAAACCGTAATCCAGGAAGGACTGAAACAGGCAAGCACACCCTTAACGATAGATGGAACAACCTTCATGCGAACAACCCCCTCAGGCACAACCGTGGACCTCATCGTAATTCCCGTAAAAGCGTTCGGAGTGAAGTACGTGCCTGCCGGAAGAAACCAAACAGTGGTGTTGCTGAGAGTAGGCGAAAGAGCCTGGGCAAACGCGTATTTGGGCGTGCTCTACCTCGGTCACCCCAACGGTGCGCTCTATAACGCGACAAGCCAAACGTACGACCCAACAGGAAAAGAATTTGACGAGTTCGTTGGGTTTCAATTAGCCAACCAAACTATGGCCGGCGACCCCTGCGACATCTATGTAAACGAAACTTACAGCACTGGCCATAGTAAAGGCTTAGTCACCGGAGTTGTCCTTGCCATCGCCAACAGCAACGGAGACGAAGCATTGGACACAGGCGAGAAAGGCTTCCTGTTGGTGTCGCTGGCGCCTGACGCGGCAGCCTCTGCCAGAACTTCGATAAACATTGAAATAAGGCTTGAAACAAGTGCAACGCTTTCGATTGAAATCTCTGTGCCCGCGTCGATGCCGCCGAACACTTACGTTCCAGTCTCTTAGGAGTGAAAAAAATGCGCAGAATTTTGAGAAATAAGCGTGGCATCGTGGGAATCGAAGCTGCTATAGTGTTGATAGCTTTCGTGATTGTTGCCGCAGCCCTGAGTTACGTGGTGATCAACATGGGTTTCTACACGACGCAGAAGGCAAAAGACGCTATGTCTTCTGGTCTTGAGGAATCCTTGAACGCGCTGCAACTGGATGGCGTGGTCACGGCGAAAACTGATGGAAACGGCTACATCGAATGGATAGTCTTCCCCGTCAAGCTTTCAGCTGGAAGAGCTGCAATTGACCTGAAAAACGAGACGCTTGCGATGACTCTTTACATGCCGAACGCGACGCTGCTGAACATCTACCGCGGAATCTTCAACGAAACGGAATACGGCGCCGACCCCGTTGATTTAGAGCGGGTCCTATCCAACTCGACAACGCTATTTGCAAGCAACACGGAGAAAGACTACGCTTTGAGCATAATATACAACGATGACGGCGACACAGTGCTAGAGCCCACGGAGAAAGCCTTCTTCGTGATTCATCTGGACACCGCTGCATCTGATGGTCAACACGTGCTATTGGCATACGACATCATGACGATCGAGGTTAAAGGGGCGAAGGGCGCAGCTTTGACAGTTGAAAGAATGGTGCCGGGCGGTATGCTTCCGGTCTCCTACGTCAACTTGGGATAATATCCCCTTCTTTTTTTGCTTCTCACCTGTTGTTCTAGTCCTGCTGGAGGGTGTTTATTGTTCAGATTTCGAATCTAATTCGGCTATTTAACTGTGAATTAGAATCAAAATTGCGAATTTTAGCAATAAACATTATCATTTCATAAGTCTTAATATAAACATCGCGCTTAAATCGCGTAACACCTCGAAGGAGGAAAAAAGAAAAAATGAATTGGAAAAAAACTCTGAAGAACTTCGCAAAGCAAAAGCGCGCCATAGTCGGCTTAGAAGCAGCAATAATCCTCATAGCTTTCGTCATAATCGCTGCAGTCTTCAGCTTCATGGTCATTAACCAAGGCGTCTTCGCAACTGAAAGAGGCAAAACAGTGATCCAGGAAGGACTAAAGCAGGCAAGCACGCCACTCGCCGTTGATGGAACGATGTTCGTAAAAACCTCTGCTGATGGTGAAAACGTAACAGGCTTGCTCATTCCGCTGAAAGCTTACGGCGTTAAGTACGTTGCCATGTGGCAGAACACAACCGTCGTGACTCTAAAGGTAGGCGCCAACGCTTGGGCAAACGTGTATGAAGGCGTCGACTCTTCGAATCAAACCGGCGACAGTTTCAGCGACATGTTAAGCGGCGTCACCGAAGACCGTGCAATGCTCTACATTCAAAACAGCAACGGCGACGAAACTTTGGACTCAAGTGAAAAAGGCTATCTCTTGATAAGCCTAAGCTCAG
>CAZWPI010000237.1:0-2246 GCA_964636055.1 uncultured Candidatus Bathyarchaeia archaeon
GAAAACTTAAATATTGCTGTAATATTACAGTATTTTTGATAATATAACAGTAGAATTTGAAGAGGGAAACGATTAATGTGCGGTGAAGGATGCGGAGGTTGCAACGCGAAGGAACCCAGCAAATTCCACATGTACTTCAGAGCCTTACACTGCCCCACAAGATGGATAATCATCCGCTTAATCGGCGACGGAACCAAAAGCACCAACGAGATTTTCGAAGGGCTGAAAAAAGCTGGAGAAAACCTCTCCAAATCCGGGCTTTACTATCACCTTTCAGAAATGGAGCAAGCAGGCATCATCGAATTAGCCGAATACCTTGAAGTCGGAGGCGGCGCCCCAGAAAAAGTCTGGAAATTAAAAACGAAGGAAATCAAAATCAACCTTCTCACCGACCTGCCTGAGGTGCCAAACCACGAACAATGAAAACGCCGTCGAAGTCACGAGTCTAACGAAACGTTTTGGCGAGTTACTAGCCGTTGACGGCATCAGTTTTGACGTAAAGAAGGGTGAGCTTTTCGGTTTCTTAGGACCTAACGGCGCCGGCAAAACCACCACGATCAGAATGCTTACAGGCGTGATAAAGCCAGACAAAGGAACCGCTTCCATATTCGGTTACGACATTCTGAAACAAGGCTTGAAAACAAGGCAGCTGATGGGCATCGTCCCTGAAATGGCAAACGCGTACGTAGACCTTTCAGCTTGGAACAACCTGATGCTGATTGGAGCGTTATACGGAGTTCCCAAGAAGCAGAGAACAGAAAGAGCCGACAACCTCCTGAAAAAATTCGAGTTGCACGAGCGCAGAAAACATGTTGTCAAAGGTTTTTCAAAAGGAATGAAACAAAAACTGCTCTTGTGCATGGCGCTGATCAGTGAGCCTCAAATTCTTTTCTTGGACGAGCCAACTTCAGGGTTAGATGTTGAAAGCCAACGGTTGATAAAAGACACAATCAGAGAGTACAACGCAAACGGAACGACGGTGTTTTTGACTACGCACAACATGGAGGAGGCTAACCAGCTTTGTGACAGAATAGCCATCATCAACCACGGCAAAATTGCAGCCATCGACAGCCCAGAAAGACTTCGGCTTCGAAGCAGCGGATTGCAGTCAATCGAAATCAGCTTTGACAAACCAGTGGACACCGAAGACCTGTTAAGAATTCAAGGCGTCGCGAAAGCCGCCAAGATGGGCGACAAACTGAAACTGTACGTGGACGAAACAAGCGCAGTAGTGGACGCACTCGTTGATTACGCGCGTTCAAAAGAACTGAGCATCATTACAATTAACACGCTCGCGCCAAGTTTGGAAGACGTGTTCCTAAAACTCGTGAAGGAAAGCTAAGGTGACGCACCGTGGAAACTAATCTTTGGAAACAGTTCAAGCAGTCTCTCGCCATTGTCGACAAGAACATACGCATCTACTACTCCAAGGGTCCCGTCATCATCTTCGGGCTTCTGATGCCTTTTTTCCTTTTCCTTTCATTCTACATCGGAAGAAACACGCCTATCGAAGCGCTGATACCCGGGCTGCTTGGGATGACCGCTTTTTTCACGGCAACGTCGGTCGGTCCGGCTATCGTTCCGTGGGAGGCAAGAGCCAAAACTCTTGAACGGCTAATATCTTCGCCCGTTTCCCTGCGGACGATATTCATGGGCGACGTGCTTTCTTCATTCGTTTTCGGCGTTCTCGTCTCCGCTGTCGCCGCGGCTGC
Organism: uncultured Candidatus Bathyarchaeia archaeon; assembly: GCA_964636055.1. Taxonomy (GTDB): domain Archaea; phylum Thermoproteota; class Bathyarchaeia; order Bathyarchaeales; family Bathycorpusculaceae; genus SG8-32-3. Next base: position 1,713 of record CAZWPI010000237.1, read on the forward strand.
AAGCCTGCTAACCGGCGTGGGAATTGCCAATCCTTTCCTTCTCTGTTTCGGGCTTGTTCTTTCCACTTTCTGCTTCGCCTCTTTCAGCATACTGCTCTCTGCTTATCCGCCCACAGACAACCCAGCCACCATAATGATGCTGTCCTCCATGATCAAGCTCCCACTGGTCTTCATAAGCGGCGTCTTCATCCCACTCGGAGAACTGCCAGTTTGGGGAAAAACCATCGCAGCTATATCGCCGCTAACATATTTCACGGACTTGGCGAGATATTCGATACAGGGCACAAGCTACTATCCAATCGCGTTAGACATCCTAGCTCTCGTTGCATTCACGATAGCCTTTCTGTTCGTAGCCATAAAAATCCATGAGCACACGATTCTGAAGAGATTATGAAAATCCTGAGAACCATTGGTTCGAACGCGCTGTTTGGAACATCGCAAGTAACGCTCGCCAATTTTAGGCGTATAATTTGTCTTTCCGCTCACCTATTTTTGTTCAGAAGTGTGGAGTTTCTGCTTAGTTTTGCGAGTGGC
>CAZWPI010000238.1:0-2222 GCA_964636055.1 uncultured Candidatus Bathyarchaeia archaeon
GTGCTCCTACCATGCGGATTCCACACCGTGCCAGGGTACCACGCCTCCATGGACTCGTAGCTCCACTGAGCAGGAATCATCAAAATCTCAAACACGTTATCCAGATAAACCGACTCGTAGACGCGGTACTCGTTTATTTCAGGAAACGTTTTCACTTTCTCAGCCAAGTTCTTGGAGACTATGTCGTCCACCGCAGTGATGCTCCAACGCGTCGGCACCAAACGCCTGTTCTTCTCCACGCCGAAAGCGCCGACGCTGAAGGCTTTCTGAATCTTCGTAACTACGACGCCTCGGTCGTAAAGCTCCAGCACAGCCTGCGTGGCTCGCAAATCCGTGTCGTAGAAGGCTTTCTCTATTCTGTTGTCGTAACGCGCGTTGCCAACGTGCAGGTCCCTTATGGGCGCAGAAGGACCGAAAGGCTGGACAGAGTCGTCCATGAATATGGAGCCTCTGGGCTTTTTCGTAAGGTTCAGCTCGGCTTCCACACTGCTTTCTGCAAGGGCTAACTCGCGCGTCTGCTCCATTATCTTGCCCGCCTCATTGAACTTCTGCACGTGAACACGGTGCTTGCCGCGGATAAGCAGCGAACGGAAGCCCACGATTTCGTCAATTGATCTCCCGAACCACTGTTCTGGCAGATCGTAGAGACTGGTGTCTTCGTGGACAGGCGGCACCAGAGGACCAACGTAGACGTTTGGGTAGCCGATTCTTCCGATGAACACACTGGGCGGCGAAACGCCTGAAATGTCTTCGCTTGCCATCAAAGGCACGCTTTTCAGGAAATAGTTAACTTTAACCATAATTGGACAACGAGTTTTCCCACAGAGAAACCGGGAACCCTTACATAAGACGCACAGACTGCTTTGCGATGCTCGGGTGACAATCTGGCTTTCTTCGACAGCCGAACCGCTACTGCGCTTTATATGGTCAAGCAGCCAATTGTCTGGAGCACTTGCACTGTGAGGTTTAGATTGCAAGGTCATACTCATCTTTGATGGATGCAACGGCTTCATATGCTTTCCGCATTGGAAAAGCTCAAAATTCAAGGTGTACACAGCGAAAAATCAAGCAAGTTCACACGCCAAGCTGTCAAAAACCACACTGGAAACTCCCGTTTTTTCCTCTATAAGAAAGCTATAGATAATCAGCCGATTTTTTCTTTAATTCAACACCATAGCAATTTATAAAACTCGTAGGGCGAAAGACTCTTGAAGGAGAAGGAAAAATTGCGTAAAGCCTCAAAAGTAGGTTGCATTGCACTTTTAGGTTTACTTCTTGCATCCATAGGCGCAGCTGTTTACGCTGACATAGGAGTCTCAGTTTACATAAGAAACCCCCTGAACGGCAGCAACGGCGCCAAAGGCGTGATGTCAGGCAGCTACTGGGTGGGAGAAATTCCAATAACTGTGAGCGGCGACGCAACGGATCAGCAGACAGAGGCGTACTGCATGAACTTTGACAAAACAGTCTACGTTGGCAGCACGTACGCCGCAGAATTGGCGGCGGTAACGGATACCGCTGAATGGAGAGGAGTTAGCTACATTTTGACTTGGTATCACCCTCCAGCGGACGGTGCCGCGGCAGCTGCTAATCAAGTGGCAATTTGGAGACTTCTAAACGGCACGCGAGGTTACACCTACTATAAGGAACCGTGGCTTACTACGGCTCTTGACAACGCAGGCAACGCTCTAGCAGAAGAAGTCAAAGACAAAGATGTTGTGAGGCAGGGCGACGTTTTCCAGTGGATTGAACCCGTAACGACCAACCAGTCAGCAGTGATGGGTAAGCCAGGTGAAACAATCATGTTCAAGGCGCAACTTACAGACGCGTCTGGTATGCCTAGACCAGGTGTAAGAGTGTTGTTTACCGCAGTGCTTAGACCTGACGATGTTGCGTTGGACTCAGCTCACGTGTACCCGGCGGTAACGCACACTGACAGCAATGGAATAGCCGCGGTTACGGTGAAGGTTCCAGAAGACATTCAGAACGGCGAAAGCATCGAAGTCAAAGCGTCAACCAAAAGCGTGTGGCCACAACTGTACTTGGATTTGAATGACAACAACAGGCAAGACCTCATTGGGATAGGAACCTCCTTTGAGTTGACAGTGTCAACAAACGTCTGCGTCTTAGCAAAAATCTTGGTGGTTCCAGAAGTGCCTCTTGGAACCTTAACCGCTGGCGTGGCATGCGCTTTCGCTTTCGTATTCTGGAAGAAAGGCGGA
>CAZWPI010000239.1:0-2221 GCA_964636055.1 uncultured Candidatus Bathyarchaeia archaeon
CCAAGTCCACGTAGAAAACCTGATAAAAGTCTTTACGCAAAACTTCATTTTTCTCATCAACGTGCTTCGGCATTGTGGTTTGCAACAGCCTTGAACGTCGTGGTGTAGTTTCCCTTTGTCCTTTCGCTTAGACCGCCTAACCATTTTGGAAAAATTCATCCTTTTCGCAGGGCTTATCTAATTCTTTACTCATTTTCTTAACCCCCCTTTTCAGCTTTAAGCCCCTAGAGTTCTTGCGTCTTAAACTCCGAAACTATATAGAAAAATTTTAGTTCAAAAACGCCTTACTATATAGATACTCGGCGCAAAATTAGTTTTTAATTTGCATTAAATTTTATTGCTGTTGCTGCTGCTGTGACGACGTTTGGTACGTTCATAACGTAACCAGCTTGAAGGTTTCTGGCTTAGCCTGAGGTGAGCCTGAAGGTGATTTTGAGCAGATTAGGAGAGGTGGTACATGGAGAAAACAGGGTCACGTACGATTCAGGCAGATTTAGCAAGAGGCAGGTCAGTTTTCAGGCACTGAAATAAAACAGCCCTGTATTTAGATACAGGTGCAGTCCAAAAACAAAGTATACCTCAAACAATGTATACCTCGCTCATATTATATACTCTCACTCATATGGGTTTCGTATCGTAGGTTTTAAGATACGAGGTATCTATTTCTCTGAGAAGCCCAAACAGCCTCCCAGCTAAAACACATTTTACCCCTTCTTTCTTTGTCAGCGCGCCAGTTAGTGCTCGCGCTTTGTAGCCTCTTTCAACTTACGCGCTGTCGCCTCAAGCTCCTCAAGCATCCTGCCAACATCACGCTGATGCTTTTGAACGATGTTGACGAAAGCGCTTCCCACGATAACGCCGTCAGCACCGCTTTGAATTATGCGCTTTGCATGCTCAGGTTTCGAAACTCCAAACCCCACAGCCAACGGAACCCGCCCGCTCGTGAAAGGCAAAACCCGCTTGACCAGCTGAACCGTTGAATCCTCCAATGCCTCGCGCGCTCCTGTGACGCCGAAATGAGAGACAACATAAAGAAACCCCGAAGTACACTCCACAATCTTGCGCAGTCGCTCGTTCGAAGTGGAGGGCGCCGCAAGAAAAACGGTGTCCACCCCGCAAGCATCCGCAGTCTCCTTGTAATCCGCCGCCTCCTCCACTGGAAGGTCAGGAACCACCACGCCGTCAACACCAAAGCTTTTCGCCAGCCTGAAAAAGTTCTCCACGCCCATGCGGAAAACAGGATTAAAATACGTCAAAATCACCGCTGGCACGCCGTGCTTCCTCTTGATTTCCCCAGCAATGCCCAGCACCATCTTCGGCGTGGTCCCCGCCTGCAACGCACGTACGCTAGCCGCTTGAATTGTCGGTCCATCCGCTATCGGGTCAGAAAACGGCACGCCAAGCTCAAGGATGTCCACGCCACCTTTAACAAGCGCTTCAGCAATCCTAGGCGTAAACTCGGGTTCAGGATCTCCAGCAGTCACGTATCCTATAAGCGCCCCGTCGCCATGCGACTTCAGCCGCTGGAAAACCTTGCTTATATCGCTCATATCTTCACTCCCAGAAAATCAGCCACAACCTCAACATCCTTGTCCCCACGCCCAGACAACGTGACCACAACCGTTTCCTCCCGCTTCATCTTCCGAGCCAATTTTGTGGCAAAAGCCACGGCATGCGAAGACTCCAACGCTGGAATTATGCCTTCTACCTTCGACAGCACACAGAAAGCATCCACCGCCTCTTTATCCGTCACCGTGGCGTATTCGGCTCTCCGCAAAGTTTTCAGAAAGGAATGCTCGGGTCCGACTCCAGGGTAGTCTAAGCCTGCGGAAATGCTGTGCGTGTTCTGTATCTGCCCGTCCCTGTCTTGGAGAATGTAGGTTAGCATGCCGTGGAAGACGCCTTCCGCTCCAGCGCCCAGGGCAGCCGCGTGCTTGTTGGATTCGATGCCTTCTCCTGCGGCTTCGACTCCAAAAAATTTCACTTCGGGGCAATCTTCAAACGGGTAGAAGGTGCCTATGGCGTTGCTGCCTCCGCCTACGCACGCAACCAGCGCGTCTGGCAATCGCTTCTCTTTCTGCATAAACTGCTCTTTCAGTTCGGTGCCGATGACGCTTTGAAAATCCCTGACCAGCATCGGGTACGGGTGTGGACCCACCACCGAGCCTATCAGATAATACGTGCTTTCAAGGTTGGTAACCCAGTCCCTGAACGCTTCGTT
>CAZWPI010000240.1:0-2207 GCA_964636055.1 uncultured Candidatus Bathyarchaeia archaeon
TTTTCCATGTTTTGTCAACTCGTCTTTTCGTTAAAACCAGCAAAAACTTCCATACTCACAACCTCTTATATGCGTTTCGTCCAAGTCAACGCCTGCACGGGCAAAACATGGCAAAGCATTCACAAAGATAATATGTGAGGAAAACTCAATATTGATGAAGCCAAGATTCGTCTCGCCCTTGAAACTTGACAACAGGCGTTTTGGAGGTAAAAAAAGAGTGAGTCTGATACCTGACGACAAGAAAGAATTGCTAACAAACGAGTTCAAAGAGAAAATGGAGAACCCCGTGAAAATCTTGATGTTCACCCAAGAAATAGAGTGCAAATTCTGCTCTGACACGCGGCAACTGGTTCAGGAGCTTGCAGAACTGAGTGACAAAATCACGGTTGAAGTTTACGACTTCGTGGCTGACGCCGAGAAAGCCAAAGAATACGGAATCGACAAGATTCCAGCCCTAGCGATCATAGGCAAGAAGGATTACGGCGTGAGAATCTACGGCATACCCTACGGATACGAGCTACAAACCCTTATAGCGGCGGTCACCAACGTCTCAAAAGGCAAAACAGACCTCACAGACAAGACAAAGGCGATTCTCTCCGAAGTCAAGACGCCCGTGCACATCCAAGTCTTCGTCAGCTTAACCTGCCACCACTGCCCCGTAGCCGCGGCAGTCGCCCACAAACTAGCCATCGAGAGCGACTGGGTGCGAGCAGATGTCATAGACGGCACCGAGTTTCCTCATCTGGCTCAGAAATACGCGGTCATCGGCGTCCCGAAAATAATAATCAACGAAAAAACCGAGTTTGTCGGAGCCTTCAATGAAGACCTGTTCGCGGAATACGTGCTCCTCGGCGCGTTTTAGGGATGAGCTGCAAGGCATGAGCCAAACAAGCCTCTCGCTAGTCTTCGTCTACAGCAAAGACTTCATGGAACGCGTAATCCGCAACCTCATAAACGATCCCTGCTTCTGCCAGAGCTGTGGCCTATACTGCGAATCCTGCAAATACAACGTCTACAGCTTCGTGCGCAACGTCCGCGCCGCCATCCAACTGCCCGACCCAGCGGAGCTGCCCGCGTTCATCGACAACCCAGAAGAGTACATGCCACGGAAGCTGCCGAAAGCCGACATCTGCCTGGCGTCTGGACTGCACAAAGACCTGCTGCTGGAGCTGCCTCAGCACATAAAGAACTCGGGAATCAAAGCGTTAATCGCGCCCATAGAGGATTGGCAAGAGGTTCCCACGGGCATAAAGAAGCAGCTGGAAGCTAAGTGCAGGGAACTCGGGCTTGAATGCGCGTTTCCGAAGCCCTTCTGCACGCTGACGCCTGAAAAAGACAAGCCCACCATCGCAAGGTTCATTGAAGAAACCAAGGTGGGGCGTCCGCTACTGGAGATTTCAACCATGAAAATCGGCAAAGACGAAGTCATCGAGTACGCGGCTGTCAGACGCAGCGCACCGTGCGGCTCCACATGGTACATAGCGCGGAAACTCGCTGGGGTCTCCACCGAAAAAGACGTTTTGTACGACGCCATCGCGAAGGCACATCACAGCTACCCATGCACAGCCACGATGGTCACCGACCCAGAAACGAAGGAACCCATACTTCACATCGGCGGCTTCACCATACGCGAAGAAGTTGAAAAAGCCCTAGAAAAAGACAGAACAAGAAAATTAAAGGAGAAAAACGCGGCTTAAGCGTTGGCGCTTAGCAGCTGCCGCAACAGCATCCGTGGTGACCTCCATGTCCTCCGGAGGAGCCGCCAACGTACTTCTCTGGATCCTCGTCGAACTCCGCTTTGCATCCTGGTGCGCAGAAGTAGTAAGTTTCTCCCTTATAGGTTGACTTCCACTTCGCGGTTTTCTCGTCAACTTCCATGCCGCATACAAGATCTTTAGCCATAACGTTTTCACCTCCCGTTCACGCGTTTGCGCCTCAAATCTTTGGGCGGAACCTCTTCAGAAGCGAGGCGTTTGTAACCACGGTTACTGAGCTGCTTGCCATGGCGGCTGCCGCGTACACCGGGTCAAACAGGACGTGAATAAGGGGGTAGAAGGCGCCTGCCGCCAAGGGGATTAGCGCGACATTGTAGAAGAACGCCCAGAACAGGTTTTGCCTGATTTTCCTCATGGTGGCTCTGCTAAGCTGAATGCCCACCACTACATCTCTCAAATCGTTCTTAATTAACACGATGTCGCCCGTCTCCA
>CAZWPI010000241.1:0-2203 GCA_964636055.1 uncultured Candidatus Bathyarchaeia archaeon
CGTTAGCCAGCAAAGAAGGACGTGCCACAGAGTTGATTACGCTTTATGTTCCGCCGGGAAAGCAGATAAGCGACGCCTTAAACATGCTGCGAGACGAGTATGGCACAGCGTCGAACATCAAATCGAACACTACACGCAAAAACGTGCAGGACGCGATTGTGAAGGTGCAGCAGCGGCTGAAGCTTTTCAAGGCGCCACCAGAGAATGGGCTTGTGATCTTTTGTGGTGCCATAGCGCAGAATGGAGCGGGCAGCGAAAGAATGGAAACTTACGTTATTGAGCCGCCTGAGCCGATTAAGATTTACTTGTACCGCTGTGACTCACGGTTCCACACTGAGCATTTGCAGGAGCAGCTGAGGGAGAAAGAGACGTATGGCATACTTCTTATTGACGCGTCAGAAGCCACGATCGCCACGCTTCAGGGCAAGAGGCTGGAGATTGTCCGGGAAATGACTTCTGGTGTGGCTGGGAAAACGCGTGCGGGCGGGCAATCAGCTCGCAGGTACGAGCGGTTGAGGGACATGCAGCTTAACGAGTATTTTACTCGTGTGGGTCACCACGCCAACGATATCTTCTTGCCTATTGACACGTTGAAGGGGATAATTCTTGCGGGTCCAGGACCCACGAAATACGATTTTGAGAAGGGCGACTACCTGAATTACATGCTGAAAAACAAGATAATTGACACGATTGACACGGCTTACGTGGAGGAGCAGGGCGTGAAGGAAGTGGTGGAGAGAGCGCCTGAGATAATGCGGAAAGTGCGGTACATCGAAGAGAAGCAGATCATGCAGCAGTTCCTTTACGAGATTGGGCACGACACTGGAATGCTAACTTACGGAGAAGCAGAGGTGCGGAGAGCGCTTGAAGCTGGTGCCGTTCGGACGCTTTTGATTTCGGAAAAAGTTGATCTGTTGCGCGTGATGGTTAAGTGTAGCGCGTGCGGCTACGAGGAAAAATACACTCTCAAAAGCCAGAAGCTGACGGAGTTTGAGCAGGGCTTGTCTGGAAAACCATGCCCGAAATGCCAAGCGCCATCCTTGGGCGTAACGGATAAGCAGGACATAATTGACGACTTGGCGCAGCTGGCGGAGCAGGCGAACAGTGATGTGGAGATAATTTCCACCGAGACCGAAGAGGGACAGATGCTGAAGAACGCGTTTGGCGGAATCGCCGCGATTCTACGGTTCAAGATGCAAGGCTAAAGCTGTTTCTATTGAAAAAACAAATTGATAACTTCTAGTTACTTCTGGTTACGGAATGTGCTTTTTTGCTACCGCTGGTTACCGTTGGTTGCCATCGGAGAGATATTCTACTGCTCGGAAATCTCTGCTTATCTTAAGCTCTCAAGCATGTGTGTAACCTGTACTATCTTGATTCTTTTGAATTCTTTCAGGGCTAGCAGGTGCCTGTCTCCTGTGACTATGTACTGTGCTTTTCCAGTGTACGCCGTGTTGAGGACGATGTCGTCATCTGGATCTTCTGAGATGATTTTGAAGCGTGAACTCGGTGTCACTATCTTGGATTTTCTTACCAGAATTGAGAGAAACTTGTCAATCTGAGGGGTTTTGACGGCGAATTTGTCTCTTGTGAGTACGTCAGCCAGTTCAGCTAACATCTGGCGAGACAAGATTACCGTGTGCTCTTCGAGCAATTTGAGAACGAGTTTTCGGGGTTTTCCACGTTTAATGAGGGCAGACACGAGGATGTTCATATCGACGACGACGCGAACCATGTTACGCGCCTTGTTTGGCTCGCTTCTCACGTCTGTATGCCTGAATCTCCGTTAAAATCTCTTTTTCACTAGGTTTCTTCTTTTCGCGGTACTGCTCGTCGATTTCTCTGAACAGATCGTTTAGTTCTTCGCCTAAAGGCGGAACATGGAGTTTTGTTACCACGAGTTTGTCGCCTTTTCTGTAAACGGCAAGCTTGGTTTTCGACGTTATCTTCAATTCTCGTCTAAGTCGTTGCGGGATAACTATCTGACCTTTAGTGCCTACGACCGCGATCTCGGCTTCTTCCTGACTCATGTTGTTCACCAGTATAACTTTCATACTTAGCGTACAAAATAAGCTTTGCGCTACTTTTCAAAAGAATTTGTATTCACGCGATAACAATTGTGTCCTAAGAGCTCTTGTTGCGTAGAAGGTTTTCCACTCCGCTTTTTTCAATACCTTTCAGTAGCAGGCGTTTCTGTCTTGAA
>CAZWPI010000242.1:0-2192 GCA_964636055.1 uncultured Candidatus Bathyarchaeia archaeon
CGCGGACAGCCAGTATTTCGTATTCTTCGATGGGGTATGATTGCCATTGGGAACCGTTTCCGTAAGCCACCATGAGGGTGTTCCATTTGAATCCGTCTTGGCTTTTCAGGAAGACAGTTTTTGAGCCAGTGTTTTTCACGGTGACGGCGCATGAAGAAGCGGTCACGTTGTCAACGGTTAGTTGCAGTTGAACGTCGATTTTCTCTCTTTCACGGTTCACGTATTCATCTGCGATGCATGTGAGTTCGTTTATGCCTTGGAAGAGGGCGGTGGTGAATGAGGCGAAGATTGCCAGGAACCCTATTAGGACAATGGCTGACGTCAAGGTTACTGAAAAACCCACAGGTGTTCACCTCAAGACACCGGTGCTGGAAAGAGATAGCTGCTTCCGATTCCTCTGGCGGGAACAAGCCTCGCCTCGAAGGTTACGCCGTTGATTTCGCCGGTCGGGTAAACCAGTAAGGTGGCGGTTTCTCTGGGTTCCCAGATTCCGTTGCCGTTAGCATCTGTGAGGTTGAATTTTCCGCTTCCAGCATCAGCCGCTACGCTGTAGGTGTAGAGTTGGGCTTGGCAATACTCGCCCACATAAACGTCAAGGAACTCGAACTCGCTGAAAGGAAGATTACCGACGTTTTTAGCGTAGACCACGAAATGCGCGGGACTTGTGGAGTTGTCTACTGTGGCGTAAACTATGTCAAGCTGGAGGCTTGTCATTCTTTTGGCGTCGTTGACGTTCTGCATCAGCTCGTTTTGAACAACGTTGCCCGTGTAGAAGGCGTAAGCGGAAAAAGCGCTTGCCAAACAGACTGAAGCGATGACCATGATTATGTGGGTTAGCGTTACGGAGAAGCCCATTATTGCGCACCTTTCGCTGGTTTTGTCCGTTTCAGCTGGTCTTCTGTTATGGCGATGAGAGCCTCCATGTCTTCCCAGCCCATGTTGACTTTTGAGATTGCAGCAGCTTTGTATAGGTTAAGCAGCAGGTGCCCCTTGGTGAGGCCTTTTTCTCGGAGTTTTTCCGCTGCAACCGCCAAGGAGTAGATGAACTCGCTGGTTTGGGCGGGCATGTAGCACATCAACTCGCAGGAAAACGCAAGCTGGTGGATGTCGTTTGCTTTTAATCCTGAGTCCAGAAGATTCCAAATCCAGTCCACGTACGCGACGTTGGTTTTAGGTGGCTGCGACTTGGTCTCTGCTGGCGCGTCTGTTTGGGGCACTTGTTTTTGGGTTTCGCTTTTGGGCGGGGTTTGAGGAGCTTTAGGAGGTTGAGGTTCAGGCTCCCGGACTGGTTGAGGTTTGATTGCTTGCGCCTTAGACTCTTCTGCGGCTTCGTCGGTGGTGGTAAAGTTTTCTTGCGTGTTTCCTAAGATGAGGGATTTGACTCCTGGAGGCATTCTTTCGCCGTTTAGTTTTTTCACGTCTTTTTCGCTGGAGATTGTCCTTAGAAGGTTGAAGGGGTTTTCGATTTCGCTTACTGCGGAGCGGATGTCCACGATGGATTTCTTAAGCTCGGTTACCGTGCTTTGCAGGTCGTCTGATAAGTGGTCAACGTCTGCTCTGAGCTGGCTGAGCTCGTTCCCCGTGGAAGCGGCCTCCTGTTTTTCGGTTGGAGGCGGCGTGGGTGCTTCTTGTTCTTCTTCGGTTTTTTTGGAGTTGTTATTCTTTTTGTCTGACAATGTGAAGCTTTCTCCTTGTCTGGTGATGTTACTTCTGCATTTATCATACGAATCCAGAAATCATATTTAATATGTGTGAAATTACAATCTATATCGGTAGAATTTGCAATTTAGATTCAAATTCTATGAAAATTATGGAATATGATTCTGAATCTGAAACTGGCTTTGAATCCGGCTAAAGTCTTGAAACTACAAAAAAGCAGGCTCAGTTCCGTCAGAAATACTACAAATTAAGCGTAAGAAACCAGTCACACAAAAAGTTGGGGAAAAATAATCTCTGTTAGCCGGCATTTCCAGCAGAAACGTACTCATCGCTCGTCGCATTGGGCTCGAACAGGCCCTTGCCCCACAGCAGAAGCCACTTATCAGCGTCGCCGGAAAGCGTATCCCTGCACATTGCGATGTGAGAAAATTCTGCGTCCTTGGCTTCTTTGTAGGCGCTCAGCAGGTTCTGCAGGAGGTCCTCGCTCCAGTTGCAGAGCATCGAAGCGTCGTTGCCGTACTGGTTTGCGGCAA
>CAZWPI010000243.1:0-2186 GCA_964636055.1 uncultured Candidatus Bathyarchaeia archaeon
GTGTCGCTTTTCATGTTTGACGCGCTTTACGTGGACGGCAAGGACCTGACGCTTGAGGCTTATCCTTTGAGGCGGCAGCTGCTGGAGAAAGCTATACAGGAAGGTGACCGGGTTAAGGCGGCTAAGCAGATAAGAACGGGCAGTGTGAAGGAGCTGGAGGAGTTTTTTGAGGAAGCTATAGCTGATGGTTGTGAAGGCTTGATGTGTAAGTCTGTTGGGAAGGATTCGGTTTATCAGGCTGGTGCGCGGGGTTGGCTTTGGATAAAGTACAAGCGGGATTATAAGAGTGAGATGACGGACACGGTGGACCTTGTGGTTGTGGGTGCTTTTCATGGCAGGGGAAAGCGTGCGGGAACGTATGGCGCGTTGCTTCTCGCGGCTTACAACAAGGAGGCGGACACGTTTGAGACGGTTACGAAGTGTGGTACGGGCTTTACGGATGAAGACTTGAAGAAGCTGCCTGAACTGCTGAGGGAGCATGTGGTTCCGCGTAAGCATTCGCGAGTGCAGTCGAAGTTGGAGGCGGATGTTTGGTTTGAGCCTAAGGTGGTTTTGGAGGTTTTGGGTGCCGAGATAACGTTAAGCCCCATACACGTGTGCGCTTTGAACTCCATACGTAAGGGTAGTGGTTTGGCTATTCGGTTTCCGCGTTTTACGGGCAATTACCGGACAGATAAGGCGGCTGAGGACGCGACGACTTCTTTGGAGGTCGTGGAGATGTATCGTAATCAGCTTAAGCAAATCAGCGCGGCTTAAGGTGGCTGCTGGGTTGGCAAAGAATTGATAAAGCCTAACTGCCAAAGATAGTGCACGTGAAGTTTATGTCGCAGGATTCCGAGAAGCTGAAGGCGCTTGTTAATTTTAAGAAGAAACTTGAGAAGCGAATTGAAGAGTTGGAGGCTGAGATGAACGAGGCGTCTGCCACGTTGGAGGCTGTGGATTCGATTTTGCTTGAGAAGGGCTTTAAGCGTGGGGATATTAAAGAGGTGGCGTCGCCGGAAGAGGAAGCGCCGCCTACAATGCACGTTACGGTTGAAGAAGAGGCGCCAGCCACGCCGCGTGCTGCAGAGCCTGAAAGTGTCATTCAGTTGAAAACTATGGATGACGAGCCTTTGGCGATTATTTATGTTGACAAGGATGCGTTACATGTTTTGCCGGATGAGCGCAAGAATTTCAGTGTTAGCACGCCGCCTTTTCAGCCGTTTTTGGTGGAGAGGGTGCTGGCGAAGATGCAGGAGAAAGACAGTGAACTCGTGCGGATGGGGCAGTTGACGGCTGATAAGATGTTTGCTTACAACATCGTCAGTGAAGGCGACTTGATCCGTGAGATAGTGATTAGAAACGTTGATGAAGAGCGCTTGAAAGAGCTTAAGTCCAGCATTCGGTGGACGCTTGAGAAGATGTATGAAAAAGCGAAAAAGTGACTGTTAGGCATTACAAGTGTTTCTTCATCAGGTCTTCTATTCTGTTTTTGGCGCAGAGACCCACTAGCCTTTCAACTTCGCAGCCGTCTTTGAACAAGATCATGGTTGGTATGCTGAAGACTTGGAAGCACTCAGCCGTTTTAGGGTTTTCGTCCACTTCGAGTTTGCCGACGAGGACTTTGCCGCTGTAGTCGCGGGCTAATTCTTCGATTGTGGGCGCTAACGCGCGGCATGGACCGCACCAGCCAGCCCAAAAATCTATCAACGCAACTTTGTTGTTTTTGACGGTTTCATCGAAGTTTGTGTCAGTTACATGAAACGGTTCATTACTCATTTTGCTTGTGCTCCTTATAATAATCAATTAATCTTGCTTGCTATGATATAAACCGTTCGCGCAGGCTGCACATCCATTCACTTGCAAGCTTTAAACGACCGCTGCAACGCCTTAAACGCCGCGTAAGCCCTTTCAGGGTCAGATATGTCCGCGGCTGCCTTCTCGAACGGACAAACGCCGCTTCTGTTCAAGTCAAGGATGTTATCCACAAGCTCCTTCCATTCGAACGGGATTCCGCTTTTCTCGAACACGGCTTTGGCTTTTCTGCTCAGCACCTCAGCGTACACCTCGCGTATGCCTCCGTAAACGCACAGGAGAGCCACCGCCTTCCCCGCTACTCTGTCAGCGACTGAAGCACCTTCCAGCCTATCGCCCAGCTGCTCAATGGCACCTAAAAAGCCTGAGATTCTGTGAGAGCCCGTTTCAAA
>CAZWPI010000244.1:0-2144 GCA_964636055.1 uncultured Candidatus Bathyarchaeia archaeon
TGTGAACCTTGGCAATGTGCTGAAATAGCAGCCACAAAGAAAGCAAACCCGATAACAAAACCCGAAGTAGCTGTGGCGATGATAAAGAGAGCTGCTCGCCCAATTCTCGTAGTAGGCAGCAACGCCACCGAGCGCTGGATGGAAGGCAAACAACTCATCGAATACCTCATAGACTTCGCTAAAGCCTCAAAAGTTCCCGTAGTCGCAACCGCTCACATGGTGGGCGAGTTCCTGAAGCGCGGCTTTGAACCAGCTGGCTTCATGTCTGCGATGGATATAGGCAACCGCTTGGTTGATCCGGAATGGCAGGGACTTGACGGCAAAGGGCACCCTGACCTGGCGATGTTCGTTGGCTTGCCGTATTACATGGAAGCGCTCATCCTTTCGGGTCTCAAGCATTTTGCTCCAGACCTTAGGACTATGACGTTGGATAACCTTTATCATGCACATGCTAGCTGGTCTTATCCAAACGCAACTTTGGAAGAGTGGGCTGGAAACCTCACGGTCATGACTTCAAAATTTGAAGGAGGACAATAAAAATGTCAATGTTTGAAGATATACCTGTCGACGTTGGCGTAATATACGAAGGCGAACGCATCCGCAGAAAAGACATGCAAGTAGAACTCGGTGGTCCATCAATCACAGAAAAATTTGAACTAGCAAAAGTGAAACCCCTAGACGAAGTTGAAGATGGAAAAGTAACCATAATTGGTCCCGACATCAAAGATATGAAAGAAGGGCAAGCGTATCCGCTGGGAATATTAGTTGAAGCTGCCGGTTCCACGCTTGAAGAGGCGCTTGAAGGCGTAATCGAAAGGCGCATCCACGGCTATCTGAACTTCATCGAAGGCTTCATGCACCTTAACCAGCGCTACGACATCTGGATACGCTTAGGCAAGAAATCCTTCCAGAAGGGGCTAAATTCTTTCGAGTACATCGGGAAAGTGCTTTACAAGCTTTTCAAGAGCGAGCTGCCTATAATCGAGAAAGTGCAGATAACATTCATCACTGATCCAGCGAAAGTAAAAGAGCTTTACTCCCGCGCTCTGGAAGATTACGAAGCCCGAGACGCGAAAGCAAGGGGATTAAAAGACGAAGACGTTGACAAATTCTACGGCTGTGTCCTGTGCCAATCATTTGCCCCAAGCCACGTTTGCGTGATCACGCCACAACGCTACTCGAACTGCGGCGCCATAAGCTGGTTTGACGGACGCGCTTCAGCACAGGTCGATCCGAAGGGACCCGTTTTCGCTATCGAAAGAGGAGAATTGCTAAACGCGGAAAAAGGCGAGTATTCAGGTGTAAACGAGGTTGTCAAAAAGAAGTCGCTGGGCGACGTCAACAAAGTTTGGCTCTACACGGCGTTCGGCTATCCGCACACTTCATGCGGCTGCTTCGAGGCTGTTGCTTTTTACATTCCCGAAGTAGACGGTTTCGGTCTAGTCAACAGAAGCTTCAAGGGTGTTACGGTAAACGGTTTACCCTTCTCGACTCTTGCTGACTCCACCGCGGGCGGCCGACAAGTGGACGGTTTCCATGGAATCTCCATCGAGTACATGCGTTCGCCGAAGTTTCTGGCTGCTGACGGCGGATGGAACCGTGTGGTGTGGGTGCCAAACGAGGTCAAGGAACGAGTCAAAGATTTCATTCCCAAAGATGTTGTTGACAAAATAGCTACTGAAGAGAGCGCGCAGAACATTGATGCTTTGAAAGCTTTTCTGAAGGAGAAAGACCATCCAGTGGTGGCTAGATGGGAGGCAGCGGCGGTTGAAGAGGCAGCGCCTGCAGAAGCGACAGCGGAAGAAGGTGCAATGATACCTGTGGCGTCAGCTGCGACTTTACCCATAATGGCTGGCGGCTTTAAGATAATCCTGAAGGACGCTAAAATATACGCGAAAAAAGTCATTATCCGTTCGATGAAAGACGAGAAAAAAACCTAATGGGTGAAGCCTGTTGGCTGACAAAAAGAAAAAGGATGAAAACCCCGGAATAAACTTCAGCCCTGACCTGCTAGATCTGCTGGCGAAATTTAAGGAGATTGAACTGGAAGATTTCGAGCTTGAAGTAAAAGACTTAGAGCTGTGGCTTCAGTCTGGAGCCTTACCCAGCCAAGTCATGCCCCAGCTAAAAGTGGCTCCTGCTCT
>CAZWPI010000245.1:0-2138 GCA_964636055.1 uncultured Candidatus Bathyarchaeia archaeon
TTTAATGGGCGCTTCCAGACGAGCATTGAGCAGAAGGGCGATAGCAGCAAGTGGGTAACGCTGAACGCGCTTAAGGTGCTGAAAGGATTTTATGACTAATGGATGTTGTGCGTGTAAGTTTGGGGTATATTTAAATGTGAGTTTTAGCAATCATAACCGTTATGTTTGGGCGTTCATAACGAGATACGGGTTTAGAATTTACCCCTCTCTCCCCACACACAAAAAAAGCCCTCCCCACAGATGCGCAAACGCGCGTGCTTCCTTTTTGCTTTTAGCACAGCAACGCTTAAATACCCTGATGTTATATATATCTAACATGAAGTTAAATATATATAACATAAAGTTAGAAATAAATAATGGAGTGCAAAAATTGAACAAACACAACAAACCCCTGCAACGCGCCATATTTGCCATAGGCGTCTCTTTGTGCTTAGCAGGCGCCATTCTGATGATAAACGGCGGCGTTTTCGGCGACAGAACCGTCGGCGCAGCCATCGTCACAGGCATGGTCGGAATCGGCTTGATAAGCACCTCCCGCAAGACACGAGGGCAGAAAGGCTTCAACAGGTCACAGAGCAAAACCGCGAGCGTTAACGAGGCAGGGAGGTGATGGCGTGGCTGACGTAACCTGGCCGATAACAAGCATCGGAATAGCCGTCCTAATCGTTCTGATTGGCATTCTTGTAATCTGGAGAATACGCAAAGACCGAAAATCAGGGTTCCCCTCAGGAGACGAACGAACCCAACGCATCACGGGAAAAGCAGCAACCTACGCCCTGCTCATAGGTTCATACTTCACCTTAGCGCTCATGTTCATCCTCATCTTCGGCAGGGAACTCTACAACCTGCAGAACGTTGACGCTGGCTACTTGCTCATAGCCGTACTCTTGGTTTCCAACGTGTCATTCCTCATATTGCGCTGGGTCTTCGGCAGAAAAGGCGATTAGGCTATGCAGTTCAAAACAAAAATCAAAGAGCTCAGAGCCCGCTATGACATGACCCAAGACGACTTGGCGAGAAAAGTGGGCGTAAGAAGAGAAACCATACTCTACTTGGAAAAAGGAAAATACAATCCGTCACTGATGCTGGCGCACCAGATAGCCAAAACGCTGAAAACAACCATAGACGACCTGTTCATCTTCGAAGACGAATAACCCTCAAACATCGACACCCGCTTTTCCGTCATTCTCTGTTCCATTTCTTTAAGAACGCCTTCGCCTTCTTCCGCGTCTTCGGGCTCCCACAGTTTACCTGAGCTTTGACAAACTCAACTATCTTCGCCTGATCCTTGCTCTTCTCGAAATAAGCATCAAACGCTTCTATGGTGCTGGCTTTGACCAGGTCCTTGTGCCTCTGCACCGTGTTGTCTATGTCTAGCAGCCTGTTCGTTATCTCCGCCTGAAGATGAGGCTTTGCCAAAGCGATTTTTCCCGAGTTAAGCGCCACATGCGCAGGCGGAATGACGCTTTTATCGCCCAACAGCCCGTAGTAAGCGTCAAAGAGTTTCTCAAACCTTCCTTCCGAGTCAACCTTTGTCAGGTTCGCAATGATGTAGATGGCGATGTACTTGTGGTGCGTGTTATCGCTGCGCATCAGGTCGGCGAAGAAATCCCACTTGCCGTACAGCCTTTCAGGATGCTTCTCGCTCAGGACGTTTAACGCCTTGAAACTGCCGTACCTAAGCGCGTCTTCTTTGGACAGAACTCCGTCCAGCAGCTCTTGAAGTACTTTTTCATCCTTCAACGCCAATTCGGCCACTGCTTCGGGCTTGGCATTTTTATCCTCTAAAAAGCTCAGCCAAATCACCTTTTGGTAGGTTTCCTTCGCAGAAAGTGCTCTCCACCCATTTTTTCATTTCGTCCCTCAAAACTCTGACTTTTCGCAGTATCTCCTCTTCTGTTCCTTTGAACTGTGATGGGTCTGGAAAACTTTTATCGATTTCTATTTCTCCGGGAAAGAAGGGGCAGTTTTCGCGTGCCGCGTCGCAGACCGTGACGACGTAGTCGAAGGTTTTTCCTTGAAATTCCAGTATGCTCTTAGAACGATGCGTGGAAAGGTCAATGCCCACCTCAGCCATTGCCTTAACAACGTAAGGGTTAAGCCCTGTAGGCGTGACGCCGGCGCTTTTTGCTTCATAC
>CAZWPI010000246.1:0-2134 GCA_964636055.1 uncultured Candidatus Bathyarchaeia archaeon
GAATGAGTGGGTTACTATGGCAGCCTTTCAAGACCTCAGTATCTTATGTCATAGTACGCGCGTCTGGAAGTTGGGCGACGATTTCTGGCATTACTTAATCGAACAGTTTAATGCGAATGGAAACTCGAACATAGGAAAGGTCGTAGACTGCGTAGACATGATATTTCGGCATGCTTCTGCCACTGAGGAAAAAGAAGTTGCGGAAAAAACCAAAGAGCTCTTCTCTGAAAGGCTCGCCGAGCTAATAGGCGCAGACCAGCATAAAAATGAGTGGAGAGCAGCCTTTAACTGCTTAAGATTAATGCTATCAAACGCAGAACTGCTCAGGCTTATTCAAGAAAAGTACGAGAAAGCCTTCAAAAGCGAAGACTCCGGGAAAATAGAACTGCTTCTAATAGACGAGCTCAAGAAACTATACGAAACCAACGCCAACGAGGTCAGAGAATGGCTATACCGACTGATGGAAAACTCAGACCCCAAAGCCGCAGAAAGCGCCTGTTATCTCTATCAAACCTTGCTTTAAAAACCATCAAATGATTTAAACACTTCGCATGTCCAAAACATCTGCTCTATAAGCCATCCATTTATCTCTGTCGTCTTGTGGTCTTTGGTCTAGACCAATCTAGACCAATCTTTGTTTTTTGAAGGTTTTTTTTCGTGGCTCGGTTTTTGTTTGTGGATACGAAGGTTGTTGAGAACATTCTTGTGTTAGGCTATGTGTTGCGCGTGGTGTTGGGGAACTTCGTGGGGTAGAACGTGTTTAGCAATGTTTGGGTTGTGGCTGTGAAGAAGGAAGGTGTTCTCGTTCTTGTGCTCGTTCTCGTTCTCAAGCGTGTGGACTATTTGTGGGCGTTCTGTATTTGTTCTACGAATTTTTGGGCGCGTTCAAGCTTTTTTATAAACTCTTGGGCGTTTGGGATGTTTAAAAACTTAGCCATTTCTGTTATGGCGCTGCACCAGTTTCCTATGCTTGGATTGTAGCCTAAGCGCGACTTCATGCTGTGCAACGCCCATGTCAGATTCAGTTCAGGGACCTTCATAAGGCGGCTTAGCGTCTGTTCCACGCCCGCGTGGTATCCTTCGCTGAGGATTTGAGCGATCCCCCTTTTGCTCTAAGAGTCTGCGCTGTTTCTGGTTTTCTGCTTGAAGAAGCCTGATACGCGTGTTGTGGTTTTTTTTCTTTTTCAGCGTTTTTTGCGCCTTTCTTCGTTTAAGGTTTTTTCGAGACTGGCGATTTTGCGGTTCTTCTCCTCTTCCCTTTCTCCGTAAACTCTACGCATGTCGCTAATTCGGTGCTTATTGAGCTCTGCCTTTTCTGCAAGCTCGTTGGCGTCGTCTAGCAGCAGTTGAATTCCGCTGTAAGCGGTTTCGTTCATGCTGTTGATATAGCCGGTCGCTAGCAGAAGGTTCTTACTCTCTAAAAGCTCAGGGTCCCTAAGCTGTTCATACAGTGCCACTACTTTCAGAACCTCGTCCAGGGGGTAGCGCTCAGCAATGTTTTTTGCTGATTTACCCCTATTCAGTTGCTTGACAATTTTCATTTTGTTTTCGTTTGAAAGTGAAGCTACTGGAGACACCGCGCATCGTCTCTCCGCTGGAAGGTCAACTTCAGGCAGCTCTTCTTCCTCTGCCATGACCTGTACATCTTTAGTGTATTTGCTAACCGCCGACTTTGATGGCGCTTTGCCCCCGAATCTTTTGAATCTTAATGGGCATCTGGTCTGCTATCTGCTGATACGCAAGCCCCTGCGCCCTGAGGCTCCTCATGAACGAGATTTCTTCTTCACTAAATTTTCGCATAATTAATTAACACTCACCTAAGCCCTAAGACGTTTTCTCTCCCGCGCTTTCTGATTTGCGCATCGTATTTGGTTGCGATCTGCGCCGATATTTCTCGCTCTGGCACTCCTACTTCCATTAGGTGCAGAACTTCTTTTTCGATGGTTTTCCTCAGCTTTTCAGACACTGGTCTGGCTATTCGGTGTGCTCTTTCTCTGGTTTCAGCCTTGGCTAAGTATTCTGGGGGCACGGCTTGTTTGAGTCCCAGTTCTATCAGGCGGTGAAGTGTGCGTGGTCTGATCGCCTCGACGTCCCAGCAGCGGTCGCCGTATTTTTCGACGTATTCTTTTGCGCG
>CAZWPI010000247.1:0-2127 GCA_964636055.1 uncultured Candidatus Bathyarchaeia archaeon
AGGGGAGTTGGCATGAGTTGGAGAGGGTTTGGCTTTTGGGGTAGTTCCTTTATATTAGGGGGTATAGTCTTTTCCGAGCAGCTATTTCTGAACCAGTTACAGCCAAGCTCAGGTTCTACACTCAAGTTTAATCTATTTATAGAGGGGGTATAGACAAAAAATCGCACAATAGTCAGCCCCAACGCTGGAAAAGAATCAATATTCCAGTCGGTTATTTTTGCGCGTTCATTCTTGGCTTTAGGGACGGAATTCAGAAAACCATTTAAATAAAGTATGCGAGTGAAGTGTAGGTTTTAGAAAAGTGCGCAAAAAAGATGAAGCGCCACACGACTCGAAACTGGCACTTGGTTCTCGTTCCTTTAGCGTCTTAGCTATTGCTCTTCCATGCGCCTATATTTTGGCAGTGGCAATTTTCTGTATTTGGTATAACGTAATCCCTGGACCCGAGTTTTTGGTTTTGTGCTTTTTTATTTACGCCGCCTACAACAAATGGAGCAAAAGGTTCGTGAAGGATTGGATTCCTTTCCTAACGATCTTCGTGTCGTATCAAGCGATGTATGGTTTGGTTGGCGCAGTAGCAGGTATTGTTCACGTTGCAGAGCCAATAAATGCTGATCTTCAACTGTTTGGGTCTATTCCAACCGTGATGCTTCAGCAACTCTATAGATCATCGATTCTTGATTACATGGGTGCTCTTTTCTATTCGATTCATTTTTTTGCGCCAACAATTTTCGCCTTCGTTATGTGGCGAACCAGCCGGAAAGACTACTGGAAATATACAGCTGCCCTAGCGATTTTGACTTACAGCGCGCTGATTACTTTTCTCGTTTATCCTGTGGCACCCCCATGGTTCGGAGTGCATGGTGTCACCAGAATTCTTTTTGACGTTGACAAAAGTTTGGGAGTCCCCGTATACCGCACCATCTATGATTTTATTGAGCCTAACCAGTTTGCGGCGTTTCCAAGCCTTCACTCAGCCTTCCCATGGCTGATTACTTTATACGCGTTAAAAAATTGGAAAGCAAAAGCATTGCCTATTCTGGTTTTTCCCTTTGGAGTATGGTTCAGCGCCGTATATCTCGGCGAACACTATGTAGTAGACGTTTTAGGCGGAATTGCCTATGCAACCCTTGCCTTCTTTGCCTCAGAAAAGGCTATTCCATACATTCAATTGAAGCTTATTCGAAAACAAAGTCTCTGAATGCCTACACGCTGGTTCGTGTAAAACTGTCTTGCACTTACGAACATCAGCGTGACCTCTTTTGGTTGATTGGATTAAAATTTAGGCATCAAGCCCAACACTAACGTTTTTCGATAAATCTCATCTTCGAGAAATGGGTAGAACCTGAACAGCAGAAGCCTAAAAAACTGGGCTAATTAAGCGGCTTTTCATTCTTTTTTCCATTTCTGTTTGGAAAAGTTTAAGACAAGGTTGGTTCTAACGGATTAAGTGGAGAATTAGTGAAGTATGCGAAGGCAAGAAGCAGTTAGTGTGATGAAGGAATTAGGTGCTTCCTGTAAGCTTCTCAATCCTAGTGCAATCTCTTTGGAACATCCTCATGGTGACGGACACTATGAAATTCACATCAAGAGCTCTGTGGATGGCGAAAACTGGCAGTGCCTGAAAGCCATAGCAAAGAAGCACAACTTAGGAATAAAACTAACCGACCAAACCCTTATAATTTACAGACCAGAAAACAAGAAAAACGGCCAAGTGGTTCAGGTCTAACGTGCGCATGGGGATTGAAATTCACCACGCACATAGCTCATGATCCAAAGCACGTAGTGTGCTACGGTCAACTTATAATTGAAAGAAATAACAAGTAATAGGAACTTGCAAGAAAACATTTTATATGTGAAACACGGATACCATTTGCTTTCAGATGACACCTAGTATAAGCATAATACTTCCGACGTTGAATGAAGAAAGAGGTATTATCGAAACTTTAAAGCAAATAAACAAACTGGACATCGACAAAGAAGTTTTGGTAGTTGACGGATTGTCAATAGACAACACTGTAAAAAACGCTGAGACCTATGGCGCAAAAGTTGTCTTTGAAAAGAGAAAAGGTAAAGGCATAGCCATGGCTACAGGAGTGAAAAACGCAAAATCAAACATAATTTGTT
>CAZWPI010000248.1:0-2090 GCA_964636055.1 uncultured Candidatus Bathyarchaeia archaeon
TTGCCTAACGCTGGGATGCTCCACAATCGTGAAGTAGTCCGACTGGAACGGGTTAACCTCCTCGTGGAGGATGCTGTGGCGAACTTCCCTGCCCAAGTATTCGGGATACGCGGTGTGAATCGCCGTGGCTTCTGAAATCATGCCCTCGATGAATACGGGTGCTTCCTTCATCAACCCGCGCTTCATGTAGCCGTCAATGATAAGCATTATTTCCTGCGCTCTACCCACCGCCGGCACTGGAATGAGCACTTTGCCCTTGCGCTCCAAGGTCTCATTTATAACATGAGTTAATCTTTCTTCAGCTTCAACTCGGGAAGGCATAAAATCATCTTGCCCTCCATAAGTGCTTTCGGTGATCACGGTTTCAATCCGCGGAAACTCTGTCGCCGCCGCTTCCAACAGCATGGTCCGCGCGAACTTGTAGTCGCTGGTGTAGACAATGTTGTGCAAGCCCTCGCCGATATGCAAGTGCGCCATGGCAGCACCAAGTATGTGACCCGAATTATGCAGAGTCAAACGAATGTCGGGCGCTATGTCGGTGACGACGCCGAACCGAAGAGGAATCGTGTGTAAAACACATTCGCGGACGTCCTTTTGGTCGTAATGCGGTGTTACTCCTTGTTTGCTTGCCACGTCCAGATAATCTAACTGCAACATCGTCATCAGGTTTGAAGTCGGCGGGGAACAGTACACTGGGCCATCATAGCCGTATTTGTAAAGAAACGGTGCTAAGCCGCAGTGGTCAAGGTGAGCGTGGGTTATAACCACTGCGTCCAGCTGGTCTATTTGAAATTCTGGGCAGTCAAAACGTGGAAAAGCCTCAAAAGGTCTTTGTGAGCCTGGGTTGATGCCGCAGTCCAACAGGACGCTGCTTTCTCTGGTTTTGATGAGGAAGGCTGAGCGCCCCACTTCCTGAGCGCCTCCAAGCACGGTCATCCTGACGTCGCCGACATCGTAAACTTTCGGTCGGAAAATTCTTTCGCCTACGGTTCGGAGTATGCGCTCGCGTTCTCTGCTTTCTGAATGAAGATAATGACGCATGTGCGTGACAATTTTAGACTTTATCGGAGGGCTTCTCAAGACCCGAGGACGCCACTTTGTCTTCTTTATAATCTCCTGCAGAACAGTGCCGTTTCTGCCGATAACCAAGCCTGGCTTCTTTGTTTCGATTATTATTTCGCCTAGGCTGGGATCAAAGTTTATGTCTGTTATCTCTGCTTCCGGGGAGATCAGCTCCCGTGTTATCTTCTCTGCTTCTGTTTCTGGAAGCCTAACTGATGGGTCTGGGCGGACGACTATTCTTTTTCGTATTACGCCGACAATTTCTGCCACTATGCTGCTTTGATCAACCAAAATCTCTGGTTTCTTCGTGTAAACGGCAAGCATGGGTCCTTCGTATTCTATTCTGGTGACTTCTGCTTCTCTTGGAACTTTCTCAAGTATGTACTGGCTTATTTCAATTTTATCCTTTTCTTTACCTGAAGTTCGCGCCACGATTCTTAACTTCCTCAGCTTGTCAGAAGCTTACTCTTCTCCTCGTCTGTCAACTCTCGATAACCTTTATCGTCTATTACTGTGACGTTGTAACTGTTGCCGCTTGCGATATCGCGCTTCATAGCCGCGTTAACAGCTTTAACGATCGTCGGCAGCACCTCCTGAATAGGCATGTCCTCCTTGTACTTGTCTTCCAGTACGCCGTAGGCTATTGGGGAACCGGAACCAGTTGAGACGAATTTCTCCTCTGTCAAGCTCCCGAATGGGTCTAAATTAAAAACATGTGGGCCTGTCGTGTCTACGCCGCCGATTAGGACTTGCGTTGCCAGCGGAACGTACCTGACGGAGAACAGCAGGTTCGCGATAAGCCTTGCTGCGGAGCTTACGGGCATGGGCCTGTTCATTTTGATTTTGTAAAGCTGCGCGTTGGCGGTGAGTATGTCGACTACGCGCTGCGCGTCGGCGACTGTTCCTGCGATGGTCATGCCTAAGTGGTCGTCTATTTGGTACACTTTTTTCCCGAATTTGTGGGCTACGAAATAACCCATGGTTACGCGGGTGTCAGAGGCTAAGATTACGCCGTCTTTGCAGACGAC
>CAZWPI010000249.1:0-2077 GCA_964636055.1 uncultured Candidatus Bathyarchaeia archaeon
AACTGCGCGTCAGGATAACAGCGGTTTCTCTCGGCAGGGCGGGAAGCTCAGGTAAAATTGGCGTAACAGCTCGGCAGCCTTTTCTGGGCAAGTTAGAATGGTTAAAGATCGACGCTGCTAAAACAAAAGAGGCAGCAGAGAAAAAACCAGCGGAAAACAAAAAAGAAGAAGACAGTAACGTAGGAAAGGAGTTAAAGGAATGAATCAGAGAGCGTGCACAAACTGCCATTTCATAACCAAAGAAAACGTATGTCCGAAGTGCAGGTCAACAAGCCTAAGCGAAGACTTCAGTGGCACAGTTATAATGTTTGATCCGGAAAACTCGGCTATCGCAAAGGCTATGAACATAAAAGAGAAAGGGCGTTACGCGTTAAAGGTAAGATGAGGCTTATCTTCAACCTTAACAATGCTAGCATACATGTAATAGTTATGGTAAGAACGGTGCCAGTTCAAGGTTGAAAAGAGATGGCTATTGCCTATAGTGTTACTCCAGAACTGCGTGCGAAACTTAAGGAACCTTTTGGTATGCTAATTCGAGGCTCGTTTACCCAAACCATGGGCGAAATGAAAAAACTTGTGAAGCAAGAAAAACCGCCAAAGGTAGTATCTGTCGGAGACACTGTTTCACGAAATCTTCATGAAAATCAGATGAACCCGCAGCTTTCGATAACTGACAACAAACGCATGAGAAGGAGAATAAAACCGAGAACATTCGCAGGCAAGAACGTTGTTCATGTTAAAAATCCCCAAGGAACAATAACTGAAGAAGCAATTACAGCAGTAAAAGAGGCTTTGGAAAGCGACGACCGCGTTCACATAATTGTGGACGGAGAGGAAGACCTGCTGGCGCTAATCGCCGTTTTGTATGCTCCAGAAAAATCGTTGGTTGTTTATGGACAACCCTATCTGGGCATCGTGGTCGTTGAAGTCACTTCTGAGAAAAAGGCTGAAGCCGCTGAAATTCTAAAAGCTATGAAAACCGTTCGAAAAGCTAAATAAGAAGCAACCGTATGAAGTCAACGCCCTAAACAAGTGAGAGCGCGATGGAAGTCAAAATAGTATCAACAAATGAAAATCCTCTTCTAAAAAGAAAAGAAGTGGATTTCAGGATAGAGCAAGACCCGAAGGGAAAAACACCTGCGCGGTTAGAAGTCAAAAGAGCTATAGCCGCCAAACTGAAGATAAACGAAGAGATGGTTTTTATTAAGAAAATGCGAACCCTGACGGGAACACACACCGCCGTCGGAGTTGCTAACGCTTATGAAACAGTAGAACAAGCGAAATTTATCGAGCCCGAGTACATTAGAAAACGTAACAGTCCTCCAGAAGAACCGAAGGAAGAGGAGAATGAATAAAATGTCCGAAAAAGAAGAGCAGAAACCTCAAAAAGCCGCGAAGCCAGAAAAGAAGGCAGAGAAGAAAAAAGAGGAAAAGGGCATTCACGCCTTGTACAAGATAGAAGGCGAGAAAGTCACGAGGCTGCGTCCAACCTGTGAGAGATGCGGTCCCGGATACTTCATGGCTAACCACCAAGACCGGTACACCTGCGGGCACTGCGGTTTCACAAGGTACAAGCAGGTTGAGAAATAAGCAGTTTTAAATTCTAAACGCGTAAATATCTTGATGATTTAAATGATCAGAGTTAACGTAGTCATAACGAACATTTCAGCAGAACGCTTCTGGGACATCAGAAAGCCGATTCCACCCATCCAAATAGGCACAAACATCAACATCGTGGGCATGGAGAAAAAGCCTGATGACTCATTGGAAGTCCCATTCGTTTTGGCAATAAACTATAACCCTTCAATAGCGCAGATAAGCCTGAAAGGAACCGCCTACGTCTCTGGAGACAAAGGCGAAATCGAGAAAGTCCTCAAGGACCATGAAGAAAAGAAGCCGCCACCGCCACTGGTGGTGCAGTCAATATCCAACGTCGTCTTCATCGAATCCGTTCTCATATCCAGAACGCTGAACATTCCACCGCCGATACCATTGCCGCAGATACCGCAAGCAAAAGCGCCGGGTTCAAAACCGAAAGGAAGAGACTACAGCGCCTAACCTTAACGGTCAAACTCGC
>CAZWPI010000250.1:0-2075 GCA_964636055.1 uncultured Candidatus Bathyarchaeia archaeon
AGTCTGGAGCCTTACCCAGCCAAGTCATGCCCCAGCTAAAAGTGGCTCCTGCTCTAAAGGGCAAGCCTACAGAGTTGATGAAGGCGCAGTTTGTGCCTCCAATCGAGACTTATCCAGGCAAAATCGTTGAGGTCAAGCTTGGCGCTACTAAAGGCGAAGGTGGAACACGTGGGCGGTCAATCATCATCGGCGGCGAAACTTCACCCGCGTTCTACACGTTTGAGCGGCCTGTTCTGCATCCGCCAGTTGTTACGCTTGACGTTTTTGACATGGAAATTCCCTTGTCAAAGGCTGTTAAGATGCATGTGAAAGACGTTATCGGTGATCCTGCGGCTTGGGCGAAGCTTGCGGTTGAAAAGTTCGGTGCGGACATGGTTACAATTCACCTGATCAGCATTGATCCGTTGCTGAAGGATGCCACGCCGAAGGACGCTGTCAAAACGGTGGAGGAGGTCACGCAGGCTGTTGACGTGCCATTGGTGATTGGCGGTTGCGGTGATCCAGTTAAGGACGCGGATGTTTTCGCGGAAATAGCTGAGACTTTCGCTGGTGAACGTTTCCTGATGAGTTCCATAACGCAGGACATGGATGTTGAGCGTTGCGCCAAGTTTGTTAAGAAGAACGGTCATGTGGCGTTGTCTTTCACTCCTATGGATTTGAACTTGGCTCGTGAGCTTAACAGGCGTTTGTATGATTTTCTGGGCAACGAAGATATTGTTATGGACTTGACCACTGCAGCGCTTGGTTACGGTCTGGACTACGCTTTTACCAACATGGAGCGTGCTAGGCTTGCGGGTTTGATGGGTGATGTGGAGCTTGCTCATCCTATGTCTTCTGGCACTACTAACGCTTGGGCTGCGCGGGAAGCGTGGCTGAAGATGGCGCCTGAGTGGGAGCCTCGTGAGCTTAGGGGTCCACTGTGGGAAGTGACGACTGCGTTGACGCTTTTGCTTACTGGTGTGGACTTGTTTATGATGATGCATCCTGCTGCGGTGAAGACGTTGAAGGACGTTACCGCTAATCTGGTGAGCGGCAAGAAAGCGGATGCGAGCAAGTTTGTTGACTGGGTTTCCCTGAAACCCTGAAGGAGCGTATGTGCATGACTGAAAGAGAAAAGAAAAGCAAAGTCGGAGTAAAGGAACTTAGTCCTATAGATGTTTACAAGCTTCTTCCGAAAATTAACTGTAAAGAATGCGGTGAAGAAAACTGCATGGCTTTCGCCACGAAAATTGTTAACCGTGAGGTGCAGGTTGACCAGTGTCCTCCGTTGTTGAAGAAGGAAAACGAGAAGGCTTACAACAAGTTGAAGGACATGCTGAAGCCTCCAGTTAAAGAAGTAGTTGTTGGCGAAGGCGAAAAAGCGGTCAAGCTCGGCGGAAAACTTGTCATGTATCGTCACGAGTTCACATATTCCAACCCAACGGCGATTGCAATTGACGTAACAGACGAGATGACTGACGAGGAATTGCTGAACCGCATAAAGCGCACGGAGCAGTTCAGCTACGAGTACATAGGCTATACGCTTAAGCTGGACATGATTGCTGTTCGCTCCGCGTCAGGTGACCCTGAAAAGTTCAAGGCTGCAGTTAAGAAAGTGGTTGAGAACACTGATTTGCCTTTAATTTTGTGCAGTTTGAACGCGAACGTGGCTGAAGCAGGTTTGATGGCTGCGCCGAAAGCAAAGCCTTTGTTGTACGCGGCGACGATGGACAACTGGAAAGACATGGCGGAACTGGCGTTGATGTACCGTTGCCCACTTGCGGTTTCTGCGCCTAACGATTTAAGCATGCTGGCATCGTTGGCTAAGACGTTGTTGGCTTACGGCGTTCAAGATTTGGTGTTGGATCCTGGCACTTTCGTGAATGAGGGTTTGGCTGACACGTTGAACAACTTCACTATGCTGCGTAGAGCCGCGTGCAAGGCTGGTGAGGAGCTTGCTGGTTTTCCGTTGATGGGTGTTCCCATGGTTGCTTGGATGGACCAGGGTGAAGCGGCGGATGAAGTTGTGAAGTGGCGTGAAGCTTACTTGGCGGCTATGCTGATTGTTCGTTACGCTGACGTTCTTGTGATGCACG
>CAZWPI010000251.1:0-2072 GCA_964636055.1 uncultured Candidatus Bathyarchaeia archaeon
TGCAAAGGCGAATTCGAACCTGTCGGTGCTGAAAATCTTGGAAACCGAAGGCGCATATTTAGACGCGGTTAGCCCCGGCGAAGTTTCAATGGCGTTAACCACTGGGTTTCCGCCAGAGCGCATTCTGTTCACTGGAACAAGCGTCAGAAACGACGAACTAAAATTCCTCGCAGACTCCAACGTGACCGTGAACGTTGATTCCTTGTCGCAGTTAGACAGACTGCTGAAGATCACGGTGCCCAACGTTCTGTCAGTTAGGGTTAATCCCGAGATAGGCGCTGGCCATCATGACCACTGCATCACCGCGGGCAAAAACACAAAGTTTGGGCTATGGGAAAACGACGCGTTAAAAGCGTACAAGAAAGCCAAGGAGGCAGGCGTGGAACGGTTCGGTATACACATGCACGTAGGCTCGGGCGTTCTCGACGTTGAACCTTTCGTTTTGGCACTTGACAAACTGCTGAGCGTAGCCAAAAAGGCGTATGATGAAGTCGGGGTGAGCTTTGAGTTTGTGGACATGGGCGGCGGGCTTGGAGTGCCCTACAAACCAGAAGAGCAAGAGTTAGACTTGGCTCGTTTCTCTGAGGAAGTGCTGTCCCTGTTCAAGAGCAAGATCGAAGAGTATACGCTTGGCGAACCGTTCTTCTGTGTGGAGCCTGGACGCTACTTGGTCTGCGACGCAAGCATCCTGTTGACCGCCGTGAACACAGTAAAAGCGACGCCTTTCAAGAAGTTCGTCGGCGTCGACGCGGGATTCAACACGCTGGTGAGGCCCACCATGTACGGCTCATACCATCACGTGCTCGTAGCGAACAAGCTGGATTCGCCCGATGAAGAGACGTACGATGTTGTCGGGCCAGTCTGCGAGTCAGGCGACGTGTTGGCTAAGGACAGGCGGCTACCGAAGATTCAGGAAGGCGATTTACTTGCGGTTCTGAACGCTGGCGCATACGGATACTCCATGAGTTCACAGTACAACGCTAGACCACGAGCAGCCGAAGTTCTGGTCAAAAACGGCAAGTGCGCCCTAATCAGAGAGCGCGAGCAGCTGGACGATTTGATGTCTGGGCAGCGAATGGCAGAGTGAACGCGATGAAGTTTTGGAAAATGCATGGCTTAGGCAACGACTACATCGTAATCGACAACAGAAACGCAAGCATAAGCGGCACAGAAGCAGCAGAGTTAGCGCTGAAACTTTGCAAGCGGAGATTCTCGGTCGGCGCAGACGGCATTCTCTTCGCGTCAAACTCAACCGCGGCGGATGTGAAAATGCGAATTTTCAACGCGGACGGAAGCGAAGCCGAGATGTGCGGCAACGGCATCCGCTGCTTCGCCAAGTACTGCTACGAAAACAACATTGCGCGAAAAAGCGAGTTAACCGTGGAAACGTTGGCTGGGAACAAACGTACGTGGTTAACAGTTGAAAACGGCCTAGTCCAGTCGGTGATGGTTGACATGGGCGCGCCTGTGCTAGAGCGCAGCAAGATTCCGATACTTGGTCAAGGCACCTTCATAAACGAAGACTTACAAGTCAACGGAGAAGCGTACAAGGTAACCTGTCTCTCGGTTGGAAACCCACACTGCGTCATATTCGTTGATGCCGTAGACGATTTTCCAGTGCAGCGTGTCGGCTCGAAAATTGAGACCCACCGCGTTTTCCCGAAGAGAACGAACGTGGAGTTCGCTCAAGTTTTGAGTGAAAACGAGGTAAAAGTGCGGGTGTGGGAGCGAGGCTGCGGAGAAACCCTAGCGTGCGGCACAGGCGCCTGCGCCACAGTGGCTGCTGGAAACCTGCTCAAAATGCTCGGCGGCAAAGTCCGCGTTCACCTGCTGGGCGGCGATTTGGAAGTTGAATACGCAGAACGCCTGTTTCTGAATGGCCCCGCAGAGAAAGTTTTTGAGGGAACACTGTTCTAAGAGAGGTTGTGAAACCAAATGTTTGCAGTTGCTGACAGAGTAAAAAGGCTTCCGCCGTACCTTTTCGCCGAGATAGAGAAGGCTATGAAAGAAAAAAAGGCGCAGGGCGTTGACCTTATCTCGCTAAGCATAGGCGACCCTGACCTTCCACCGCC
>CAZWPI010000252.1:0-2013 GCA_964636055.1 uncultured Candidatus Bathyarchaeia archaeon
CAAAATATTTGAAGAAATCGAATTTCTCGGCGAAGTTGAAGACGCTTGGACTCTGCCAGTGAGTGGCGGAAAATGTTCCGTGTTCCTTACAGGTCTTGGTTATCAGAATTTTCCCGTTTGTCTCTGTTAATTCGGCGTCTATTTTTTTCTGGCACACTGGGCAGATGCTTTTCGTCTTTTTCATGGCGCAACAGCCTCTACTATTAGTGATAGTATAAGCAGCATCATCGACATGGTGATTAGGCGTTCATACTTTCTTACATTTTCAATCGTGGGTTGCGAGGTTACGAGGCGAATCGACGAGTAAAAGAGAATAACGCTCCATAATGTTATCAGGGACAGGTAGTAAATGCCGAAAAACTGGAAGAAGAAAGGAAGAGGTGCAAGTATGGCGGTTATAATGAAGAAGTAGGCTGCGATGCCTATGGAACTTTTGTTGCCTATTTTCTGAGGAAGCGTTGGATACCCAATTTTGGAGTCTCCTTCGAGGCTTAAAATGTCCCGTAGAATGTTGCCGCCGATTGTTCCGAAACATATGGGGTAAAGACTTAGCGAGACAAGACTTATGGTTTGAGAAATCGTGGCTTCGCCGTAAATGAACGCTGTGCCTACCAACAAGCCGACGAGAACGTTTGCGGCGAAACCAGACTTTCGCTTAACGAACGCTGAGTAAATCACGAGCAGAATGGAGTCAACGAGCAGAATTAAGAAACTAAGCCAGTTAATTAGAAATGCGAGAGCCAGACCCAATGCAAAAAGAAAAGCGGAGATGGCTACAACCTGTTTTAAAGACAAAACGCCAGAAGGTATAGGCCGTTTTGGTTTGATTACGGCGTCGCTTTCTCTGTCGAAGTAGTCGTTTATGGAAAAGCCTGCGGAAGTTATGAACGCC
The DNA here is from genome assembly GCA_964636055.1 of uncultured Candidatus Bathyarchaeia archaeon. Classification (GTDB taxonomy): domain Archaea; phylum Thermoproteota; class Bathyarchaeia; order Bathyarchaeales; family Bathycorpusculaceae; genus SG8-32-3. Next base: position 893 of record CAZWPI010000252.1, read on the forward strand.
ATCGAGAAGAAGATCAGCAAGATGGTTTCGAGGCCTATGATGTCTTTGGTGATTGCGAAAGCGGTTAGAAGTGAAAGCCCACCTGTCATCATCCAGTATGGAAGGCGCAAAAGCGCGATTAGTCCTTTGGTGGGCGTTGTTGTCATCCTATCGTTTTCCGCTCCATGATGAGTTCTTTCAGGTTGTCTTCAAGGCTTATTTTTGGGTGCCATTTCAGGTCTTTTTTCGCTTTGGTTATGTCAAACCAGATGGTGTTTATGTCGCCTTGCCAGGGAACGTTGGTGGTTGTTATGAGCGTTTTATCGGATAAGCCGAGGATTTTCAGGATTATTTTGGCGAGGTTTATTATTTTGGTTGTTTTGCCGAAGCCTATATTGAAAGTTTCGCCTATGGCTTCCTCGCTCACAGCAGCCAGCGTTAAAGCTTCCACAACGTCGAAGACGTGAACGAAATCTCGGGACTGCTGTCCGGTGCCGATGATTTCCAGTTTTTCCGGGTTTCTGCTGAGTTTGTCCAGAAAGTCCGGTATGACTCCGTGGCATCTTGGTCCGTAAACGTTGGCGAACCTCAGAATGCTGATGTCTAATCCGTACTGTTTCGAGTACATGTTGCAGTACTGTTCGCCTACCACTTTGGATAAGCCGTAACAGGAGGCTGGGTCGAAACCGTAATTTTCCGGGGTTGGCAGTTTGGTGGTGTTGCCGTACACGGCAGCGCTTGAGGTGAAAACTACTCTTGCGTCGTCTTTGCGTGCTTTTTCGAGGACGTTTAATGTTCCTCGAGCGTTGGTTTCGAAGTCTTCTACGGGGTTTTCCATCGAGTATGGGACGACGACTTGAGCAGCTAAATGATAGATCAGGTCAGCTTTTTCTTGGGAGTCGAGTTTTTTTGAGTCGAGGATGTCTGCTTTTACGAAGTGGACTTTGGGGAGGTGCTTGACGTTTTCCACTTTTCCGCTTGACAGATTGTCGTACACGGTTATGTTGCTGGTGAAATCTGACAGCTTCTTGCACAAGTGGAAGCCTACGAATCCTGCACCACCAGTTACGAGTATTCTCTTTCCCTTGAGCTGTTCCATGAATTTCACGACAAAGTCTATATCCTTATTTGGTTGAGTTAGG
>CAZWPI010000253.1:0-1975 GCA_964636055.1 uncultured Candidatus Bathyarchaeia archaeon
GAAGCCTAAGAGTTCCGCGGTGCGGTCGCGGTTTATCGGGAAGCTGGTTGTGGCTAAGGCTCCCGCGCCCAGCGGACACAGGTTAACTCTTGTGTAGGCGCTCTGCAGTCTTTGCAGGTCGCGTTCCAACGCTGCAAGATGTGACAGCAGGTAATGGGCGAACGTCACCGGCTGCGCAGGCTGCAGATGAGTGTACTCCAGAATAACGGTGTTCACATGGTCTTCCGCCACTTCGACTAAGTGATCTTGCACGTGAGACACGGCACGCATCAGAGTAAGCAGGGCGTTTCGCAGTTCCATGCGGATGGCTGTGGCAACCTGGTCGTTTCGGCTCTTAGCAATATGGAGGTTTCCGCTCGCCGCCTCTCCTGCCTCCTTGAGAACCGCCTCTTCAACCGCCATGTGAACGTCTTCAGCCGAAGTGTCCAACGCTTTGCTGGAGCACTTGATTAGGGCTTGCAGAAGCTTGGTGCCGTCTGACTGGCTGATGATTTTCTGTTCCATCAGCATCACCACATGCGCCTTGTTGATGGCGATGACGGCGTTCGCTAGTCTGACGTCGTCTTTCATTGAAGAAGTGAACTTGGCAACGTCTTCCCGAACCGGTGATAACCGTCCTCCACGCAACAGTTTCGACATTACGCGCCGCCCTTACCTGTTTTTTGCTCCTTAGCTTTCCGCTTCAGCATGTTATACATCCGTGTTTGAAGACCCCACAACTCTATAAAGCCTTTCGAGTACGACTGATTAAAGCCAGTTTTGATGTTGTAGTTCACGAGGTTCTGGTCGTAAAGTGACATCGGCGACGAGCGCCCCACGATTTGGAGCACGCCCTTGTAAAGCTTCACTCGTACATCGCCAGTGACATTTTCCTGAGACTTGTTTATGAAGGCGTCGAGGTCTTCCTTTAGTGGGTCCAGCCATAGTCCTGCGTACGCCAAAAAAGTCCACTGCGCGTCGATTTGCTGCTTAAACAGCACTTCATGCCGCGTGAGCACCATTTTCTCCAGGTCTTTATGCGCTTCCAAGATGACGGTGGCGGCTGGGCACTCGTAGATTTCTCTGGATTTAATGCCCACCAAACGGTCTTCGATGTGGTCTATGCGTCCGACACCGTGTTTTCCCGCCGTCTCATTCAATGTTTCAATGAGTGCAAGGGGCGCCAGCTTTTCTTTGTTTAGGGCGACTGGCACGCCCGCTTCAAAAGTTATGGTCACGTATTCAGGTTTGTCTGGCGCTTTTTCAGGTGAAACGGTCCATTCGAAAGCGTCTTCTGGCGGCTCTTGACTGGCATCTTCCAGAACTCCGCATTCGATGGATCTGCCCCAGATGCTCTGGTCTATGCTGTATTTCTTTGCTGCGGTGGAAACTGGGATGCCGTTTGCTTTGGCGTACTCTATTTCTTCGGCTCGGGTCATGCTCCATTCTCTGACGGGCGCGATTATCTTAAGGTCTGGCGCCAAAGAGCCGATGGAAATGTCGAAGCGCACTTGGTCGTTGCCTTTGCCTGTGCAGCCGTGAGCTAAGGCTGTGGCGCCTTCTTTCTCGGCGATCTCCACCATTTTTTTGACTATGAGCGGGCGAGACAACGTGGTGCTTATGGGGTATTTTCCTTCGTAGAGGGCGTTTGCTTTTATGGCTGAAAAAACGTAGTCCGTGGCGAACTCGTCTTTAGCGTCGATCGAATAGTGCTTTGAGACCCCGAGGTTGTTGGCTTTTTCTTCTGCTTCCGCCAGGTTTTCTGGTTGGCCGACGTTGACGGTTACGGTTATTACTTCTGCGTTGTATTTTTCTTGCAGCCACTTAATCATCACGGATGTGTCCAGTCCACCGGAGTATGCGAGCACGATTTTTTCTGTCGTTTTTTGCTCCCCCGTTTTTGGAGTTGAATTATTCCCCTTACCTCACGGGCGGTGTTTTTAAACGTTGCGACTTTTTTGTCACATAATAAGCTTTAAATGTCCCATTTGATACA
>CAZWPI010000254.1:0-1966 GCA_964636055.1 uncultured Candidatus Bathyarchaeia archaeon
TAACGCTTCTGGAACACAGATTGTACCGACTGTTTCTGGGCTGGCTACTCTAAGAAGGAGGCGGATATCGCCTTCGCGCCATACTAGCAAAGTATACCGCAATGATTATGATTGCAACGCCGATTACGAGGAGAATTAAGCCACCCTCCAGTCCTGAGGTAAGATAATTACTGAACCTAAGCAGCGCGAAGAAACCTACGAGTATAAGGACTAAGCCGCCGACCAACCAGCCTACAAAGCCGTACTCGCCCTTCTCGTGTTTTTCGCCCTTTTCAGGCTCCTGTTTCTCATGCTTTTCCTGTTTTTCACCCTTCTCAGTTTTTTCCCCTCTCCGAGGAGCTGGCGCGGGAGCTGGCGCCGCCTGCGTTGGCGCTTCCGCTTTCAAAGGCGCTCCGCAACGTGGGCAGAAAGCCATGTTTTCTTCAACCTTGTTGCCGCATTTTGGACAATACGACATAAACCTCACACCTGTATTCTTTTATTAGAGAGTGAGTATTTAAAACATGCACCTTTTTGCTGCAAAAGGAAAGCTATATGTGCATCAGCCACGCATAATCGAGTAAGGGAGAAGCAAATTGAATGAAAATTTGAATGCACAAGGCAGTGCATACAAGGCTCGAGAACGCATATACTCTGCCATCTCCGCAGGCGCCTTTTTCATCCTGATTGGAATAGTTTACGTTATTAATCTCCCCTCCAGCCTTTGGGACGCAGCGATCAATTTTTTCGGCAGTTTCACTCTCGCCCAAGTTCCTAGCACGGGAATATACTTGCCCGCGCCGATTAGCCCAGCTTCGCATACACTACTGTACGGAGGTATATTCCAGTTCTGCATAGGCTTAGGCATCCTGCAAATCATAATGCTGACGCTAAGATTTACGTCGCACTCGCCTACAAGCAAGATAGCGGAAACAATGGGAAACCTTGTTTACTGGTTTGGAACAGCTTACCTAATAATAACATATCTTAATAGCACAACCGACATAAGCATGTGGTTCGTGTTCTGGGCTGGAATACTGATTATTTTAGGCTTATCATTTGTTGCCAGATCGTTTGTCCTTTTGGCTAAGAGAATGTGAGTTCCTAAACTGCTGCGTTTTCAAGCGCCACCAGAGCGAGATTATCTGCCAACCCATGTTGAACGAGTCTTGAAGGAGCCTAACTTTAGTTTCGCGTCCGCCCTTCCACGACACTGGAATCTCTTTTATCTTGTAGCCCCTGCGGTGTGCCCTGACGAGAATCTCGGTGTCCCAGAACCAGTGGTTAGCTTCCACCTCGTCAAGTAGCTGCATGAGCGGCTTGCGCCGGAACGCCTTGAACCCGCACTGATGATCTTTAATCTTAGAGCCTAACACCGCTCGAACCATAAAATTGTAAGTTTTAGAGGCTATATTCCTCGTACCGCTTCTTTCAACGTTGCTTTCAGGAAGCATCCTTGAGCCAGTGGCAAAATCGTACCCTTCAAATTCAACCGCATCAACGAGAGGTTTCAAATGTTCCAGACCTGTGGCAAGATCCAAATCCATGTAAACAAGGACCTCGCCACTGCTTTGCTTAAAAGCGTTTTTTAGGGCAGCTCCTCTGCCGAGACGTTTTTCCCCATGAACATGCTTCACGAAAGGGTATTTCTCGGCGAGTGCCGCCGCAAGCTTGTCGGTTCCATCCGTGCTTCCGTCTTCAGCGATTATAATCTCGTAGGAACGCGTGAATTCATTGAGGGCTCGGTTGACTTCGTCCACTGCAGCCTCTAACGAATCGGCTTCATTGTAAGCTGGAAAAACCACGGAAACTCTCACTGAACCCTTCACCCCTATTTCAGCGTTCATTTTCAGAAGGTCCACCCGTTAAGCCACTTCAAACTGTCAATTACCGATTGAGACGCGGGCATCCCCGAAATGACGGGATAAAACAACGCGAATAGAGCCACGATGCCTGCAAAATAGGCTATTGCCGCAAGCTTCATCCA
>CAZWPI010000255.1:0-1949 GCA_964636055.1 uncultured Candidatus Bathyarchaeia archaeon
ATAGAAATACTATGCAGAAACCAGTAGAGAGGGTCTACCCAGCGGCGCTTCTCGCAGAATTGTATGCAGTTTCTATATATAGGGGGCTATAGACTTTTCCAAGCGCTAGAGTTCAGAGTAAACGTTTAAGCGCAAAACAGATTATTAGTTTCGCAGTTTATACTCCGTGATGTGTGTTAGCGTGATAAAGAAGATCTTAACTGGCTGCGGCTGCATCGACAGCAACCTGAACGGTGGCATATCTCCAGAAAGCGTTACGCTGATTTATGGAGAACCAGAGACTGGAAAGACAACGCTGGCTATGCAGTGCGCCGTAAACTGTGCCATGCAAGGTTACAAAACTCTATTTGTGGACTGCGATAACACGTTCTCCGCCAAAAGGCTCTCTCAGGTAGCTTCGGGAAAATTTGAGGAAATCGCCGACCTCATAATCCTGATAAAACCAGTGGACTTCAGAGAGCAAACAGCCGTCATCGACCGCATTTCAGAGTACACCGAGAAAAACTTCGGGCTGGTGGTGATTGACACTTTCAACTCCTTGTATCGAGCTAAGGTTGCGGAATCTTCTGGAAAAGCGTTCGGACTAAACCGAGAGCTAAACAGGCAACTAGCTATCTTGGCGCAAACCGCAAAAACCCAAAAAACGCCCATGGTGATAACAAGCCAAGTGCGAAGCGTGCTGGACGACACGTACCACAGCGTGGCACCCGTAGCCACAAGAGTTTTAAAATTCTGGGCTGACACAATAATCGCCATGAAACCCACAGAAAACCCGCAGACAATCAAAGCCGTGCTCGAAAAAACACGCGAAAACCCTCAAGAAGCAGCCTGCTATTTAAGAATAGACGAAACTGGAATACGTGATTACCCGTTCCATCAGTGATGGTTGGTAACATGGACATAGTCACATTAATCGTTGAAGCATTAAAATTCATATTCCCCGCATACTGCGCAAACGCCGTACCAGTGATTGCTGGTGGAAGACAGCCAATGGATTTTGGTAAGAACTTCTTTGATGGAAAAAGAATTTTTGGAAAAAACAAGACTTTCAGGGGTTTCTTTTTCGGCTTAGCTGTCGGCGTCGCAGTGGGAATGGTTGAGTGGGTGCTTTTTGGCTATCCCTTTCTTTTCAGTGTGCTTTCGCCTTTGGGTGCTCTCTCAGGAGATTTGGCTGCCGCGTTTCTGAAAAGGCGGTTAGGAATTGCTCCTGGCGGTTTGCTCCCTGTTGTTGATCAGGTGGACTTCGTGGTCGGTGCACTCTTATTTTCGCTGCCTTTAGCGATAGTATCTTGGGAACTAGCAGTTGCGGTTATCATAATCACTCCTCCAATTCACCTGCTTACGAATTTCTTGGCGTACAAGTTGAAATTGAAAAAAAATCCTTGGTAACGTGTCATCTACCAAGTTTAATCAGGATTGCATCTTCTAGGAAGATGTACGCCAAAAGCAAAAGCGTCACGCCTATAACCAGCATCATGTAAGCCTGTCTCGGCTTGTAGGCGTACTTTGTGCTTTGATAAATAGCCAACAAGCCAACGAAACCGATTGCGTAAAGCATCACTGAGATTACAGTGTCAGATATGAATTGTTCTCCAAGGGCGGGATATAGAAAGATGAAAGTTTTACCTGTGTAATACGCGGGAAGAGGATGCGATATAAGAGTGTATAAGCCTCCACCGAAAAGAAAAACGGCGTAGGCAATTACAATTATGGAAACGGCGAAGGATGAAGGCTTCGTCGTTGAAATTCTTCGGAACCACTGGCTCAGTGAAAATGACGTTGCTGTGGCTCGTCTCTTAACTTTCTTTGACACTTCTTGTTCCCTCGTTGTTAATTAGGTAGTTCGCCACTTCTTTAGTCCATTCTCCTGTTAATGAATTTTGCTCAATCTCACTTAAATATTCTCTCCAAGAAACCTTTAAAGCCTTTCTCCAAACATCATACTTCTC
>CAZWPI010000256.1:0-1923 GCA_964636055.1 uncultured Candidatus Bathyarchaeia archaeon
AACGTAACTGACGTCTCTTTGGCTTTCACCTTGAATAAGCCAGCCGTGTGGATGGGCTACAGCCTGGATGGAAGAGACAACATCACCGTCGCTGGCAACACCACGTTGTCAGGGTTATCCAATGGCTTGCACAACGTAACGGTCTACGCCAACGACACATACGGAAACATGGGCGCCTCAGAAACAGTTACTTTCACGGTGGCGAGGCCAGAGCCTTTCCCGACAACGTTAGTCGCAACAGCTTCTGGCGTTTCTGCCGCCATTGTATGTTTAGGTCTGCTGGTGTACTTCAAGAAACGCAAACACTTCACTGGCACGAGTGTTTGAAGGTCGTCCTGACTAGGGTTTGATGTAGCCCGGAAGAGTTTCGAACTGTCGTTCGTATAATTAAAGCGCAAGCCGGAGTCCTTGAACTTAGTGGGGTATCACCAAAAAATTGGTTTAACAGTGCTGAAGCGATTGTCTGTGTGACATTTTTTCTATAGTGCGCTTCTTTAGCGTAGGTTCCGATCCCGTTTGGGGTCAAACTTACCAGACTCGCCTCTAAGCAGTAACATTGCAGAAAAAGAGCAAGAATTGAGCAGAAATAGAGCAAAAGTGCGGGGGGTGGGATTTGAACCCACGAACCTCTACAGGATAGGCGCCTCAGGCCTACGCCTTTGACCTGGCTTGGCAACCCCCGCTCAACCTGTTTTTAGCGGTGCAGAGTCCTTCAGGTGGCAGATAATAGAACCAGGCATCGTATTAAAAGGCTTTACTTCGCATGTCAGCAGCTGACGAGCAGATTTCTTTATAATGGTGGAAGTTGTGATAGTTTCGTGAGAGGCGGGCAATAAAGTATTTATGTTGCCACTCTCAATATAACGGCGTTATAAGTTAATCGGTGAACAAAAAATGAAAATTTTCAACAACATCCTAGAAACCATAGGAAAAACACCCCTCATACGCTTAAACAGACTAACCAGCGGCTTAAAATGCACCGTCGCAGCCAAACAGGAAAGCCGCAACCCAGGCGGAAGCGTCAAAGACCGCATATGCCTCAGCATGATAGCGGAAGCCGAAAAACAGGGACTCGTAAAGCCAAGCACCGTCATCATCGAGCCTACCAGCGGCAACACCGGCATAGGCTTAGCCATGGTCGCCGCAGTAAAAGGCTACCGCCTAATCCTCACTATGCCCGAAACCATGAGCATCGAACGCCGCAACCTGCTGAAAGCGTACGGCGCTGAACTCGTCCTTACACCCAGCGTGGAAGGCATGAAAGGCGCCATCCAAAAAGCCGAAGAACTCGCCGCAGACACGCCCAACAGCTTCGTCCCCCAGCAGTTCAGGAACTTGGCGAACCCGAAGGCGCACAGGGTAACTACAGGACCAGAAATCTGGAACGCCACCGACGGGCAGGTTGACATTCTTGTCGCAGGCGTCGGGACAGGCGGCACCATCACCGGCGTAGCCGAGTACATCAAACCACTCAAGCCAGAGTTCAAAGCCGTAGCCGTGGAACCCGCTAATTCGCCGGTTCTGAGCGGCGGAAAACCTGGACCACACAAGATTCAAGGCATCGGCGCAGGCTTCATCCCAGACGCGCTAAAACTGGACCTTGTGGACGAGGTTATTCAGGTGAAAGACGAAGACGCCATGCAAACCGCAAGGCTGCTCGCCCGGAAAGAAGGCTTGCTCGTGGGAATCTCGTCAGGCGCAGCAGCGTACGCCGCGCTAGAGGTCGCTAAGAGACCAGAAAACGAGGGCAAACTGTTGGTCGTTATCCTGCCTGATACGGGAGAACGTTACCTCAGTACACCGCTGTTCCAGCAGCAGCCAGCAACGGCTTAACTGGACACGCTTCTCTTATATCCCACTTTTTCTTATTCTCTATCAAAAGAAGAGTGAGCAGAATGAAACAAAAGCCCACGCAGCCAAAAC
>CAZWPI010000257.1:0-1920 GCA_964636055.1 uncultured Candidatus Bathyarchaeia archaeon
TGGCGGTCATAATGGTGGCTGCGGTTTTCATAGTGGCGCTGATTCGGCAGGCCAACCCGCTTGAACTTCTTCAGTTCGCACTAGTCCTAACGGTGGCTGCCATTCCCGTGGCTTTGCCCGCGGTCTTAACGGTTACCATGGCCATCGGAGCGATTGCACTTGCAAAAAAGGAAGCCATCGTGAGCAAGCTGGTGGCGATTGAAGAGATGGCAGGCGTTGACGTGCTGTGTTCAGACAAAACAGGCACCATAACCAAGAATGAACTCACGGTCGCAGACACCCAAACTTTTAGCAGCTTCAGCGTTGATGATGTGTTTTTGTTCGGGACTCTGGCTTCCAGAGAGGAAAATCACGACCCAATCGATGACGCCGTCATTGCCAAGGCAAAGACGATTAAAGCGGTTGCAGACTCTCTGGGCGGGTACAGCGCGGTTGATTTTAAGCCGTTTGACCCCGTGTCAAAAAGGACTGAGGCAACAGTGGAGACAGGGAAAGGGGAACGTTTCAAGGTGTCTAAGGGCGCGCCGCAGGTGGTGTTGGCTCTTGTGTCAAACAACGACCAAATCGAAGGCAAAGTAAACGAAATCGTAACTGCCTTCGCCGGTAAAGGTTACCGTGCATTGGGTGTTGTCAAAGAGGAAAACGGCGTGTGGTCATACGTGGGGCTTCTCGCAATTTATGATCCGCCGCGGGAAGATTCAGCGGAAACAATCAAGACCGCGCAGGAAATGGGCGTCAGCGTCAAGATGGTCACGGGCGACCACATCGCCATAGCTAGGGAGATTTCCCATGAGGTGAACCTAGGCACAAACATCCTGCCTGCTTCTGCCTTTGTGGATAAAGCTGACAGCGAATCGAAGGGGCTGGTGGAAAACGCCGATGGCTTCGCCCAGGTTTTCCCCGAACACAAGTACCGCATCGTGCAGTTACTGCAGGAAAAAGACCATATTGTCGGCATGACAGGAGACGGAGTTAATGATGCACCAGCGTTGAAAAAGGCTGACGCTGGAATCGCTGTTGCTGGGGCAACTGACGCGGCGAAATCAGCTGCAGACGTTGTGCTGACTAAGCTGGGGCTTTCTGTCATAATTGACACCATAAAGGAAAGCCGCAAAGTTTTTCAGCGCATGCAGAACTACGCCATTTACCGCATCGCCGAGACCACCCGTGTGTTAATTTTCTTGACGCTGACAATTATCGCTTTCAACTTTTATCCTCTGACGGCTGTGATGATTGTTATCCTAGCGCTGCTTAACGACCTGCCGATAATGATGATTGCTTACGACAACGTCAAGGTTCGGGCGAAGCCTGTTCGGTGGAGGATGCGCGATGTGTTAGTGGTTGCTTCGCTGCTTGGTGCAACAGGATTGGTCTCAAGCTTCTTACTCTTCCTGATAGGTTTAAAAGTGCTGAATTTGGATATGGCTACGTTGCAGACGCTTATTTTCCTCAAGATGACGGTGGCGGGTCACATGACAATCTACCTTGCACGCACTGGAGTGTATCACTTCTGGGAGCGTCCACTTCCCGCAGGGATTCTTTTCTTCACTTCGGAATTTACCCAGTTTGGAGGCACGCTGATAGCCGTCTACGGTATCTTCATGAGTCCTCTCGGCTGGGGATTAGCCGGGTTAGTTTGGGGCTACGCCCTGCTCAGTTTCATGATAACTGACCTCTTGAAGATACATTTCTTCAGATGGATGAGGCACGGCGAAGTAACTTTGGAAGTGAAGTCCAAAGGATAAGTCTATGTCGCTAACATGTCCGCTAGTTCCAGTAAGCGCAAATCAAGCGGCTTCTGCGTTTCGCATGACTTCTCTAGTTCTATACTTGAGATTGCGCCGTTCTGCAGTCCGACCACCTTGTTTCCTTGCTCTTGGCATAAGAGGTTAACGGCTTTTTCAGCAAAAAGGCTGGCTA
>CAZWPI010000258.1:0-1893 GCA_964636055.1 uncultured Candidatus Bathyarchaeia archaeon
ACGGTTTCAAAAGCCAGCAGCGAAGGCGTGGTCACTATCAAGAACTCTATGCGCTTCACCAGCCTTATCAGGTCGAGTACTGCGTCGCTTATGCCTGGTGGCATGTCGATGACGAGAAAATCCAGTTCGCCCCACTGCGTGACCGAAAGCAACTCGATCAAAGCGTTTGAAATGTCTGTTCCCCGCAGCGGCGTGGCTTGGTCGCCGGAAAAGTAGACCAGCGACATGTACGCCAAGCCTTTAACGACTGGCGGAACTATGCCCTTGTCCTCTTTCGGCTGGACATCTTTGACGCCCATAATCAGGTGGGTTGAGGGGCTTGTGAAATCCAAGTCGAAGAGCCCGACTTTGCAGCCTCTCCGCGCCAGTGTCAGTGCGAGCGTGGTTGCTACGAGGCTTTTGCCTACGCCGCCTTTTCCGCTTGAAACAGCGACGATTCTGCCTATTCGGCTTAGCCGTTTGTTTATCACGGTTGTTCGCGGGTCCATAGGGTTTATCGTACTCCTTTTATGTTTTCAAGCCAGACTCCGCGTCCTTCGGTGATTTCAAAGTCTGGACTGCCGCATTTCGGGCACTTGATGTAGGCGTGTGCTACTTCAGGAACGAAGTGTATGGCTTCCGCGGTGTCCTCGTCCAGCTTGTTTTTGCTGAAAAGCCAGGTGTTTCCGCAGACGCGGCACTTGAGCGTTGTCTTCGCCTTTGCTATGCGGAACTTGGCGTTTTTGAAGCTGGCTGGCTTAAGCTGCGAGAGCGCGAAGCGGAGTATTTCCTCTTCCACCTGCTGTAGCTCGCCGACTTTGATGGTTACTTCTTTTATTTCTCGCAGTTTTTCTTTTTCACCGATCTGCTGTGCCGCTGTGATTATTGCTTCGGCTAAAGCCCATTCATGCATAGAACAGCCTAAAGAGTTAGCGGTTTAAAAGAATATTGCAAGCGCTTGGCTGGTTTGCGCCTCTTCTCTGTTGTGAGAAAACGCTACCCCCTCCCTTTTATAAAGGCTGAAACGCGATTGAGCCGTGCGCGGTGTTCAAGTGTTATTTTTGGGTCCCAAACCACTTCAGAAACCACTTGAAGCTGCCGCATTCATCCCGTGACGGGCAAGACAGGCAGGGAAACTCGCTTCCCGCTTCGCCCAGTAACCGCTCAATCTTGTCCAGTGTTTCTCCTTCCAGTCTCATGGATTTCAGGCGCTTTCCGAACTCAGACATCGCGTCCAGCCTCACGCGGTTTTTTCCCGAAAGTCGTGGGATCAATCTTGCGGCGTTTTCCGTCCTTATCCACCACGTAGAAGCGGAAGTCGTACTCGTCACAGTAGTTCTTGAACTCTATGTACCGCTGCTTGTCGCCGCCGAAGTCTTTCTCGGTCATAACTTCGCAGATACGCCTCAAACAGCCCTTGGTTGCTTCAATGTCAGGCGTGAACTCTCCGATTTTGGCTGGTTTCTCCTCGCCCTCCACGTTCGCCTTCACATCCCACTTATCTTTCCGCAATTCATCTGCAATCGTCCTAACACAAGCATCGTGGCTCTTCTGCTCATCAGCCTTCTTCTTACCCATTCCGCACACCAAAAATGGTAATGCTTAGCGCATTTAATTAAGAATTTGGAAACAAGTTGTCTTCGTCCCATTCTATATTCAAAACTCGAAACCACAAACGTAGGACTTGCGTAATTTGGCTGGTAAGAGTTATTAACTGAAAATGCGCTTAGCATAGGCTATGCCAGACCAAGTGCACTGCGCCCACATTCTTGTTAAGTCCGAGAGTGAAGCCAAAGTGGTGTTAGAGCGTTTGAAGAAGGGCGAGAAGTTCGGGCGTGTTGCTCGGGCGGTTTCGCGTTGTCCTTCTGCGAAGCACGGCGGCGACCTCGGCACGTTCACGCGTGGCAAGATGGT
>CAZWPI010000259.1:0-1878 GCA_964636055.1 uncultured Candidatus Bathyarchaeia archaeon
GCTCACTCCACTTGCATCTCGCGTTCAATGCCGTAGTCGGCTACAACTTTTGTTTTGTGTCCTCGGAAAGCAGCATCCAATTTTGGGTCACCAGTGTCCACCCGCAGAGCCTTCAAACTTCTCAACTTGCTTTCTGTCGCGACCACGATTATGTTATCTAGGCCGACCTGACGAATTACTTTAGCGCTTATCTGCTGGTTTCCTCTTCCAAATATGAAGCCTTGACCCCCAATAGGCGTGACGATGATTTGCACGGGCTTTCCGTCGATTGCCTCTAAAATCTGCTTCTCGTTTACGTCATAAGCTATTATGTTCTTGTTGCAGAAGAGGTCCACGCCCAAAAGAGTTTTTTTCGCGTCCAAGAGGTCGCCGATGGTGCGGGTTGTGGTCCCTGGGCCGATGATGTAGATCACGTCAGGTTTCATGTTTTCGATGATGTATATTGCGATAGCTGCTTGGTTACGCAGTTCGCTCTCCGTAATCGGACTCGCCAACTTGTTTGCTTGAATCAGATGAGGCTCGTAAGGAGCTAGCATGTACCCATAGAGTTCAGCAGAAATGTGGCCTTCTCTGAAAGCTTTCTCATCAACATCCATAACCTCGGCTTCCCTGAGGGGCAATTCCTCATACAGAAAACTCATCACTACTCTAGCTGCGGCTTGAGGGTTCACTGCGAAAACAGCGCTGTGCATTTTGACCCCTGTGGGAACACCCAGCACGGGAAGAGCCGTGCCGACCGCCGTCAGGACATCTCTGGCAGTTCCGTCTCCGCCACAAAAAACCAGAAGAGCGACGCCTGCATCTGCCATTTTCTTTGCAATAGCGACCGAGTCTTCAGCGCTTGTTTCTTTCTTCCGCTCCCCGAGAACCGTATAGGCGAAACCAACGCGCTTGGCTTCGTCTTCTCCCATGCTTCCAGCCCCCACCACGAGCCGCAAGCTTTTCTTAACAGGATTCAACTCGGAGAGAAAGGCTTCCGCCCTTACTGGCGCTACTGGCTTTGCGCCGAGAGATATTGCTTGATCAACGATTGATTTTCCATCTGTGCCTTTGAGCCCTACAGCCCCACCCATGCCAGCCACGGGATTAACAATCAAGCCTACTGTCCTTGTTGGAAGAGAACTAGCCGTGTGAGCTGATGGGTTGTTTTTGTTAATCATAAGCGACACCAGACGACTCTTATCTTACTCTAGACGCGAATAAAAGTTAATGATAATAACTGGACAGCAAAAACAATGAAAACGGGTAGATAAAAATTTTAATAGAAGAAAATAGGATGAGAGACTGCGGCTTTCACCAATTTTTGGTCGTGTTAGAGTGGTTCGCAGCTTATGTATTTCTTGTTGACGTCTTCCAGCCACGGATAGAGCTTACGGAGTTTCTCCATAGATTTTGCCACTTTCTCCGCTGGGTACTCGTATGGTTGCAGTCTGCCGTTGAAGTACTCGTCGTACGCTTGCATGTCAAAGAACCCGTGACCGCAAAGCAAGAAGAGAATGGTTTTTTCTTCCCCTGTCTCCTTGCATCTTAAAGCTTCGTCGATGGCGCCTTTGATTGCGTGAGACGGCTCGGGCGCAGGTATAATGCCCTCGCTACGGATGAAGAGCTTTGCCGCATCAAAGACCTCTATCTGATTATAGGCTTGCGTTTCCAGCTGCTTCTCGGATGCTAATACGCTTATAGTAGGAGCTATTCCGTGGTAACGCAGACCACCCGCGTGTATCGGGGCTGGGATGAAATCATGACCCAACGTGTGCATCGGAACCAGCGGAGTTATTCTTGCTGTGTCGCCGTGATCGTATTTGTATTCGCCCTTGGTGACCTTGGGGCAAGCCGTGGCTTCTGTGGCTACGAACCGCGTATTTTTCGGAGCCTTTC
>CAZWPI010000260.1:0-1877 GCA_964636055.1 uncultured Candidatus Bathyarchaeia archaeon
CCATCCACACGGCTGGCTTATTCAAGGTGAAAGCCAAAGAGACGTCAGTTACGTTATACGTCTTGTTTTCGGGAGAAACAACAGCGATGGCAGGCGGGACGGTGCCATACCCGAAAGGCGTGTACTGCTCGTTCACTGCGACAGGCGCGTAGCTGCCCCAAGGCGAAGTGTATGTGTGGCCTCCAATTGCGTATAACGTGTCGTTTACGACAGCGACGCCAAAATTGTAGCGACTTGTGGGCGCGTCAGCGCCAAAGCTCCAGCTATCATTAAAAGGATCATAAACAAGGTTGCTTGACGAACCTAAAACGTAGATTCGCACAGGCGCCAAAATACCAGTTGTTACGCCCACGCCTCCCCCTAAAAAGTTATCTGAGGGTGGAGGTGTGCCTTGACTCCACTCGTCAGTCACTGGGTCGTATATTTGAGTCTTGGGTCCCGAGCCCCCCGAACCTATCACGTATATCTTGTTGTTAACAACGGCTGAAACAGCATAAGTTGGAAATGGCATCGGTGCCTTGGTGGTCCAGGAATCTGTTGTGGGGTCATAAACCTGATTAAGGGTGAGTTGTGGATCTCCGTCTAATAGGTAAATTTTGCCGTTTACCACGCCAGCGGTTAACCAGCCTTGAGCCGTGGGCATAGGTGCCTTAGTTTCCCACGTGTCTGTTGTGGGGTCATAGACTTCGTTAACTCCAGTATAGCCGCCTCCAGCGTCTCCAACTTCACTTCTGCCTCCTATGCAGTAAATTTTGTTTTGGTAGACAGCTGTGGCAAAACCTATTCTTGGAGTAGGCATGGGCGTCTTGAAAGTCCATACGTCTGTTGCTGGATCGTATTCTTCGTTTGTGCCAACAAAGCTGTCAATATTTATGTCACCATAAACAGCAGAGCCTGGAATACAGGGCTCAAATCCGCTTGCAGTGGTGCCTCCGATGGCGTATATTTTGCCTTTAACGACGGCAACGCCTAATACGCTTCTTGCTTGTTGCATCGGCGCTTTCGACACCCAGGAATTCTCCTTCATCACTTCGGAAGAAAACGCAGGCTCCACCATTATGCATGATGCTGTTAGGAAGATGAGAACAAGCATTACGGTGAGAATTCCACGCATACTTAAACCCATAACACGATAATGGTTTCTGCAATTAAAGCGTTTTTATCAAGGTTTCTTGACCTGCAGCGCGTTTCTTAGTCAACATTTCTTGACAAGCAAAAATTCGCGTCAGTCAAGGTTTCTTGACTAAGCCTGCTTATGTTTACCTATTCTGTAGAGTATGAGTTAAAGTATAATACATGCTTTCTGAGGCTTGTACAGAGATAGGTTTTCGCGTGAAATTTAAACGTGTATTTAGAGCTAACCCCCCGCACTCCAATTTAAGGCATAATTTGGGCGCATTTTAGATAAAGAAGCCCACTTTTGGCAAGTGGATGTATGAACCTGAACACATGTTTACCCCGTGAAAGTGCTGCAGAATGTCGTCAAATCATAGTCGTTTGATAGTAGCCGGGATATGTTCAAAGTCTAGTTAGCTCAGGCCCTCTTTGCAAATTCCCGAAGCGTAAGAATTAAATTTTTAAATGAATGTGGTCTTCCGATAGATTGCAGTGAAGAGGATAGCTTATTTACGGAAAGAAAAGGAAACGGTAGAAATAGCTTATTCATTAAACAGGGTTTGGACGGCTGTTTCAAAGGTGCTCGCCAGTCTGGAATTGGATATAGACCAAATTGATGACGCAACGCCTCGCGTCAAAGCAGAGACGAAAGCAAGTCTCAGTTTTGAAAACAACAAAGAAAAAAAGATTTGGAAAAGCGCGTTGGTTTTCTTTAGGTTAACCTATGACCTGTGTTATTTCCTTGGCGATTGTGTTCTCAA
>CAZWPI010000261.1:0-1870 GCA_964636055.1 uncultured Candidatus Bathyarchaeia archaeon
GAATTCCGCCACAGCCGAAAATTGTTTCTGGCAGAATCGAAAAAGACAAAGTAGAAATTCTCTCGGGAGTTTTCAACGGCTTCACGACAGGCGCACCCATTGCAATGATAGTAGCAAATAAGGAAGCGGACTCCAGCGACTACGAAGCCATAAAAGATTTGCCCCGACCAGGACATGCCGATTATTCAGCTCACATTAAGTATGGCGGCTTCAATGATTACCGCGGTGGTGGGCGGTTCTCTGGAAGAGTCACCGTAGCCTTGATAATGGCTGGTGCCGTAGCTAAAAAACTGCTGAACGCCTTCGATGTTGATGTTTTGGCTTACACCAGGGCGATAGGCAACGTGAAAATGGGCAAGTCCCTTAGCGCTGAGAAAATCCGCGAACTAAAGTACACATCGGCGGTCAGATGTCCCGATTTAGCGTGCGCCGAAGCGATGGAAGAGGCTATTGTGAACGCGAGAAAAGAAGGCGACAGCTTAGGCGGAGTAATCGAGTGCCTAGCCTTGAACGTCCCGGCGGGGGTTGGCGAACCCCTGTTTGACGCGTTGGACGCTGATATCGCCAAAATTTTGCTGGCGATTCCCGCTGTTAAAGGCGTTGAGTTCGGGACAGGCTTTAAGGCTGCGGAGTTGAAAGGCTCCGAGAATAATGATGCCTACCGAATGCAGCATGGGAAGGTTGTGGCTCTGACGAATAATGCTGGAGGGATTTTGGGCGGCTTGTCCTCTGGGATGCCCATTGTCGTGAGGGTGGCTGTGAAGCCCACATCGTCTATCGCGAAGGAGCAGCGCACCGTTAACCTGCGACATATGGAAGATGCCAAGATAGAAGTGAAGGGGAGGCACGATCCCTGCGTGGTTCCTAAGGCGATGCCAGTTGTAGAATCTGCCGTGGCAATCATTCTTGCTGACCACATGATCCGCGCGGGTCTCATACCGAGAGTGCTGAAGGAGCGGAAATGATTGGAGAACATAAAGCAGTTGAGAAGAAGAATCGATGAGGTGGATGAGCAAATCTTGCAGTCTCTAAGCCAAAGAACTGAGATATGCAGGTCCATCGGCTTGGTGAAGAAAGAGCAAGGCGTTCCCATTCAGGATTTTCCCAGAGAAA
Source organism: uncultured Candidatus Bathyarchaeia archaeon (assembly GCA_964636055.1). Taxonomy (GTDB): domain Archaea; phylum Thermoproteota; class Bathyarchaeia; order Bathyarchaeales; family Bathycorpusculaceae; genus SG8-32-3. The sequence goes on from CAZWPI010000261.1 coordinate 1,114, forward strand.
ACGATGTGTACGCGCGTATGAGGGAAAGAGCAGTGGAGTTGGGTCTTGACCCTTCTCATGTGGAAGCGATTTACCGTCAGATAGTTAATATGTGCGGCGCCGTTCAGGAATTAAAGGAAAAAAGTGAGAAATGAAACCACTGGAGAATTGGCAATCATGTTGTATGAGATAAACGAGAAAGCGTTGAAACTTGAAAGTGAAGGAAAAAAAATAATCAAGTTGAACATAGGCGACCCTGACCTGGCGACGCCTCCAGAGATAATTGAAGCGGCTTATGACGCGATGAAGAGGGGAAAGACAAAGTATTCGTCGGCTTTTGGCGAGAAGAGCCTGCGGGAAAAACTTGCTGGTGTCCACAAGGTTTACGCGGATAACGTGGTAATCACGCCTGGTTCGAAGTGGGGCATTTTCTCCGTCATGTACCTGTTGTTGAAGGACGGCGGAAACGTGGTGATTCCCACGCCTTATTGGACTGCGTACGAGTTGGCAGCAAAAACTATTGGAGCTGAAACTCGGTTTGTTAAGACTGAGCTTGATTCCAACTGGAAAATAGACCTTGAGACGCTTGAAAGTGTGATTGACAGAGACACGCGGATGATAATACTGAACAACCCGAATAACCCTACAAGCGGTGTTATTGAAGAAAAAGTGTTTGATAGCATAGTGCAAATAGCCAACGATAAAGGCATTACCATTTTGTCTGATGAAGTTTACGCGGACATAAGCTTCGTCAAAACCAAAAGAATTCTAGAGTACG
>CAZWPI010000262.1:0-1863 GCA_964636055.1 uncultured Candidatus Bathyarchaeia archaeon
TTCTCAACTTGATGAGGACATATGGCATAATGGAGCTTGCGAGGACGGGATTGACTGCTCTCGCGCGAGGAGTAAGATCAATCAGAATCGACGAATAACGCGGAAACCCTTAACTTCCCCACATTATTCGAGATGAAACACACCAAAAATAACTACCGAACAGAGGAAAAACCATGAACATAACAGAAAAAATCCTGACTGAAGCATCCGGAAAAAACACCGTGCACCCCGGAGAAATCGTGGACGCCAACGTAGACATGGTAATGGTTCACGACTTAACCGGACCTTTAGCCGTTGAAGCCTTCAAAAAAATAGGCATAAAAAACGTTTGGGACAACAAAAAAGTAGTGGTGATCCTGGACCATCAGGTTCCAGCCGAATCCGTCACAGCAGCAGAACTTCACAAGACAATGCGGAAATTCGCCCAAGAACAGCAACTACGCATCTACGACGTGGGCAAAGGCGGAATCTGCCACCAAGTAATGCCCGAGAAAGGCCACGTCCTACCCGGCACAGCCATAGTAGGCGCAGACTCACACACCTGCACATACGGCGCCTTCGGCGCTTTCGCCACAGGCATAGGCTCCACAGAAGCCGCCGCAGTCTTCGCCACAGGCAAAATCTGGCTAAAAGTGCCTGAAGCCATCAAAATAAACGTGGAAGGACAATTCCAGAAGCACGTCACGCCCAAAGACCTGATCTTACATGTAATCGGCAAGCTAGGCGCAGGCGGCGCAATATACAAGAGCATCGAGTTCACGGGTCCAACCATACGCGAGATGAGCATAGCGGGCAGAATGACCCTGTGCAACATGACCGTGGAGATGGGCGCCAAAAACGGCATCGTAGAGCCAGACGAAACCACCCGAAAATTCCTAGAAGGAAGAACCGCCAAGCCGCTGGTGCCGTTCGAATCTTTGAAAAGCGACGCCGACGCTGCGTACGAGAAGTTCGTAGGCGTAGACGTAAGGGACTTAACGCCTCAAATCGCTTATCCTTCCTCCGTTGACAACGTGAAACCCGCTTCCGAAATGAGCAACGTTCAGGTAGAGCAAGCCTTCATCGGATCCTGCACCAACGGGCGAATCGAAGACCTGCGGGTGGCAGCGGAAATCCTGAAAGGCAAAATGGTCAAAGACGGCGTGAGAACACTGGTGATTCCCGCTTCCCAAGAAGTGTACCGCCAAGCCATAACGGAAGGCTTGATAGAAATCTTCACCGACGCTGGCGCCTTAGTTTGCGGCTCAACATGCGGACCCTGCCTAGGCGGACACATAGGCTTACTGGCCCCAGGCGAAACGTGTGTGAGCACTTCAAACCGCAACTTCATAGGCAGAATGGGCAGCAAGGAAGCAAGCGTTTACTTGGCTTCTCCAGCCACCGTAGCCGCTTCCGCCATAACGGGAAGAATAACCGACCCGAGAGAACTGGAGGCACAGAAAACATGAAAGTAACTGGAACCGCCATAAAATTCGGGGACAACGTTGACACAGACGTGATTCTGCCTGGAAAATACTTGGTGCTGATCGACCCGAGAGAGTTGGCGAAACACGCCATGGAAGGCTTAGACCCAGCTTTCCCTGAAAAAGCCAAGAAAGGCGTGATCATGGTTGGGGGCAAGAACTTTGGTTGCGGCTCCAGCCGAGAACAAGCGCCCCTAGCCCTGAAGTACGCGGGCGTAAAATGTGTGCTAGCGGACTCCTTTGCACGCATCTTCTTTCGAAACGCCATAAACATCGGCTTACCCGTAATCGAGCATAAGGGAATTTCAGCCGCCATGAACAATGGTGATGAACTCGCGGTGGACTTCGAAGCCGGGACGATACAAAACCTGACGAAAGGCAAAAGCGTTCAAGCAGCCAA
>CAZWPI010000263.1:0-1847 GCA_964636055.1 uncultured Candidatus Bathyarchaeia archaeon
CTGAAGCTTAAAGGCGACCATCTGAGCGCGAGTAACGTGACTGCGTTGCAGCCGTACTTGGAGATGGTTGACGCTGTTGTCATGGGACCGGGCTTAGGCTTGAACGCTGAAACCCGAGAGTTCGTCAGGGCATGCGTGTCAGCCATTGAAAGCGCGGGCAAACCACTGTTGCTGGACGCTGACGGCTTAAAAGCTTTCGCAGAATTCAAACGCGCATTAAGGGTGCCGCTTGTTCTTACGCCGCATGCTGGCGAATACGCCATACTTACAGGTGGTAAATTGTCTGAAAGGCTTGAGGAGCGCATGGCTGAGGTGCAGGAGACAGCCAAAGCGCTCAATGCTGTGGTGCTTTTGAAGGGGCGGGTGGACGTGGTTTGCGATGCGAAACGGGTTAAGCTGAACTTCGCGGGTAATCCTGGCATGACGGTTGGCGGCACGGGTGACGTTCTTTCAGGCGTAGTTGGGGCTTTATTGGCGCAGAAGGCTGACCCGTTTGAGGCGGCTGTTGCTGGAGCTTTCGTTAATGGGGCGGCGGGAGACTTTGTTGCAGGCGACAAGGGCTATCACTTGGTACCCAGTGACCTTCTCGATTGGATTCCACGCGTTTTGGACGATCCGATGAGTCACTTGAAGGTGCGAAAGACAGGTGGAGAAGACGCCTAGGTTAACCATTTACCACGCGAACCAGTGCGATCCGAAGCGTTGCACGGGCTTGAAGCTTAAACGCCACGGCTTGGCAAGAATAGTGACCAAAACAAGGTTCTTACCGAGGCGAGCTGTGGTTCTTAATCCGTTCTCGGAAATCGCGTTTTCTCCCGCCGACAGGGAGCGCGTTGAAGCTTTCGGATTAGCGGCTTTGGATTGTAGTTGGGAGCATGCCGAAAAAGTGTTGTTGAAGCAGGTGAAGGGGACTTCGCGTTGTTTGCCCATCTTGATTGCGGGGAACCCTGTGAACTTCGGCAAGGCGACGAAACTTACTACGGTGGAAGCGTTGGCTGCGGCGCTTTACATTGCGGGTTTCAAGCAGGAAGCGGCAGGGTTGCTTTCGATTTTCACGTGGGGGCACACTTTTCTGGAGTTAAACCATGCGCTGCTTGAGAATTACGCTTCCGCACGGGACAGCACGGAAATAATAGAGATGCAGCGCAGCTTTACTCGCGGGGCAAGCGTGCATTAGCATGTTTGCAGTGTGTTTTGGTGATGCTTTCGTATACGGGACTGTTGAAACGTTTATTAGAAAAGCGCTGCAGAGTCTAAATTGAAGTGTCAAGTTGCCGACTTACCATGGGGGAGATTTGAGCCACGGAGTTCATCACCAACTTTTATTTGTTCCTGACCTCGGTGGTGCTGATATCATTATCAGGCGTCTTGCTGCCAGGACCATTGTTTGCTGTAACTATGGAGAAAGCTGCGAAACGGAAAACCGCTGGACTGCTGATCGCGGTTGGACACGGCATAGTGGAGTTTCCCTTGATGTTTTTCATCTATTTTTGGCTAAGCCAATTCGTCATCCCTGACGTTGTGCCCGTTGCCGTTGGAGCGGTTGGGGGTTTGCTGATGATTTACATGGGAGTTAACACTTTCAGAAACAGGGGTGAGGCAATCCAAAAAGTCGCGGTGCCAAGGCAGGAACCACTGCTTGCGGGAATATGGGCAACAGCCATTAATCCAGGCTTCATTCTATGGTGGATAACCATCGGAACCACGTTGATAATGAACGCGCAAATCTTCGGTTTACTAGGATTTTCCGTGTTTACAGTGGTTCACTGGCTCTGCGACTTTGTGTGGTTAGCGATGGTGGCTTTCGTGATTTTCAAGTCGCGGCGTTTCTGGAATGAAAAAGTGCA
>CAZWPI010000264.1:0-1805 GCA_964636055.1 uncultured Candidatus Bathyarchaeia archaeon
GGGGGTATAGACAATTTTTTGCGCGTTAGAGAGCAACCGAAAGCGCCAGCATAGCTTATTACTGACCGTGAATATTACTATGTTAGGAGATTTTTATGACCAAAACCGATGAGAATTTGAAGGCTGCGTTTGCAGGTGAATCGCAGGCTAACAGGCGATACATGGCTTTCGCCAAGAAAGCTGAACAAGAAGGCTTCACGCAAGTCGCCAAGCTCTTCAAAGCCGCAGCAGAAGCCGAAACAGTCCATGCGCTGAACCATCTGAGAATAACTGGACAAATCAAATCAACCTTGGAGAACTTGGGCACTGCGGTTTCCGGGGAAACTTTCGAGTTCAAAGAGATGTATCCTGGATACATAGACACCGCGAAAAAAGAGGGCAACAAGCAGGCTACATGGAGTTTCGACGTGGCAAACAAGGTAGAGCAGATACACGCCAAACTATACAGCAAAGCAATCGACGCGTTGAAGAACAAGAAGCCCATGGAGAAAGTAGACTACTACGTGTGCAGCGTCTGCGGAAACACGGTTGAAGGTGCACCACCCGACAAATGCCCCATATGCGGTTCCCCGAAAGAAAAATTCTTCAAGCCAGCCTAAAAACGCAAAAACAAACACCCGTTTTTTCACTCCCTTCTTTTCCTTTTCAAAAAACGTTATATCACACCAGTCACTACACTTCAAGCGGTGAAACTTTTTGGGTTGCTGGAAATGGTTTAACACCGTCTTAAAAGACGCTCAAATCGAAATCACAGACGAAAACAAAGGCAAAATCGACGAAGTCATCCACAAATACATAGGCGAACAATCCAGCTACGGCAGATGCAGCGCAGACTGGAAAAAAGCCCGCAAAGAAATCAAAGAAAGCCCCGAAATGAAACAAGAACTCATCGCACAACTCAAAGCCTTAATCTAAGCCCGACAACAAGCTTCAGCCTTCACGCTTCTTGTTTTCAAAGAGACCTAACCATTGGAATCGCTGAATCAGCAACAGACGTTTATAAGAATCAACACAGTATCTGACATAGAGAGGATCAAAAAATGGAAAAATGGGAATGTAGCGTCTGCGGCTACATGTACAACCCAGAAGTCGGAGATGCAGAGCACAACGTGCCAGTGGGAACACCTTTCGAGCAGTTGCCCGAAGACTGGGTTTGCCCCGTGTGTGGCGCATCAAAAAGCCAGTTTGTAAAACGGCAATAGGCAGCCAAACACGGCAGCTGCACAGCCGAGCTTTGAAAACTTTATATCACTCTTAAAGGCAACAGTAATTGGATCAGCTATGTTTTTAAGTAAAATCAAAAAAAGAGATGGAAGAATCGCTGATTTTGACTCAGACAGAATCAAAAATGCCGTCCACAAAGCCTTTCTCGCGGTTGAACTCGGAGACGGCGAAAAAGCCGAGAACGTAACAAACGAAGTCGTCAAGCTCTTAGAAGAGAAATTCAAAGAGAAAACGCCTTCAGTTGAAGACGCACAAGACACAGTTGTCGAAGTCTTAGAGCAAAAAGGCTACGGAAAAGTCGCACAGGCATACCAGGACTACAGAAACAAAAAGGAAGAACTCAGAAACCTCAGAGAAACGCTGGGAATAGAACCCAAACTAACCGTCAACGCACTCGAAGTGTTAAAGGCAAGATACCTGCTACGCGACGAACAAGAAAACATCACAGAAACCCCAACCAAGCTTTTCGAACGCGTCGCAAAAGCCATAGCCCAAGTCGACAAAACCTTCGGCGACAACCCAGAAAAAACCGAAAAAACCTTCTACGACATGATGGCAAAACTCGAATTCCTCCCCAACAC
>CAZWPI010000265.1:0-1793 GCA_964636055.1 uncultured Candidatus Bathyarchaeia archaeon
GGAGGGAGCAGACATCGTGGTGACTACAACGCCTTCTAGGACGCCTTTAGTCATGGATGACATGGTGTCGGCTGGAATGCACATTACCTGCATCGGCGCTGACGCGGTGGGAAAGGAGGAGCTTGACCCAGCCATTCTGAAGAGGGCGAAGATTGTTGTGGATGATTGGGCGCAGGCGTCTCACAGTGGAGAAATAAGCGTCCCGCTAAGCCGCGGGCTGATAACAAAGGAGAACGTGTGGGCGGAGATAGGTGAGATTGTGGCTGGCTTGAAACCAGGCAGGCAAAGACGAGATGAAATCACGGTTTTCACATCCACTGGCTTGGCGGTTCAGGATGCAGTCACGGCCAAAATTGCTTACTGCAAGGCGCTAGCCAACAAAGTTGGACGGTTCATAAAAATTATCTAATTGTCTACGGTCTCGTGTGAGCATTGTTCAGGCGTCTTGAACTTATAGTTTAATCTATATATAGAGGGGGTATAAGTCAAAAATCGCAACAGAGCCGCAGGACTTTCGGAAATACAAATTAAGCGGTTCCTTTTTCTAAACTGTTGGACGATGAGGAAATCTCGGCACTCCAGCTAACTTCTCCCGCACAACCTTCCCTTTTTTCAAAACCACTTACAATAAAAGTGGCCGAGGTGAGGTATTTCGGTTCGTTCGGGTTCACCCGCAACCTTTTCCCTTTTTGTTTTTCTTTTTTTGCACTAAATTTTAGTGCCAATCAAACCCTATGCCTAAACTTTCGGCGCACGCGGGGGTGATTCCGAAGGTCTAATGCTTTTTTAGGAGCTTTTTGGAGTTTATTTTCGATAAAGAGGTCGGATTCATAAATTTAAAGAAAGGAAATGATTACATCCTTTTATCATGTCAGCTGCAGCAATGTTCATTATTGCTTTCCTTCTTATTATGGGATTGACAGGGATGGTTCCCAGTCTCCCTCCAGGGCAGTTTCTGTGCGACACTCTAAGAATCCCACAACTAATACTCTCCATTGGAGGATTCTATATTGCAACGCTCTCGTATGCCATCATAAACGGGCTGGTCTGGGGACTGGTTGCCACAGGAATATACAGCTTATCTTGTTACGTTACCAAGCGGGAACCGCTCAAGCAGATGCCCGCTGCACCTGAGCTATCTACGCCGCCGCCCAAAGCGATGCCTGTTGACGAGCGTGTGGTAAAGATACCTCCTTCGCTTACGGTGAGGGAGAGAGATGTCCGCGTGGAAGAGGAAGCTGTAGAGATGATTGAGGGAGTAGGGAGAGTGCGCGGTCGTTTGCTTAGAAGCGCCGGCATCCAGACCGTGAGTGATCTCGTCAGGGTTGGTGCCACGAGGCGTGGGCGACAACGTATTGCAAGGGAGGTTGGCGTGAGCTACTCTATGGTGCTTAGGTGGGTTTATCGCGGAGACTTGCTGCGAATAAGGGGCGTAGGGAGACAATATTCAGGGCTTTTGGAGTCGGCTGGAATCACAACGGTGACCGATCTTTCAATGAGAAATCCTCTGGCTCTGTGTCAAAGGTTAAAAGTCGTTAACAAGAAGAGAAATCTGGTTAGGCGAACTCCACCTGCCAAGACAATCGAAATCTGGGTTAACAACGCCAAAGACCTAGAAGCAATAGTGCAATAGTATATCCGCACTCGATTCCTTGGTAAGCTTATACACGAAGTTTCTGAAAAGAATGTGTTTGTGCTTTTGGGTTTTAGGGATTTTTCCCATGTCCTACGTAACCTTTTCCCCTTTTTTGTGAGTAAAAATCGGATTTGTCTTTGGATGTTAGATAGCGCGC
>CAZWPI010000266.1:0-1789 GCA_964636055.1 uncultured Candidatus Bathyarchaeia archaeon
ACGTGAAAAACGAAGGCGAAAACCCCACAGGCTCGTTCAAGGACAGAGGCATGACCGTTGGTGTCACAAAAGCCGTAGAGCTCGGAGTAAAATCCGTTATCTGCGCTTCCACGGGCAACACTTCCGCCTCTCTAGCCGCGTACGCCGCCAAGGCTGGTTTGCAGTGCGCCGTGCTGATCCCTTCGGGCAAAATCGCGTATGGGAAGCTTTCGCAAGCCATGATCTACGGCGCGAAGGTCATTCAGGTGCGCGGCAACTTTGACCAATCCTTGGACATCGTGCTAAAGCTTTCGGAGAAACACCGAACCATTTACCTCCTTAACTCTATTAACCCGTTCAGAATTGAAGGGCAGAAATCACTCGGCTACGAAATCTGCGACCAGCTGAATCAAGAAGCACCCGACAGGATTGTGGTGCCCGTCGGCAACGCTGGGAACATAAGCGCCATATGGAAAGGCTTCACAGAGTTTCACGAGCTTGGCATCGTGAAGGCGCTTCCGAAGATGACGGGCATACAGGCGGCTGGAGCAGCGCCTATAGCGCAGGCGATAAAAAATGGAAGCGACACGATTGTGCCTGTTTCGGCGCCTGAAACCGTGGCGACCGCCATCAGAATCGGCGCGCCTGTGAGCTGGAAGAAAGCCATGACTGCCATAAGGGAGTCGCATGGAACCGCGGAAACGGTGACGGACGCGGAGATTTTAAGTGCTCAGAAGATGTTGGCGAGGGTTGAAGGTTTATTCGTTGAGCCTGCGAGCGCATCGTCAATTGCGGGTTTGATAAAGCTGGTTGAAAATGGAACGATAGACAAGGATGAGCGCATCGTTTGCGTTACGACTGGTCATGGGCTTAAGGACCCTGATACGGCGGTTAAGATGAGTGAGAAGCCAGTGGAAGTTGATGCTGAAATAACAGCGGTAGAAGATGTTTTAGGCTTAAAGAAACAAGTAGCAATCTTGGCACGGTGAAAGCAACATGAGAATTATCTTGGTTGGCTTTGGCGTAGTCGGGAAGAGCGTAACCACCATACTTGCTCGCAGATATGCAGAAAAGGTTAAAGATTACGGGTTTAACCCAAAAATCGTTGCCATCGCCGATATAGACGGCGCGGTTATAAACCCAAGAGGTCTAAGCCCTGAAAAGCTGGAAGCACTTAAACAAACTCGTCCAATATCATCAGACCCTGAGTTTGGGCATCCAGAAATGTCAGCGCTAGACGTCATCGAGTCGGTTGAAGCAGAAGTGGTTGTTGAAGTCACGCCCGTCAACATCAAAAACGCTGAACCCGCATTATCCCACATAACTAAAGCGTTCAAAACAGGAAAACACGTTGTGACAACCAACAAAGGACCCTTAGCCTTAGCCATGCCCGCCCTCACAGAACTAGCGGATTACAACAATGTTTACCTGCGATTCAGCGGAACAGTCGGCGGTGGAACACCCATGCTTGAGTTCGCCAAACGATGCCTCGCAGGAGACAAAATCCTCGCCATACGAGGGATACTAAACGGCACAACCAACTACATACTAACTGAAATGTCTCAAAACCGCGTGACATTCCAAGAAGCGCTAACAAACGCACAGAAACTTGGTTACGCGGAGACAGAGCCATCCATGGACATTGACGGGTTCGATACAGCCTGCAAAGTAGTCATTCTGGCAAACTGGATAATGAACAAGAAAATAACCCTAAAAGACGTAGACAGAACAGGCATCCGCGAAGTGTCTTTGCAGGCGCTTGATGAAGCTTCAAAGAGGGGCAACACCATCAAGCTCATAGGTTCAATAG
>CAZWPI010000267.1:0-1762 GCA_964636055.1 uncultured Candidatus Bathyarchaeia archaeon
GGTGCTCGTACCCGAAGGTGTTGAAGATGAAGCCGTCTTTGGTTACGAACGTGTCGCCGTCAGCGGGAACCCATTCAGTCATTGCCGTTTTAACACACCGCGGAAAAGAATGAAGCTGAAGATTAAAAAAGCTATTGCACATCGCTGTTGCCGTTGAATGTCGTATTGCCCCAAAAGGTAAAAGCTATTTCCTTTTGATGTTGCCCAAGGTCGTTTTGATCTCTCGGAACACGATAGGAGGCAGTTTTCTTGCTTCTGCATCAATCGCCAGAAGAACAGCACTGTACGTTGCCAGACCAGCCAGAACTTTTCCGAAAGTTAAGGTCAGCGTAGTCGTTACTGGGATAACGAAAAGCACTAGGGCAGCTAAGACAGCGGCGAAAACGTATTTTCCAATGCTTTTCCAATCAACGGTTATTCTAGTGGATTTTCGCATGGTCAAGTAAAGCCAGATAAACGTGGTCGCGTGCACACCGATGATTATGGCAACTACGTAGGTTGCCGCCTGCACCGGGCTACTGCCTGAAGTGAACTGACTTAACACGTAATAGGCAGTTGGAAGGGCAATGGCTGCTTGTATGTAAGGCAGCGTGAATATCTTGAAGATTTTGCTTCGGGCAAGCTTGTCGAGAGGTACGTTTCCTTGTTCGTCCAAGCGTTCCATGCCCAAGACTAAGCTATTGTAGAAATTCGATATCAGAACTATAAGAGTGTCAAAAGTGCATAGAACAAGGACGGGCCAAGCCCCGCTGTATTGCACGTTCAGGATTGTCAGAAGCGAGGTGGGCATACTCAGAGTAATGGCTGCCAGCGGAAAAGCCGCCATCAAAGTAGTCTTAAAGGAAAGGGTTACTTCTTGTTCTGAGCAGCTGTTTGACAGAAGTTTTGGATACAGGGCGTAAGATACGAACGAAGCGTATCCTATTATTTTCGCAAAGGTTATTGCCGCTTGCATGTCGCCCGTTGCTGTTTTGCCGACAGGGGAGAAAAAGAGCAGTAAATAAATGAAGCTGAGCAGCTGGTTTCCCACCGCGTTGTAGATGTTAGCTGTTGAGCCCTTTAACCATTGGCGGAGGTAATTCCAGTGGATCTTTTTCTTTAAACTGGGCGCGAGAAGCCTGAGGTAGTATAAAACTTGCACGGCTGCGCCAGACACTATGCTTACCATTGCAATTAGCAATATTTGGCTGAACCCTAGAGTGAGCAGCAGAGAGAATGCGATTGTCACCTTGGCTACCTCTTCTACGAGCAAGCCATATCCGATTGCCTGCGGCTTGACCGCGCGTAAGGAGCTTTCAAGCAGGGCAACGAGGTATATGTTCAGTATTTCAAGGGAGGCAAGGAGGTACACGAGCAAGTAGACTGATGCTTGCGTGTTTGCCGCCTGCATGTATGGAAAAACAAAGGGGATGTAGGCTGCCACTCCAATGAGAGCAATGACCAAAGTGGCTGAGAAACCAGTTTTGATTGTTCCCTCCATCTTGCGTGCCGCGAAACGTGTGATCCAAAAGGGCAGCAAGCCGCTTGCAATGGTGAAATATCCTAGAACAGTGAAAATGTTAGACCATACACCGAAATCGGCTTGAGACAAGTTTCTGGTGAGTAGAAGTGTGAAAACGATTCCAGTTGCGATGCTGAGTATTTGTGCTGCGAAGATTATGAAACCAGTGTATTGGATTCTTATCTCATTCTCAGGCACGGCGACACCGCAGAGATTCACTCAAGCCACAAATCACCCATGCTTTTAACCGTTGCTGAGCGG
>CAZWPI010000268.1:0-1753 GCA_964636055.1 uncultured Candidatus Bathyarchaeia archaeon
TTGTTCGGAGCCAAATGCGATACCCCATGTTACGTTACTCCTTAAGTTCTGAACCTTACCAGAGCGTCTTATTTAAGGCTTCTGTGTACAAAAACATACATTAAGCTTTCGGCTGCAACAAGCAGCTGCCCAGCCAATCCAAATACGCTTTTGAGCCGCCAACCACAGGGAGAACAAGGATTTCCGGCACCTCATAACTGTGCAAAGCCTTCACGGTTTCCGCCAGCTTTCCAAACAGGTCCTTGCGCGACTTCATGAAAATCAAGTATTCCTCCGCATGCTCAGTCTTTCCAGACCAGTGAAAAAGCGAGGAAACAGGGCCAATTATGTTGGCGCAGGCAATCAGCCTTTCATCCAGAAGGCGTTGCGCTATTTTTTCTGCTTCCTGTTTGCTGGCCGTGGTAACCATCACGATAACGTAGGTGTTCTGCAAGCCCTTTCACCGCAACGTTAAACGCTACTGGTTTCTTTGCTAAAAAATTTTGCTGAGGGTCGCTCGTGGTTGTGGGCATCAATACATTTAAGGTTCCGTGAGATAGTATAGGTGTGTTTGAGGTGAACTTCGTTTGACGGAAGAGCAACTACGAGTTTTAAAGGCTATGAACGAGATTACAAGCCGCATGGACCTGAACGCTTTCGCGCAGATGGTCGGCTTAACCGCAAACCAGGCGATAGAGCGCGTGCAAGAACTCGTTAACGCGGGATTCATGAGGAAAGTGGGTAGCGGATTTGGCATAACGGAAAAAGGCAAAGCTATTCTCAAAGCCATTAAGCCAGTTCCAAAAGACATGGCGTTTCACTTTTACACTGGAGTTGGGCAGCCCACTGGCTTCTCGGCAGAAAGCCTCAAAGAATTCTACGAGATAGTTAGACGTGTATCTGCAGAGTCGTTGGAGTTTCATCTTTATCGGGGAGATTTTGAGAACTGGATCAAAGCCGCGTTTAAAGACGAAGCGTTAGCCGACGAACTTGCCCGCTTGAAAAGCGCAAACGTGAAGGGAGAAGAGCTTAGGCAAGCCATCATAATGGCAACATCAGCGAAATACGGCTTTTAGCACTACGCAAGCTCGCTTAACAGGGTTGTGCCTTCTCGGCTTGCAGCTTAGTCCACCATGCTGGCACTTTAGCAGTTTCAGCGTTATCCCAAGAGTCAAAGGGCTTTATGTCAAGAATAGGCGTTCCGTCAAACGCGTCGAGACCGCGAACCGTCAAGACGTTGCCTTCAACCTTTACAAGCTCAACCAGCGTCAACCCAACGGGGTTTGGACGAAACATGGTTCGCGTGGCAAATATTCCCAGCAACGGCAGGTCCCTTCTGCCTCGCGGATGCACCTTCAGCGTTTTCCGCTGTTCGTCCGAAATTTTATGCAGCCAAAACAGCACAAACAGATGCGAGAAGCTATCAATGCCATCCAAAGTCTCAGCTAGCTCGCTGTGAAGAACAATTTGTGAGATTCTGGTTTTGTCCTTAACTTCGTCGCCCACCGCTTCTGTTCGAACGAAGCCTATGGGTTTCAAGATTATCCTTTTTTCAGACATCAAACTTTGCCAACCTTTGCTGTTATGCTGTAAGAGTATTTTGGACGGAAGATTTAAGAATTCAACGAAAACTGACGCGATACCACAAGGCGTCCTCGAATTCGCCAGAATATCATGTAAAAACTGTTTCGGCTGCTCAACATTAGATCGCTTGGCTAAAGCTTGTAATCGGAGAATCGTCATATTTGCCGCCTAATAGCCATTCATTGCAGAA
>CAZWPI010000269.1:0-1735 GCA_964636055.1 uncultured Candidatus Bathyarchaeia archaeon
TCTACAAGAAACTTGACGCTAAACTGCCCGACTCAATAAACTTCGAACGCTGGCCAGAATCGGATAAGAAACTGCGAGACCAAGCGTTAGAGGAAGAGTTTGAAGTCCTGTTCAAGAGCGTTTCCCTAGCCTACGCCGCAAGGCAACAGGCAAAGCTCAAGCGAAGATGGCCCCTCAGCAAGGTGATTGTGGTCGCACCGCAAAAAACGTTTTCCGCATTGAGAAAGCAGGAGCCGCTGTTCTTAGAGTTGACCAACGTTAAGGCGGCAGAATACGCAGCGGAGGTTCCAGACTACGTTGGGGGCGAGAACTGGGTTTCCGCTTCGGAAGACGACTTGCTCGTGATTGTGAGTGGAAAACGCGACGAAAAACTGCTGGGTGAGGGACTTATGCGAGACCTTGCGCGGCGTGTTCAGGCTTTAAGGAAGGAGCTTGGCTACGTGCCCACGGACGTTTTGGACGCTGTGCATATAGCTGAGCTTGACGAAGACGGCATGGGGCTTTTGGAGTCTTACTTGGAGGAGATGGCTGAGCTGGTGCGCACCAAGAAAGTGTACTTGCATGGCAGCCGCGGCGAAGTCGATGCGGAGTGGCACGAGTCAAAGCTGGACGGCAAACGCGTATACATTAACATTCACTAAGCACCGAAGGCGTGCATGTTGGCTGAAGAACAAACTCGACTAAGCATACAGGAAAACCTGTGGAGGGTAGGTAGAATACGAGTCCTTTGGTGAGAAAAGCATTTTTACGCAGAAGGACTCATTCAGGATTTTAGAAAAACAGTTTAGTGAATCGTTTGGGCAAAGCTGAACCAGAAAAAAATGCTGCATCCACCGCAAGAAACAGGGTTGTTGCTACCGCTATCGTTTTGGTTGCGGTTGGCATTATTCTGGCGGTTCTTATAGGTGACCTGATAGAGGACGTGATACTGGAGGGTGCACCCCTCAACATTCCTGTGCTGAGCGCCCTCTTTTCCTACATCTCTGAGGCCACTCTGAGCGTTATTTCAGCGTCAGGGTACTTAGGCGTTTTCTTCCTCATGTTTCTCGAAAACACGTCGCTGCCTATTCCCAGCGAGGTGGTGCTGCCGTTCTCGGGCTATCTCGCTGCGCAAGGAGGCATGAACCTGTGGCTTGTCATCATAATCTCAACCGTAGCGGGGGTTCTGGGCGCAGCGGTTGACTATTACATAGGCTTTTTCCTCGGTCTTGAGGGAGTTAAAAGAGCGCAGTACCTTCCAATACAGCAGAAGCATCTAGACTCAGCGGTGAAATGGTTCAACAAGTACGGTTCGATGGCTGTCTTCGGCAGCAGGTTGATACCTGGCTTCAGGACCATCATCTCTTTTCCCGCTGGCATCCTGCACATGAACCTGACAAAGTTCCTGTCACTCACTGCAATAGGCTGCTTATTTTGGGACGCGATATTGGCGTATGCAGGTTTCTACGCGGGAATCCACTTGCAGGCAACAATTTCTGCTGTGAGGTACCTAAGCATCGTCGCTATCATAACGATCCCCGTAGCTGTTGCCGTGTGGTATCTGGTGAACAAGCGCAGACACAAAAACAAAAACTCAAAACAAGGCACCACGCAGGTTGACGATTCTAGTTGATATGGGTCTCGCAACGGGAACCGAAAGCTCTAAATTCCTTAGCTGAAGTCTCTTTTCAGAACGCGACTGAACGGGCCGGTAGATCAGTCTGGTATGATCGCCGCCTTCGCAAGGCGGAAGCCG
>CAZWPI010000270.1:0-1711 GCA_964636055.1 uncultured Candidatus Bathyarchaeia archaeon
GAGTCAAAGCGTCCCCATAAAGCCTGCTTTTGGCAATATCCAAGTCGCTCATAACCTGATCCATAAAGTAAACTGCGGCACTTCGAAAAATAGTATTTCATTTGAATGTACTATATGTGCAGCACTGTCCAAAGAGGCTGTCGAGAGTTTGGCATCGGAGTACTCTCGCTATCAGTTGCATGTTTCCAAGTTAAGTTAAGCTTTGAAGGAAGCCTCTTATCACTTCTTTTGCTGATTGAATAAGTGGGTGCTTTATCTGGACGGCTTGCCCGAGTTGCCGCAGTCTGGCGATTCTGAAGTAGATAGGCGGATGCGGGTCCATGCTTAACCATTCTTGAACGCGAAAAGAGGGTATGCGTTCATACAGCAGCCGTTGGAAGCCGATTTTTTCAAGAGCACCAGCTAAAACTTTTGGCTCGCCTATGACCATGGCTGAGATCAAGTCGGCTCTAGCTTCGAAGAACTTAGCGATAAAATACGTCAGCGTAGTCAGCACCCACAAATAAATGATTAACAGGAAGAACGAGCCCGTAGGAAACAGCCCAAAAACCACGTAAAACCAAAAAAGATACTGAACTGCCGACAAGCCGTAAAGCCACAAGGGGTCATGTCCTTTCATGTGACCGAATTCATGCCCCAAGACGCTCACAATTTCCTCCTCGTCAAGTTGTAGAAGGGTCCCTGTCGTTATCAAAACTACTCCTCGACTTGGGCTGGGGCCAGAAGCCGCTGCGTTAGGAAGCAGCGTGTTAGATACGACGATTTCGGGAACTTTATAACCGAACTTGTCAGCCGTTCTCTTCACAATGTCGTACACGTTAACTTTTCGAGCAATCAAATTCTCCTGTTTGCAGTCAATTCCGAACTCCGAGAATATTTTGTGCGCTTTTTGGCAATCTAGCTCTCCATTCTCGGCTATTGTCTCCTTGTAGATTTCCTGCTTGAGCCTAACAAAGTCTTCTTTCGGTATCTTTTTGACGGGGTCACCTTCTCCCGGAGACAAGGGGTACTGCAGAATATGGATGAAAGGGTTTTTCTCGGTGACGTGCCAATCGGCAGATCTGGCGACTATTCTGTTTGAATAGAAAACGAAGACGAACTGTATGGCGAGCAGAATGATCGGAACCAGAGGACCTATGAGAAAGAACAGAAACAAACCCACCCCCATGAAAAGAGCCATAAACATGATTTGGGTTTCCAGAAAAATGCGGCGAAGTGACTTATTTTCTTTTCCTGAAACGCTTTCCGGTACTACAGATTCGCCTTCTCTCCAAGCGAAGAACAAACTGTTTTTTCTAACCTGCGTTTCAAACATGTCTACCGCGACGTCAATGTCCTCTTTAGCCTTCAAGATCTCGTCTTCAGAAACCACGGTGACAACTGGCTCAATAAGCACATTAAGCGATTCAGCGCCTGAAACCTGAACGATTAATCTCCTGTTTCCAGACGAATCCAAAACTGAATACGCGATTAAGAGAGCATCAGGTGACGTTGCCCGTGAAATCTCTGCGAAACGTTCTTTTTGAGGAAGCAGAAAACTTCTGTAAATAAACTCGTACAATGTACCCACATAGTGCTGTGGAATCTCAGGGACAATAGTGTAAGAACGGGCTTTGGCAGACACAACTCTCACCTTAATACTCGTATGTTTACGATGTAATCTACGCCATTAGCCTTAACCGCATGCCGCAAACACACAATCGCTCCTAGC
>CAZWPI010000271.1:0-1688 GCA_964636055.1 uncultured Candidatus Bathyarchaeia archaeon
ACGTTCCAGACGAAGACAGACTGGCGCTTCACCTGAAATTTTGAGATTACTAGAAAATTATTAAAGCGCTGTTACGCATACTATACTTCTGGGAACATACATGCCAAAAAAAGATAAACCCTTGACTAAGAAAGAGCGAAACGAGAAAAGAAAGAAACAGAAGGAAAAGAAAAGCAAAACGCAGACTTCTTAAGCCCAAGAAAAAGCTTTGCAAAACTCTTTCTCTTTTGACCATAACGTTGGCTTCTTTAGTGAAATGAAAGAAAGAAGCGTTGGGTTTGGCTATTGTTGGCTTCCTCAATTAATGCGAAGGAAACATGTTTTAGCTTGGTCGTCTATTGTTAATTTGTGGCTGAGATTTATGCCGAGTGTAGCGAAACGTAAACAAAAGAATACTCAAATCGCACAAAAGAAAAAGATGGAACGAGAAAAAGAAGCGAAAAAGAAACAGTTGAGACAGCAACTTCCTGCCAAGGGCAAGAAACGTTAGCGCGCGCAGATTCTTTCTCCTAATACTATTGCGACACAAGTAGCGCACGCTTCAACTATTATTTTTAAACTTATTAAACAAAAAAGTTAAACGACAACTGCCTCATTACAAAACTGAGGAAATCACATGAGTGACGATGCGCTTGAGTTACTGAAAAAACGAAAAGCAGAACGTGAGAAAAAGTATAACAAATTAAAAGCCATGGTACAAGGAGCGCGTTTGACAAAACTCACTCAAGCAAACGAAAACCTTTTGCTTCTTTTTGAATACATTACAGACAATATCAAATCTACACAAGACAATCTCGACTCTATACTAGAAATAGTAGTTGGCCATAACCAAAGGATTATCAATTTAGAAAAAGAAATTAAACAATTGAAAGAAACTTTGGATACGTTAAATGAGAACCGATAGATAGCTTTGAGCGAGCGCGCTACTGCAGCCTCACAGTCACACAGAACACGCATTTTGCAGATTAACTGGGGACACCTCATAGAGATCCAAACGGCTCGGGCAAATTCTGATGTACACTTAATACACACCAGCCCTCCGACTAACACGCCACATTTTACTTCCGTTTTCTTAACGGTTACTTATTCTATTGGCACAGCTCGGGCATGAACAAAAAGTTGACTTAACAAAAATATTTAATTCGTGTTATTTCCCCGTCTTTTTGTCGTGTTTCTTCTTTTTTTGCTTGTTCTTTTTTGCTAATGAAGGCATACATATGTCCCCCCTGAACCTAAGCTTGCAATAAATGACTATTACTGTACGCGCCTATAAAACTTAGCAATCAACAAAAAACGTTATTACAAAAAAGAAGGGTTTTGCTGGGGCTTTGCACGTCAAATATAGGAGAGTAAGGAACCTTAGCTACTAACGACCGCTGTTAGCGTGTCTCTGCGCAAAGCCCTCTCAGCTCTTCTCTGCTTCACATGTGGATGACTAAAAAAAGGGGAAGTAGGTTGTGCGTTTTTGTTTGATGCTTACCGTCTTCTGAGCATCAGTATTATTACTAGCCCGACAACTACGATTGCGATTATCGCTGCTAACCCTAGGCCTAACACGTACGTGTCAGTCATCGGCGCCGGCGTCGGTGTAGGTGGCGGAGTCGCCGCTGGTGGTTCTGTCACGTACAGATAAGTGCTTGCATAAGAGCTGTAGTAGGCTTCTGAGCCTGCGAACGTGGCTATAACCG
>CAZWPI010000272.1:0-1668 GCA_964636055.1 uncultured Candidatus Bathyarchaeia archaeon
ATTTCCAAAATTTTTTGGGAAACTGTTTTTATTTCACTCTTAACGTATTTTTTAGGCATAGGAGACCAAGATTTATGGATTTTAAAGGTAGTAAAACAGAGAAGAATCTCTTAGCTGCGTTTGCAGGCGAATCTCAAGCTAGAAACCGATACACTTTCTTTGCTAGCGTAGCTAAAAAGGAAGGTTACGAGCAAATTGCTGCTATCTTTCAAGAGACTGCTGGTAACGAGAAGGAGCATGCGGAACTGTTTTTCAAGCTGCTTAAAGGCGGAATGGTGGAATTGACCGCTGCTTATCCCGCTGGAGTAATCGCGTCAACAATGGATAACTTGAAGGCTGCTGCTGAAGGAGAAAAAATGGAGTGGGGAACAATCTACCCCAACTTCGCAGATGTAGCCGACCAAGAAGGCTTCAGCGAAGTAGCTGACACTTTCCGCAACGTCGCCAAAGTAGAAGCCTACCACGAACGCAGATACCTGAAACTGCTGGAAAACGTGAAACAAGGCAAAGTATTCAAGAAAAACGCACCAATCAAATGGAAATGCAGAAACTGCGGTTACGTCTTCGAAGGCACCGAAGTACCCGACAAATGCCCAGTGTGCAGCCACGCAAGAAGCTACTTCGAAGTCTGGTGCGAAAACTACTAAACCAACCCTCTTTTTCTTTTTTCCGTTTTTTCTAGGATTCTAAGTGATTGTTTCGTTCCAGAAGAACAGCTTGTCATATTGGTTTTTCACGGCGTCCATAAATTCTGGCTCATCGTAAACAATGTCTAAGCGAGAGCCATAGCGGTCTAAAAGCGTGTTTACGTCGTCCCAGACTTTCTGCGACAATTCATCAGCTTCCCAAAGCCCCCAGATTTTATCTTCAGCAGAGCGGAAGCCAAAGCCGTAATCCTTCGGAAGAACATAAGCAACTTCTCCCTGAATGACCCCGTGTGCTAAGGGGTTACTGTGAATGTAGCTCCAAAAGTTCTCTAGAGCGAGGAAATGTTCATCCTCCAATATTCCGTAGGGTCCAATCTTGGGGTAATTGAAAACCACGAGGTATTTTGCCCCGTTTTTGTAAGCTAAAACCATGTCGTCGTACAGTTCGTCTCCAGACTCTATGTGCGGCTCTTCAGTGGTCTCCCAAGTAACTATGGCGCCCCAGTCTCTGTTGTAAGCTTCTGCTGCACCTCTGCAAAGCCCTACGTGTAATGGTCTGCTATGAGTCCATCCGAACTCTGTTAGAACACTAGTATATCCTGCCTTGTAATCAAACCAGTAAAGCCCGTAATCTGCAGTGATCACTGTGTCGCTGTAATTCATATGGTGAGATATGAGTATGTTCAGAACAGTAGTATAGTTGTAAGCCATATCGGTGTAGTCCGTTGCGCTCTCAATCAGCATGGACGGCCCTAGGTCTAACTGGTTTCCTCCAGGTTCATCGTAGCGGTAGACGCCTAAGAACATGTCACCGTACTTCTGCTTCGCATCAGCACCCCACATGAAGATTGTGTAGTTGTTATCGTAGTGGTATTCTGTGCTGTCTGTGATGAAAACAATTAGGTATAACCCTGAATCCACAACGTAATCGCATGCCTCATTCAATGCGGTCTGGTTGACGGAGATTTCAATAGAACCTATAACGAAAAGGTTCGTGTAATCCTTCACTTTATCCACCAAA
>CAZWPI010000273.1:0-1660 GCA_964636055.1 uncultured Candidatus Bathyarchaeia archaeon
AGCAAAGAAAAATGTCTTTCCAGCAAGATAACCAACAGCGACCCCGCTTACACCATAGTGAACGGCATCGGAGTAGCCACACCCCATGTGGAGATGGTTCTCAAAAAAAGCCTGCCCTTAGATGACACGGAAGAAGCGCGAAACGCCGCAAACCTCGTTAACGAGTTTATCGAGAAAGCGCATGAACTCTGGGAAAACCACGCGGTAAACAAAAAACGTGCTGCGGAAGGCAAGCTAAAAGCTAATTGCATCCTTACGCGAGATGCAGGGAGCCAGTTGCCGAGATTCTTCAACATCAACGAGCGTTATAACGTGAATTTCGCAGCCCTTTCAGATATGCCCGCGGAAAGAGGAATAGCCGACTTGGCTGGGATGCAAGCCACTCTTCTGCCTCCCCCCTCAGGCAGCTTTGAAAGAGACTGTGAAGTCAGAGTTAAGAAATTGCTTGACGTGCTGCCCAGTCACGATTGCTTTTACATTCACCTTAAAGGTCCTGACGAGCCGGGTCACGATGGCAACTGCCAGAGAAAAACCGAGATAATCTCCGCCATCGATAAACACTTCTTCGGCAGACTGCTGAAGGAAATTTCGCTGAGAGACCATATGTTCTGCGTAACTACTGATCATGCAACACCCTGCGCTTTGAAGGTGCACAGTGACACTCCGGTTCCAGTGCTCATATCAGGCGGAAAGATCAATGACGAAAACATTGCCAAGTTCTCTGAGCGAGAATGCCAAAACGGGAGTTTAGGCGTTTTGGACCGCGGTTGCGAGTTGATGCCTAAACTCATGGAACTTTTGAAGAAATAGCAGAAACGCGAAATTCAGCAAGCTGACTCGGGTAAAACGATAGCCTCTAATTAAAATCAACCCGCCTTTTGCATAAGAGGATTTTTGACAAGCAACCAACGCTTCACTCAGTGCTTCAGCCTTTATAAAAGGGAGGGGGTATAGCTTCTGAGCACAATTATTCTGCAGCATAATTATCTAAGTTGATTTCATCTTCGCTTAGAGTAAAAAAACGAAAACTTGACGTCGCAAGCAAGAATCAAAGAAATTTAAGGAGATAAAAAAGCGAAAAAAACGTTTTTTCTACGCTTTGAAGCTAGTATCTGGGTCTGTACCCGCCGCCACCGCGTCTGTCTCTGCCGCCGTATCTGCCGCCGCCGCCACCGCGTCTGAACGGTCTTCGTTCCTGCTCGTATGTCTTGCTGGATACGTTGTTTTCTGTGTTTACTTCGCCTTCGAATGGTTCTTCTGCGGGCGTCATTTTTCCGTATTTGCCGATGTTGAGGCGCATGTTGCCTTTGAACAGTGTGACGTAGCCGTTTTCTATGCGTATAGTGTCATCTTCGTTTACTTTTTCGATGTTGTCGTCCCAGAGGGTTAGGTAGATGCTGCCTGTTTCGTCGCCTACTAGTGCGTCGCAGACTTTGTGGGCGGATCCGTCTCTTCCCATTGGTATGTC
This sequence comes from uncultured Candidatus Bathyarchaeia archaeon, assembly GCA_964636055.1. GTDB lineage: Archaea > Thermoproteota > Bathyarchaeia > Bathyarchaeales > Bathycorpusculaceae > SG8-32-3. The sequence goes on from CAZWPI010000273.1 coordinate 1,469, forward strand.
GCGGATTTCGCTTTTCGAAACCACTTTGGCGGTGACGTTAACTGCTCTTGATTGCGGGGTTAACTCGCCGACTTTGGCTTCTACGGGTTGTCTTTTGTTTTCGAAAAAACCTTCAACAGCCAAACTAATTCAACACCTTATTCATTAAACTAACACAGTGTAGAATATCTGCCACACTTAAGGCTTTTGGTA
>CAZWPI010000274.1:0-1646 GCA_964636055.1 uncultured Candidatus Bathyarchaeia archaeon
ACGTAAAGCCTGCTTAGCGTTTCGATCACGAAATCTTCTAAAATCGCCACGGCAAAGTTAAACTCGCAACGCTCCAGCCCACGCGTGTACTCCTCTATCTTCTCCTGCAGCTTAGATAGCAACCACCTGTCCGCATCCTTAATCTGATCCTCGCGAGCTGCCCATTCCAAAGTGAACTTGGCTGGGCTAAACTTGTCGAACTCGGCGTTTTGCAGGAAAAACCTGCTCAGGTGATAAAGCGTGGAAAGGACTTGGTATGACCGGCGATTAAGCTCTTGCAGGTCAAAGTTCATGAAGTCAATCGGCGAGCACTTACGCATCATGTAGAACCTGCAGAGGTCTGCTGAGTACTTTTCCAGAAGCTTGTTGGTTTCCACGATGTTGCCGAGGCTTTTGCTCATCTTTCTGCCTTTGGCGTCTTGCGTTAACCCTTGGAACAGGAAAGCGCGGTAGGGCGCTTCTGGCTTTCCAGTCAATATGACGTATTCCAGCAGCAGCGAGTTAGCCCAGCCCCGCGTTTGGTCTATGCCTTCTGTGAGGAAGTCGGTGGGCACGAACTTGGCGTATTCTTCGTCGGTGAACCTCGCGTATGGTGAAGCGCCGCTGTTGTGCCAGGTGTCCAGAACGTAGTCTTCTCTGTGCATCGCGCCGCCGCATTTTTCGCATTTGAACGTGACGCGGTCAACCCATGGCTTATGCAGCTCGAAGTTCTCGGGAACCTGCTCCAAAGCGTTCTCTATGAGTTCTTTTTTGCTGGCTACTAGTCGCTTGTGACCGCATTTTTCGCAGGTCCATATCGGCAGAGGTGTGCCCCAGACGCGTTCACGCGAGATGCACCATGGTTTGCCTTCTTTCAGGAAAGCGATGAAACGGTTTTTGGGTTCCTCAAAGTAGTATTCCACTTTTTCTGCGGCTTCAAGGACTTTGCTGTTTAGCTTGTCTGTTCGCAGGAAGTACTCTTTCCGTGCCAGCCACACCAGCTTGTGATGGGAACGCCAGCACGTTGGATATTCATGCGTGACCTTTTTAACCGCTACGAACGCGTTCTTGTTGCGTAGCTCCTCCACTACCAGGTAGTCGGCGTCTCTTGCGAAAACGCCGTTGAACACTCCAGCGTCCTTTGTGAATTTGACTTCGTCGTCGAAAGGCGCGAACACTGGCACGCCGCGTTTCTGCGCAGCCCAGAAGTCTTCTTCGCCGTTTCCAGGTGAGAGGTGGACCACGCCGGTTGCGGTGTTCAAGTCCACAAAGTCTTCGCAGATAACCGTGTGCACGAGCTTATGCTTGGTTTCAAGTTCCGCTTGCTTGGGGATTATGTCTTTAAGCGGATAATCGTATTTGGTTCCTTCGAGGCTTTTGCCCTTTATTGCCTCGGTGACCTCGTATTTTTTGATGCTGAGTTCCTGCATGACCGCTTCCACGCGTTGCTTCACCATTATCCACAGTTCATCGCCGACCTTCACTTTCGCATATTCCGCGTCTGGATGAACCGCCAGCATCGTGTCCGTTATTATCGTGAAGGGCATGGTCGTCCACACAAGGAAATACTCGTTCTTGGTGCCTGCCATTTTGAATTTGAAGTACAGCGAGGGGTCTTCCACATCCTTGTAGCTGCCTTCGTAGCCCACTTCGGCGCTGCTTAGCGA
>CAZWPI010000275.1:0-1554 GCA_964636055.1 uncultured Candidatus Bathyarchaeia archaeon
TGAAACGGAAGCAACTCGCCCGTTTCAACGTCAACAGCAACACATTCAGCCTCCAAAATGGCTTCTTCAGCTTTCACATGGTCTTTGACGAGATCAACGGCATCCGGGTACTGGCTGGAAATGTCCTCCAAACGCCTCGAGTACAACACAACCTCTCTGCCTTTCTTGTGCGCCTGCACGCGTTCGCCGTCGTACTTGTATTCAGCCACGCACTTGCCGCCTAGCTTCTCCAAGATTTCTTCAGGAGACGCAAGCCTCTCCGCCAACATCGGCCTTATCGGCTCAAAAATTACCACCTTAAACTTCTTGATGCCCGCTAAGCCTTTCTCAGCCACCACGTTCGCCACTCGACCCAGATCAGAAGAAATGTTATAAGCGCGCTCTATGAACTCTCGGGCTTCCTTGCCTCCACCGTAAGCTATCGCCAAAGCATCCAAAACCGTCATGTCCGCAATTCCCAAACGCAGGTTGCCCGTAACCGTGCGCATAATATACTTCGCCTCTTTAGGCGAAGCATATGACAACAGTCCAGCTAAAAGTGTCATTTTCGAACCCACAGCACCAGAACCCGTTTTATTAGCCATTTTGTCAAGGGTCTCGTACACCTGCTGTACTTTCAGGGTTTTCTGCACTCCAAACGTAGTTTGTTTCTTCTTTTTCATGACTTCCTCAGCAACCTCGCCGATGTCACCAATCTTGGAGAGGAGTTGAAGAAGGTTTATGTCCTTTCTTCCTGAAACCTGAGCTAGGGCTTTTATGGCGAGCTTTTCAGCCACACCTATCTCCAAACCCACGAAGTCAGGGTATATTTTGCCCTGAGTCAAATAGACAACTTTGGCAATGACGTCTTTCGGCGTATTTTTTAGCAAATCAACCAGCAAATCGGTCATTTCAAGCCGTTTCGTAGTGGCTTCAATTTTCTCGTACGCATCAGCGATTAAGGCATAATCCAACAGTAAACCTCACAAAATATACTGCAAAGTACGGTATTAAAATTTCATCCTAACTCAAACCCCTTGTTTTCTTTCTTAGAACGTGCTATTCAGATTTGTGAAAGAAAACTTTCAAGTTGCGAGGAAGGCTGTCAAGATAATCAACTAGACTGAGGTTTTCCAGTTTTTTGAGTGTCGTGGCGTTCAGCTTGTCACGTTGTATTCCTTCCAAGATTAGAGTGGTTTCTTCTTCAGAGAATTCTTCTTCTTTTCCGATCCATCCTATGAATTTCTTGTTTTGGGGGCAGACTCTTTGGCAGTGCATACATCCCACAATACAGTTGTGCCAAGATGAATCCATCCAGCTGGGAAATGGAATCATACCGCTTTTCTCATTATGATACACGATGCAGCGCTCGGCGCGCAGAAGAAATCGATTTGAAGGAATAGCGCCAGTTGGGCACGCTCGGCGACAGAGTTCACATCCCTTACAGTTGTTCATCATCATTACCTCTTGCCAACAGTCTTCTTCACAGGGCACATCAGAATAGATGGCTACAAGTTGGAGAAAACTTCCCATACCAGAAACGTAACAGATATTGTTCCTCCCATATTGACCAAG
>CAZWPI010000276.1:0-1517 GCA_964636055.1 uncultured Candidatus Bathyarchaeia archaeon
TAAGCGTGCTTGACCCGAACAACAACTGCTACGATGTAGGCACAACAACAAGCGATGCAAACGGCTTTTACAGAGTGGCGTTCGTTCCGCAGGTTCCAGGCGAATACACCGTTTACGCTGCGTTCTCAGGTTCTAAGGCATACTATTCTTCAACTGCCTTCACTGCCATAAGCGTGGCAGCAGCTCCCGTAGAAACTGCTCCGTCCACACCGCAGCCTGCATCGATGGCTGACCTATACTTCCTGCCGATGTCCATAGGCATCATAATCGCAATCGTAGTAGTCGGGCTGCTGCTCGTGTTGATGCTTAGGAAACGGTAAACAGCCAACAAATCCGCACAAACAATCTTCCCCCTCTTTTTTGGGGTTACAAGTGTAATGGGAGAATCGATCAGAGGCTGAGAGGGCTTTGCACAAAGTTGCGCTAACAAAACCAGTTAGCAGCTGAGTTGCAATTTTCTTCTCCTATATTAAGTGTGCAAAGCCCCAGCAACCCTTCGAAGTTCGCGTTAAAAATCTGATCAAGCCTATTTCACGCTTGATGCGCTTTCGCCTTCTAAGCGATATCACTCTTATGCGCCGTTCAGGTCTGCTGTTGGATTATGCCTGTTCGGCTGATTTAACTTCGGGCAAAGTGAAATTGCCTTGAGGCATAGCCCACACCCTAGCCTGCGAACCCGCGTTCTTCAAGGCTTCGCGTAACGCGTCGTTGACCGCTCGTGCCGTCTTCAACTTGAAAACGCCGTTCGCGTAGTAGTCGGGCAGTGAAGAAACCAAGATGATTTGATGGTTTTTCAGCGCTCTCAGCAGGTAGTACGCTTTGTGTCCGCCCAGCTCGAAGTGGCGCTTGACCTCGCGTTCAACTTTCTTCAGGTCTTCCAGCCGCGTCATCCAGTCGTAAAAAACTTGGTTTCCGTGTCCTTCGGCGCACTCTGCCACCATGATTATGGTGCCTCCGCGCTTAACCGCTTCTAAAGCGTTGTCCAGCGCTTTGTAGGCTTGGTACAGGTTTATGTCGGCGGGGTAGCCTCCTGGGCTGACCACCACGATGTCGGCTCTGCGGTCCACCGATACACGGTACATTTCATCCACAAGCTTAGTGGCTTCAAGAAACGCCTGCTCCAAATCGCCGGCAAACGCTTTCACGATTTCTCCTTTGCTGTTGGTTACAACGTTCAGGATGAAGTCTACTTTCGCCAGCCTCGCCGCTTCAGTCATATCCTCGTGAATGGGGTTTCCCTCTAAAACTCCGGTGCGTGCGTTAGCGTGTAGAAGCATGGCGTGGTTGTGGCTGATGGTTTCTTTGCATGAGATGGCGGGCATAACGCTTTTGCGTCCGCCGCCGTAGCCGGCGTAATAGTGTAGGTTAACATCCCCTAAGAGTAGTTTTACATCTGCTTCGGCGAAAATGCGGTTCACGCGAACGTTGTTTCCATGTTTGGTTTTGCCGACAAAAACGAGGTCTTGGGCGTTGCAGTCGTGGCTGACGGTTTTCACGCGGTTAAGAACTTCCTCGCC
>CAZWPI010000277.1:0-1513 GCA_964636055.1 uncultured Candidatus Bathyarchaeia archaeon
TTGAACTTTAGGTGTTCCATAGACTGTTTTAAGAATTTTCCGTCATTAGACTCGATAAATACACCGTCGAATTTCCCGCTGGGGGTCAATGCGAAAGAGGCGACTTTTCCGATTGTGCGACCGTACTCATCTTTGATTGTTTTACCGATAGAAAGAAAAAGATTGGAGTTGTTGGACATGTTTTCCCTCCTTCAGTTTAGAAGCTCTCTGTCGTTTTCTCTGTTTGCGAAGCTGCGACGGATGGCATACCTGGCGGTAATTCTGGGAACTTGTCTTTGACTTTCTGCTCAGCGACTGTTGCTGCTTCTGAAAGGATTTTTGAGGCATCCTCGTTTACGGTGTCGAAGTTCAGTGTCATTCCTGAGCCTTGGCCTGCTTCGATCATTATTCCGCTTAGCATGTTGCCGATTTCGCCTAGTTCGGTTTCTGCTTCAGGGAATACGCTTACTAGTCCTGTTCTGACGGTTCGTAGAACTCCAACGGCTGGTCCTAAGGTGGACACTACATCTCCAAGTTCGGATACGGTTCGTAACCTTAACACTATCTGTTCGAGGGCAAGTCTGGCGTTTATGATTAGCTTCTCCATCTTGCGTACTTCTGCGAGCTCGTTGGCGAAGACGTTGGCGCGTGCGGTGTCGTGTTTGGTGTAGGCATCAACTATTCTCGCAAAGATTGCTTTGTCTCTTTGGCTGAATCGGTCTGTGGCTTGATCAAGTTTCTGCACTTGAAGTTCTATTCGTCTCACGGCGAAGTCAAGTCTTGGCTTCAGTGGGCCTGGTGGATTCACAACTTCTTTTATGCGATCCGTGAACGGCTGTTCGCCCCGTTTAGTTTCCCATTTTTTTGCAAATCTTTCTGACAAATTAATACCTCCGAACAACAGATGCCTTTGAAATATCTTATACATTGTTAACATGTTGGAAACATGCACGTATATACGTAGAGATATACAGGTCAGAAAAACTTGTTTTTGGCTTTAATTGGAAAATTAAAAGACAAGGTAGGCACTATTCGGATATTAGACAAAAAAGTGTAAGTTAGACTAAAAAGAGGCTTAATCTAATGCTAAAACAAAAAGGTGAATTGAATGGGCGACAGATTAAAAATATTCGGAATTGTTGCACTTTTGGGTTTCATGGCAGGAGTGATAGCGCAGCTGACAGCAGTGTTCGTTATTCCGTGGATAATAGCGATCTTACCAGCGCTTGGCGGTCTTACAAGCTACATGGTCGCAGGATTTGCTGGTGCCGTGCTAACTGTTGCGCTCGTAAGCGCATGGGCATACTTGACAGGCAATCGAAATCGACCATAAGTACAACAAAATCTCCACTTTCTTTGCTTTGCCAACAAAATCTTACTTTACAGAATCTCCTGTTTTCTAATTTTTTAGATCAAGCCTTCTCAGCATGAGAGAGCAGCAACAGAGCAGTCTGGCTTCATGCTTTTTTGAGTGGACTCAGAAGCGGAAAAAGTGTTCATCCGCAAACGCGTCTTCGTACCTCGATTTCCTCAT
>CAZWPI010000278.1:0-1506 GCA_964636055.1 uncultured Candidatus Bathyarchaeia archaeon
TTATCACCCTGTACGAAACGTCGCTTGCCTCATCATAAAGCAGCGGAATCTTGTTAGCGAAACGGTAGATAACGAAAGCCCCTTTCTTCGGAATCTCGCCGCCGTAAGCAATGCCCATCTCGATGATGAACGGGTGACCCGCGTAAGTTGAGGGTTTGCGCTGGTTGACAACTAGGTACTCGGGGTTTAGCTCCTTCATTATTCCAGCTTTCAATAGCTCTTCGCCCAGAGGCGATAGGCAGCTGGCGTCTGGCGGCAAGAACTCTTTGAACCTCTTGAGGTGCTGCATCAGCTTAACAATTTCCTGATGCGAAAGCCTTTTCGGGTTCTTAGACGGGCTTATGCCGCTGAACTCCAAGAACTTCTGTGCGGTGATGTCGCCGACTCTGTGAAAGTGATGTTTCAAAAACTCCTGCATGCTCTTGTACGGCGTCACCTGGATGAGCCGCTGAAGAAGCTCCACGTCCACGCCGTACGGATGTGGCTCGGTCTCTTTTGGCGGGTCAGGCATGTTTGTTGTGACTCTGGTGAACTTGTAGAGCCTGCCTTTCGGATCCACAAAAGTCAAGTTCGCGTATGGGTTCACCATGGCTGTCTGCTTGAAGTACTCCAGAATCTTGGATCTAGCCCGCAGGTAGTCGCCTTCAAGGTTGAACTCCACGATTGTTCCGCGCCACTGCTCCTTGTTTATGAGCACTTTACGGTCGAGAATTATGGGGCGGTTTCGCTGAATATCCATCATAAGCTTAAAGGAGTAAATCTTAGCCGAACCAGTGCTTGAAGTTACGTAGGCAGGCTGATGCGTCATGATCTGCCCGTACAGCACCGCCATTTTGCCGCCTAAACCGAAAGTGCCTCTCGTCTGCTTCAGCCTGTACTTTGAACCGAAGAGGACTTGACCGAAAGCTGAAGGGATAAACCGCGGGTGTATTCCAGAACCGTTATCCTCGACTCTTAGTTTGTAGATTTGCGTGTCTTTGCTCGCTTCACCCTCAAAAGAGAGGCGCACGTAAATGTCCGGCGGTATCTTGAGGCTTTCAGCAGCATCCAGCGAGTTCTCCACAAGCTCCCTGATGGCCGCGAAGATGGCTCTGGACGGGTTAGTGAAGCCAGCGATGTCTCGGTTGCGGTAGAAAAAGTCGGATGCACTGATTTCCTCGAAGGCTGCCTGTGCCACTGTTAACCTCCACCACTATGGTCCTTTCTCATTATGATTCGCTTACGTTATGTTTACGCTCATTCTTTAAGTTAACTACACTTTTCGGGAAAAATCTTTGGCGCAAAAAGGAGCAGGTCTTTGAGGGCTGTGTCTGCGGTGCCTTTTTGGTCTTATACACACTTTTTGCATGGAGTTCGTGAGTGGTGGAGGGCTGATAGGCGTGGAACAGTCTATAGCCCCTTTTTATATAGTTCTGAGAGAAGCGCTGGTGCGGGTAGACCTACTCTACTTTTTTCTGCATTGAATGGGTATTAGACGCCAAATGTGTCTTGTCAAGAAACCTTGAC